>NZ_JBEPON010000003.1:0-474248 GCF_040546785.1 Dietzia sp. 2505 | reverse complement strand
CTCAACGCCCGGATCCGAAAGACCCTGGGATGGAAGACCCCGACCGATATCCTCAACACCTCAATAGGCGTTGCACTGACCACCTGAACTCAAGCTGGGAGAACGTGAGCGGGTGTGACCCTTCGCCGCGGATGGGGCCGCGGATGAGGCGGCGGCTGGGCCGGCCGGGCGTCAGTCGGCGAGCGGAGTCCCGTCCCGCAGGTGCGGGGCCAGGGTGTTGTCGAACATCGTCAACGCCGACGCGATCGCCATGTGCATGTCCAGGTACTGGTACGTGCCCAGCCGGCCGCCGAAGATCACGCGGTTCGCCGCGGTCTCGGCCTTGGCGCGGTCGCGGTACAGGGCCAGCCGCTCACGGTCGGTGGACTCGTTGATCGGGTAGTACGGCTCGTCCTCGCGCTCGGCGAAGCGGCTGTACTCGCGCATGATGACGGTCTTGTCCGTGGGGTAGTTCGTCCGCTCGGGGTGGAAGTGGCGGAACTCGTGGATGCGCGTGTAGTCGACTTGCGCGTCGTTGTAGTTCATCACCGGGGTGCCCTGGAAGTCTCCGGTCGGAAGGACCTCGGTCTCGAAGTCCAGGGTGCGCCACCCGAGCTCGCCCTCGGCGTAGTCGAAGTAGCGGTCCAGCGGGCCGGTGTAGACCACGGGCGCGTCCGGGCTCGCCGCGCGGACGGCCTCGCGGACGTCGAACCAGTCGGTGTCCAGGACCACGTCGATTTTGGAGTCCGCCGCCATGTTCTCCAGCCACGCGGTGTACCCGTCGACCGGCAGGCCCTCGTGGGTGTCGTTGAAGTAGCGGTTGTCGAACGTGTAGCGCACGGGCAGGCGGGTGATGTTGCCGGCGGGCAGGTTCTTGGGGTCGGTCTGCCACTGCTTGGCGGTGTAGTCCTTGATAAAGGCCTCGTAGAGCGGCCGCCCGATCAGCGAGATGGCCTTCTCCTCGAAGTTCGCCGCGTCCTCGGCCGAGAACTCCGCGGCCTGCTCGGCGATGAGCTCCCGCGCCTCGTCGGGCGAGTAGTAGCGGCCGAAGAACTGGTTGATCAGGCCCAACCCCATGGGGAACTGGTACGCCGTGCCCTTGTGCATCGCGAACACGCGGTGCTGGTAGCCGGTGAAGTCGGTGAAGCGGTTGACGTACTCCCACACCCGCTCGTTGGAGGTGTGGAACAGGTGCGCGCCGTACTTGTGGATCTCGATCCCGGTCTCGGGCTCGGGCTCCGAGTAGGCGTTGCCGCCGATGTGGTGACGCCGGTCGAGCACCAGCACGCGCTTGCCGAGCTCGGCCGCGGCCCGCTCGGCGACCGTCAGGCCGAAGAAACCGGACCCCACCACGATGAGGTCATAGGTCCCCCACTGCCGATCGCCTGCCATCACTTCGAGCCTTCCCGTAGTCCGTCGCCGAGTCGCCGCGCCTGATCGGGCGCCGCGCCCGGCGTGTCCACGCGCCGGTCGGCGCGGGTCCGGGTCCAAGGGTATCGGGCGGGTGGGTAGACGGGCCGGGTGCCACACCAGGTGACGACGACGAGGAGGGCCCCACCCGAGCGCGGTGCCGCTGCTCAGTGCGCGCGTCGGGCGGCCTCGTCGTCGTACATCGGTTCGAAACTACACGGTTGTGACCCCAAAATTCACTTCCGTACCACTTGGTTTCACGCGTTTCTTAGCTACCATTGACCACGTTCGTCACATTCGTCCCAGTGGTCGCATCGCTCGCGGCCGCCGGGAAGAAGTGTTCCGCAGCGGGATCCGCGAGACACAGACCTGATCTGGAGAAGCCCTTGAGAACACGACGCCGCCCCCTGAACGTCAGCGGTCGACGCAGGACCCTCGCCCTCGCGGTGGCGGTCGCGGCGTCCGTCGTCACGCCCCTCGCCGTGTACGGGGCGGACCACCTGGTCGAGTCCGGAGACGACATCGCCGCGACCGCGGGCGGTGCCGTCCCCACCGGGACGACCGAGGTCTCCCTGGCCGACGCCCCCACCGCGTCCGGCGTGGACACCGACATCGCCGTGGGCTCCGCCCCCGTCAAGGAGGTCACGTCCGAGACCCCGTTCTCGATGGTCGGCGTCACCTGGAAGGGCTACAACCCGGAAGCGATCGGCGCCCTGCGCGCCAAGAACCCGGACGGCTCGTGGGGTCCGTGGTACGAGACCGACGCCGTCGACGACGAGGGCGAGAGCACCACCGGACGGGGAGGGACCGAGCCGGTCTTCCTCGGGGTCGACACCACCACGGTCCAGATCAAGCTCTCCGGCGTCGACCTTGCCGACAGCTCATTGGCGGACGCGCCCGACGTCACCGAGAACGCGGAGTCCGGCACCACGGAGTCGGGCACCACGGAGTCCGGTCCCGCCGGGACCGCGTCCCCGGAGGCCCCCGTACAGAACGACGTGGCGGCCACCCGATCGGCCGAGACGTCTCCCGCCGAGGCCACCCCCTCGGCCCCTGCGCGACCCGCCACCGACGACGCCCCTCCGCTCCCGACTCGTTACGCGGACATCAAGCCCGTCGCCGAGACCACCGACACCGGTGCCACCGACGTCACCGCCGTCCTGATCTCCCCCGACGCCACCCCGACCCCCGACCCGGAGTCGTTCGGGGACATCACCGCGCAGGGCGGGACCGGCGCGAACGGCGACATCGCGGCCAAGCAGCCGGCCATCATCAGCCGCGCCGGCTGGGGCGCCGACGAGTCCATCCGCTGTCGCAACGCCACCTACGACAACAGCCTCGCCGCGGCCGTGGTCCACCACACGGCCGGCAGCAACAACTACACCCGCGAGGGTTCGGCCGGTGTCGTGCGGGGCATCTACACCTACCACGCGCGCAACCTGGGCTGGTGCGACGTCGGCTACAACGTCATGGTCGACAAGTACGGCCAGGCCTTCGAGGGACGCCACGGCGGCCTCAACCGCAACGTCCAGGGTGCACACGCCGGCGGCTTCAACGGCAACACCTGGGGCATCTCGATGATGGGCGACTACTCGACTGTCGCCCCGCCCGAGGCCACCGTGCGCAAGATGGGCGAGATCATCGGCTGGCGCCTGTCGATCGCCGGGGTCAACCCCAAGGGCTCCGACACCCACTACTCCGAGGGCACGTCCTTCACCAGGTACCCGCAGGGAGCCGCGGTCCGACTGCCCAACATCTTCGCCCACCGCGACGTCGGCAACACCTCGTGCCCCGGTGACGCGGGCTACGCCAGGATGGGCCAGATCCGCGACATCGCGGCCGCCTACGCCCAGAGCGGCGGCGGCACCCCGGCTCCGACCAACCCCACTCCCCCGGTCACCAACCCCGGGACGACCCCGCGACCGGGCACCGGTGGCACGACGATCCCCGGCCTCACCCAGGGCAGCGTCCAGGACGCGGTGACCTCCGCGCTCCGGACCGTCCTCACCGGTGGCCGCCTGGACGCCGCAGAGTTGACCCGCCTCCTCACCGGCGGGAAGACGCTGGCGGACATCCCGTTCGACGCCGGCTCGGTGCAGGCCGCGGTCGGCGGTGACCTGGGCTCCGTCGGGAACCTGATCGGCGGCGACTTCGCCAGGCTCGCCTCGCAGTTCGCCGGCCCGCTCGGCCAGGTCCTCTCGGGCGTCCAGAGGTTCGGCAACGTGTCCCTGGTGAAGCACGAGAACGGTGCGGTCTACTCGTCCCCCGAGACGGGTGCCCACCCGGTGTGGGGCGTGATCGGTGACGCCTGGGCCTCCCAGGGCTTCGAGCACGGGCCGCTGGGCCTGCCGGTCTCGAGCGAGACCGAGCGCGAGGACGGCACCGTCGCCCAGCGCTTCGAGGGCGGCACGCTGGTCTTCGACCCGGCGACCAAGGAACTCACGGTCGAGCCGAACCCCTGATCCCCGGCCGGCGCCGAGGCGTCGGCCGACCAGACTCGCGGACCGGGTCCCACCAGGTGTGCCCGCCGCCCGGCGTCAACGGGGCGGCGGGCACACCGGGGAAGTGGCGGGGACCGGTCCGCGCAGACAATTCACGAACCCGTCACCCCGACGCGAGGGCTGTCCGCTCAGACCCACCAGCGGCGAAGCACGTGCGCCAGCCCCGCCTCGTCGTTGGTCAGGGTGACCTCGTCCGCCGCGGCGTGCACCGACGGGATGGCGTTGCCCATCGCCACACCGTGGTCCGCCCAGCGCAGCATCTCCAGGTCGTTGGGCATGTCCCCGAAGGCGACCGTCACCGGGACGACGGACGGCAGGGCCGTGGAGACCGCGGTGACGGCGGCGATCTCCGTGAGGCCGCTGGCCTTGGTCACCCCCCGGGCCGCGAACTCGATCAGCCCGTCGGTCGTGGAGTAGGTGACGTCGGCCAGGTGGTCGACCTCGCCGCGGAGCGCGGCCACCATGTCCGCGCTGGGCATCCCCGGGACCCGGGCAAGAAGTTTGAGGACCGGCGCGGAGAGCACCTCGGCGTGTCCCACCTCCAGGTGTGCTGGGTGGATCCAGGCGTGCTCGTAGTCCGGGCCGGCCACGAAGTCGGCGTCCGCCGCGTCGGTGCCCAGACGTTCGGCCGCGATACCGCTGTGCGGGAGCCTCCGGCGCAGGACCTCGTCGATCGCGGCGAGGATGTCCGGTTCGAGCAGCCGGGTGGACAGGAACTCGCCGGTGTCGGTGTCCATGATCACCGCGCCGTTCGCGCAGACCGCGAGCGGCGCGACGGGCAACTGGTCGACGACCTGGTCCAGCCACCGCGGGGGACGCCCGGTGGCCAGCACGAACGTCGCGCCGTCCGCGACGAGGTCGGCCACGACCGCGCGGTTGGCCTCCGGGATGAGTTCATCGGTCCCGAGCAGGGTCCCGTCGACGTCCGTGGCGACGAGCAGAGGTCTGGAACGGGTCACGGAGCGTCCGGGCCCGCCGGTCCCTTCGGGGCGTCGGAGGCGTCGGCCGACGGATCCACGGCCTTCTCCGCCCGGCGGCGCATCCGCTCGGCGTGCTCGGCCTCGTCGAGGGCGGTGGCCTCCTCCAGGGTCGGGGCCGAACCACCGAGACGGGCCGGGACCCAGTTCGCACCGGCCGGGTACGGGCCGTAGCGCTGCGCGTACTCGTCCTGCAGCCGTTCGAGGGTGGACTGTATCCGCGAGCGCAACTCCTCGGTGCACTCCTCCACCGGCTCGTAGGCCGGGGTCGGCTCGCCGACCTCCATCATGATCGGCACCTTCGGCCGGAACAGTTTCTTGGGCAGGCCCTTGGTCCACACCCGCTGCGAACCCCACAGGGTCACGGTGATGATCGGCACGTCCGCGGCGAGCGCCATCCGCACCGCACCGGACTTGAAGCCCTTGACCTCGAAGCTGCGGCTGATGGTGGCCTCGGGGAACACGCCCACCAGCTCACCGGCCTTCAGTCGGGCCACCGCCTCGTCGAACGACGCCTTGCCGGCGGTGCGGTCCACCGGGATGTGCTTGAGCTCGCGCATGATGGGCCCGGACACTTTGTGGTCGAACACCTCGACCTTGGCCATGTAGCGGATGAACCGCTTGTGCAGGCGCGCGGGGATGCCGCCGTAGACGAAGTCGAGGTACCCGGTGTGGTTCATCACCACCACGGCCCCGCCGACCTCGGGGAAGTTGCGCTCGCCGCGCATCGTGATGTCCAGTCCCTGGACTTTGAACATTGTCCGGGCGAACCCGATGATCCCCGTATAGAGCAGCTCCACGGGCCCCAGCGTAGCGGCCCACCCCGGGTGGCGTGATCCGCTGCCGGTAGGTTCGGCGGGGTGGATGACGACGAGCCCTTCGATTCGGTCGACCCCGCGGCGCGCAGTCGCCACTATTCGTGGCCGCCGCTGCCCACCGAGTCCGAGCGCAGCCCACACGCGGGGCTGGACGCGCTGCGGAGGATCGTCGACGGTGAGCGCCACCTCTCCCCCGGTGCGCACACCCTCGGCCTGGCACTGACCTCGGCGTCCGATCGCGTGGTCAGCCTGACCGCCACACCCGGGGAGTGGGCCCTGAACAACGGGGGGACCGTGCACGGCGGGATCGTCTCGGGGTGGGTCGACTCCGCCCTCGGGTACGCCACCGCGACGGTCGTCGACGAGGGCGTGGGCTACAGCACCCTTGACCTGACCGTCCGCTACATCCGCGCGCTCAGGCTGGAGAAGACCCCCGCGACGATCCATGCCGAGGTCGAACACGTGGGCCGCTCGACGTGCGTCGTGCAGGCCAAGGTCCTCGACACCGACGGTCGGACCTGCGCCAGCGCGAGCGGCGTGATGATGCTCTTCCGCCCCTGACCCACCTGGCGGCGGGACGACGCCCGTGGTCATCACGACTACGGGGGCGGGTCATCACGTCTAGCGGGGCGGCTCGAGCACGTCCTTGCCGACGAACGGCCGCAGCGCCTCGGGCACGACCACGGAACCGTCCGCCTGCTGGTGGTTCTCCAGGATCGCCACGAGCCACCGCGTGGTGGCCAGCGTGCCGTTGAGGGTGGCGGCCGTCTGCGGCTTGCCGCCCTCGTCCCGGTAGCGCACACCCAGCCGCCGAGCCTGGAACGTCGTGCAGTTGGACGTGGACGTGAGCTCCCGGTAGGCGCCCTGGGTCGGGACCCACGCCTCGCAGTCGTACTTCCGGGCGGCCGACGACCCCAGGTCACCGCCCGCGATGTCGATCACCCGGAAGGGCAGACCCATGGCCTGCAGCATCTCCTTCTCGAACCCGAGGAGCCGCAGGTGCTCGTCGTGCGCCTCCTCCGGCGTGCACCAGGAGAACATCTCGACCTTGTCGAACTGGTGCACGCGGATGATGCCGCGGGTGTCCTTGCCGTGGCTCCCGGCCTCGCGCCGGAAGCAGGAGGACCAGCCGACGTACCGCTTGGGCCCGGCCGACAGGTCCAGGATCTCGCCCTGGTGGTAGCCGGCGAGCGCGACCTCGGAGGTGCCCACCAGGTAGAGGTCGTCGTCCCCGAGGTGGTAGATCTCGTCGGCGTGGGCACCGAGGAACCCGGTGCCCTGCATGATCTCGGGGCGCACCAGGACCGGCGGGATCATGAGCGTGAAGCCGTTGGCGGTGGCCTTCTGTGCCGCCAACTGCAGCATGCCCAGCTGCAGGAGCGCGCCGTAGCCGGTGAGGAAGTAGAAGCGGGCGCCCGAGACCTTGGCGCCGCGTTCCATGTCCAGCAGACCCAGGCTCTCGCCGAGCTCGAGGTGGTCCCTCGGCTCGAAGTCGAAGCTCGGGATCTCGCCGATCCGCTCGATCTCCACGAAGTCGTCCTCACCGCCGGCGGGGGTCCCCGCCTCGACGACGTTGGAGAGCAGCCGCTGGAGCCGGTCGACCTCGGCCGCGGCGGACTTCTCGGCCTCCTCGGCGTCCTTGACCGCCTGCTTGAGCGCACCCGCCGCCTCGAGCAGAGCGGGGCGGTCCTCCGGCGAGGCCTGACCGACCTTCTTGCCGTGCGCCTTCTGCTCCGCGCGCGCGCCGTCCGCGGCGGAGATCGACGACCGGCGGGCCTCGTCGGCAGCCAGCAGTTGGTCGACCAGCGAGGGGTCCTCGCCGCGGGTGCGCTGGGAATCGCGGACGAGGTCGGGGTTCTCGCGGAGGAGCTTGAGATCGATCACGGCGACCAGCCTAGCGGCCCCGTCCCCCCACCCGAATCCGCTACCGCGACCGTCGGGGCTCAGACGCCGAAGAGTTCGAGGAAGGCGTCCTTCTCGAACATCCGGGCGGTGTCGACCGCGGTGGGCGTCCCTCCGTTGGGGTCCGCGCCGCCCTCGAACAGCACCCGGACCACCTCGCCGTACCCCTTGAAAACCGCCCCCGCGAGCGGGGTCTGCCCGCGGTCGTTCGCCCGGTCGACATCCGCGCCACGGGCGAGCAGCGCCCGGACGGTGTCGGGATGCCCGTTGTAGGCGGCCAGCATGAGCAGCGCGTCACCGCGCTCGTTCGTCAGGTCCGGGCTCACCCCCGCGTCGACATAGGCGGCCAGGCGCTCGGTCTCGCCGTCCCGGGCGAGCTGGAAGAGCATCTGTGCGAACTCGAGGACCTCCGGGTCGACCCCCTCGCGCGGCGCGCGGGTTCCGCTGTCCGGGCCGCCGGCCTCGTCTCGGTTCTGTCCGCTCATGCCCTGAATCCTATCGGGGCGGCGAAGTTGCGGCATCATGGATGCGATGATCACTTCCTCGCGATCACCACACCCGGGCCGGTCACTGCTCCGGACCCGGGGCGCGGTCATGGCCTCACTCGTCGCGATCCTGTCCGGCGGTGCGATCACCGGTGGGCTCATGGCCTCGGCCATGGGTGATCCGAACTCCGCGACGGCGGAGCGGATCGCGGCCATCGTCCCGCAGGTCGACCCGAGGACGTTGTCCGGGCCCGCCTACGCCGACGCGGTCCCGGGAACGTGCCTGACCTGGCAGGTCGACGCCGCCGACCGCGTCACCGCGTTCACGACCGTCGACTGCGCGGAACCCCACCGCTTCGAGGTCGCCGGCCGCATCGACCTCTCCGGGGTACCCGGGTTCGGCGAGAACACGCCGCTCCCGGATAACTCGAGGTTGGCCCCGATCGGCACCGATCGCTGCTTGCCGCTGATCACCCGCTACGCGGGGGGCCGCGAGGTCGACCCGGCGGGTCGGTTCACCGGGCTCGTCGTACCCCCGTCCGAGGAGGGCTGGGCCAAGGGCGACCACACCGTGTTGTGTGGGGTCGCCGCGGCCGAACTCAACGGCCGGTCGACCACCTCGACGGGGGTGTTCGCCGAGGCGGACCAGCACCGGCGGTGGGACCCCGGCACCTGCCTGGGGTTCACCGACGAGGGCCTGCCCGGCGCGCCGGTGCCGTGTTCGGAGGACCACGCGATCGAGGTGGTCTCCGATGTCGACGTCTCCGGAGTCTTCCCGGAGGGGCCGACCCCGCCCGAGCCGAGGGTGCAATCCGAGCTCACCGCGGACGCCTGCCTCGCGGCCGGGACCGCCTACCTGGGTGACGGGGAGGCCCTGCGCCGGACAACCCTCATCTCCACGCTCGTCAACCCGATCTCGCAGATCTCGTGGGCGACCGGGAGCCGCACCGTCAACTGCGGGCTGATGAGGGCCGCCGACCCCGGGCCGTTCGCGGTGCTCCGGGGCTCCGCGCGTCAGGGCGTGCTGATCGACGGCTCCACCCCGGTGCCGCCCACCACCACCGAGGTCCCACCACCCGGGGTCGGCCAGGGGACCCCCGGCACCCCGACCGACCCGGATCCCGGGACCGTGTCCGTCCCGATCCCCGGCGGTACGCCGTGAGCATCGTCGTGGCCGAGTCCCGGTTCGAGTCGCTCGTCGACGACGCGCTGGACTCCGTCCCGGACGCGTTGTTCGACGCGATGGACAACGTGGTGGTCCTCATCGCCGACCGCCATCCGGAGGAACCGGGCCTCCTCGGCCTGTACGAGGGCGTGGCGTTGACCGAGCGGGACACCACCTACTCGGGATTCCTGCCCGACACGATCACGATCTACCGGGGTGCGCTGTGCGACTTCTGCTCCACCGAGGAGCAGCTGGTCCACGAGGTGGCGGTGACGGTCATCCACGAGATCGCCCACCACTTCGGGATCGAGGAGCACACCCTGCACGCCCTGGGCTGGGGCTGACCGGAGTCCGACCGGCGCGCCCCCCTCGGTCGAACCTCCACCCTGCGGTGAACCGCCACCCTGCGGTGGACCCCGGTCAGAACGGCGGGCGTCCGAGGTGGTCGCCCCACCGCTCACAGGACCACCCACCGCGGTCCGGCGCCAACTCGATGACCCCGCAGTTGGGGATCCGGTTGACCAGCGCCCACTGTGAGGGGACGGCGCCGGCGAACACCGCGATCATCCGCATGAGGGTGCCGTGCACCACCAGCACCACGTCGATGCCGTTGTCGAGGTGGCTCTCGCGGAGCTCCGTCACCAACGGCATCGCGCGCTCCTGCACGTCCAGCGCGCTCTCTCCCCCCGGCAGGCACGAGGTCAGGTCACCGTGCTCCAGCCAGTCCCGCACGACCCGGTTGTACGCCAGCAGCGCCTCGGTGCCGGTCCTCATCTCGTACTGCCCGGCCTGCACCTCGTACATCCCCGGCACGGCCTGGGTGGGCAGCTCCGTCGCGGCGGCGATCAGTCCGGCGGTCTCGCGGGCACGCGCCGCCTCGGAACTGAGGATCACGCTCGGTGAGATGCCGGAGGCGGCGAGCTCGGTGCCCACCGTCCGCGCCTGGTCCCGCCCGAGGTCGGTGAGGGGGGCGCCGGGCAGGGCGGTGTCCAGGGCGCCGGCGACGTTGGACGGGGTCTGCCCGTGCCGGACCAGGTGCAGCCGCGCGCTCACCGGTCGCCGGCCCCGCGCTCGCCGGCCCCGTGCTGATCGACCCCGTGCTCATCGACCCCGCGCCGGAGACCGTCGATCCAGTCGAGCGCCTCGGATCGGTCCGGAGGCGCGGAACCGGCTCCGACACCGTCCGCGACGGGCCACGATCCGAGGAAGCGGAGATCCGCGGTCCGATGGTGCAGTGCCGCCAACGCCTCGGCCACCACGGGGTCGTCGATGTGGCCGACGAGGTCCACGTGGAAGAGGTAGGTGAACCGCTCGACGCGGGTGGGTCGAGAACCGATCCGCGTGAGGTCGATGTCGCGGATCGACAGCTCCGTGAGGGCCTGGACCAGCGAGTTCGGCTCGTGGGGCAGCCCGAAGACCACACAGGTCCGATCGTGTCCGGTGCGCTCGAGCGGAGGTCCCGGGCGGCCCACCAGGACGAACCGGGTCCGTGCGCCACCCACGTCGGCCACGTTCTCCGCGAGCGGGACGAGGCCGTTGATCTCCCCCGCTCGCGCGGGCGCGGCGGTGGCGTCCGCGTCACCCGCCGCCACCTGCTCGGCCCCGGCAGCGGTGGACGTGGTGGTCTCGATGTGTGCCCGCGGTAGGTTCACGCCGACCCAGCGGCGCACCTGCGCGGCGGCGATCGGATGGGTCCGCAGGAGGCGGACGTCGTCAGCGGCGGTGCCGGGCCGGACGAGGATGGAGAAGACCACGTCCAGTTCCGTCTCGGCGAAGATCTGCAGCCGCCGCCCGGCGGCGAGCGCGTCGCCGGTGGGGTTGACGGTGCCGTCGACCGAGTTCTCGAACGGGACGCACGCGTAGTCGACCGCGCCGTCCCTCACCATCGCCAGCGCCTCGTCCGGCGTGCCGGCCGGGACGGCTTCAGCGCCGGCGAGCAGAGCCGAGGTGTGCGCGTCCGCGCGGAGACGGTGCAGGGCGGCATCGGTGAACGTCCCGGGCGGGCCCAGGTAGGCGACGGTGACCACGACGACAAGACTAGTCAGCGTCAGCGATGCTGAGCGGACGCGAGGTCCGCGGAGACCTCGTGCAGGGAGTCCTCCGGCACCAGGACGCACGTCACGACGTCCCGGATCGCCTCCCGCGCGGACCTCGACAGGGCCACGAGTGCACCCGGGTCGGGTGCGGTGAGTGCGGCCCGGACGTCTCCGCCCGTCATCGCCGCGACCGCGCCCGAGAGCAGGGCCCACACCTGACCGGCGTCCGTGCACCGCGGGATCAGCCCCGACCCGAAGCCGACGCCGGAGTGGGCGGCCAGCGCCAGCACATCGACCAACCGGTCGGCCGCGGGCCCCTGCCCACCCAGACCCGGCGCGACGTCGATCACCGCCGCCGTGTCGGCCGCCAACACCGCGGCGACGGCGTCGGGCACGGGGAGACCGGGGTCGGGTTCCGCGGGCACCTCCACCGGGTCCGGAGCCGACCACCGGGACAGCGTGGTCGCGAGACCCGACGCGGTCACCACGAGATCCTCGAGGAGATCGGGCCGGGAGGGACCGCGGCTGAGCAGTTCGAGTGAGACCGTCATGATCTCAGGTCTACACCGCGGCGTTGCTAGTCTCTCCCCCGATGGGTTCCGACGACTCCCCCGCCTCCGATCACGCCCCCGCCCCGGACGACGCCCCCGACGCTTCTCACCTGACCCCGGAGGAGAAGCGCGGCCCGCGCACGATCCACGTGGCCCTGGCGATGCTGGCTGCTCTCCTGATCGTGGCGGTGGCGACGAATCCCGCGGCTGTCCTGCCCCGGGACTCCACTCTGCACGGCGCCCACCACCTGGACGAGGAGTCGGGGCTGGAGATCGCCGTCCCGATCGGGTGGCAGATCGTCGGTCGGCCGGAGATCGGTTCCATCCAGATGGTGCCGGTGGGCTCGGGTCACGCCCTCGACACCCGGATCCTCGCCGGCGTGCTCGAACCCGGGATCGCCGCCGCCGCGATCGCCGATGACCAGGGTGCCGCCACCGCGTTGGCGGAGATCATCCAGCTCTACATCATGGGGGTCTCGGGGACCCGCGACGAACTGCGCGTCACGGACGTCCGCAACGAGGCCGGTGACGGTGTGGCGGTCTCCTACATCCTGGTCCCCGAGGACCCCGAGGAGGCGACCGACGGTGGGTTGGTCTATGCCGCCGTGTTCGGATCCGAGGGGCGGCGGTGGTGGGTGGCATACGTGACGACGGCCCAGCAATCGACCCCTGGTCCCCGCTGGATGGACCGGATCGTCGGCGACCTCCGGTTGCCCGGGTGACCGGCCGGGGGCACCGCGTCCCCGCGGTGGGCCGCGTGGGTCGGGCGCTCTCCCCGCGGGAGGCGTTCCGGTGCTACGTCTCCAGGTTCGACCCGGTGACCGACCCCCGCACCCGCCGGCTGCTGATGATCGAGGTCGTCGTCGTCCTGCTGGTGACCTTCGGCCTGGCCGGCCTCTACTCGGTCCTCGACCTCGCCTCGGCGCTCATCGCCCCTGAGCCCCTGGCAGGTCAGACCGCCACCCTCAACCCCTCGCGGTCCACCCACGCGTCGCTCGACGCCGCCTACCAGGTTCTCGGGGTGCTGCGCCTGATGGCGTGGTCGGTATTGCCGCTGGTCCTGCTCGCACACACCGGGATCGGGCCGAGGGCGGTCGGGCTCGTCCGCGATCGCGTCGGCCGGCAGATCGCGTGGGGGTTCGGCCTGGCCGCCGTGATCGGGATCCCCGGTCTCGCCTTCTACCTGGGCGCGGTGGCGGCGGGAGTCAACCTGCAGGTGGCGGCCTCCGGGCTCACTGAGACGTGGTGGCGCCCGGTCGTGCTGGTCCTGGCCGCCGTGGGCAACGGCGCCGCCGAGGAGATCCTGGTGGTGGGGTACCTGCTCGTGCGCCTGCGCCAGCTCGGCGTCCCGCCCGCGGTCGCACTGGTCGGCACGGCGCTGCTGAGGGGGTCCTACCACCTCTACCAGGGCTTCGGCGGGGGGCTGGGCAACCTCGCGATGGGGATCGTGTTCGCCCTCTGGTGGATGCGGACCCGACGCCTGTGGCCGCTGGTCCTGGCGCACACCCTCCTGGACGTGGTCGCCTTCGTGGGCTACGCGGTGCTCGCGCCACACGTCACGTGGCTCTGACGCTCCGCGTCCGGTGGCCAAGTAGAGTCCGGTCCCATGACCGACGACTCCAGGCGCCGGCACCTCACCCCTGAGGAAGCCGCCGAGCTCCGGCGCCGGGCGCGTGAGCGCCGCGGGTACGCCGACCCCGGCGTACCGCGCGAGTCCGGCGTACCGCGCGAGTCCGCGCCTCGTCGGGAGCCGGGGCGTGAACCGCGCCGTGACCCGGGTCGTGACCCGCGCCGCGACCCCCGTGGCGCACCGGATCCTCGTCGTGCGTCCGGTCGCGAACCGCGTCGCCCGGTGGAACCCGGCCGCGATCGGGCCGCTGCCCCCGGCGGGTACCAACCCCGCCAGGAGCCCGAGCCCCTCTCCCCCGAGGAGCGTGCCCGGTACGCGCAACGGTCGGGAGCGGGCCGCGACCCCCGTCGTGACCCGACGCGCGACCCGGCCCGCGCGTCCCGGTCGCGATCCGGCGCGCGGGACCCCCGCCGGCAACCGGTCGACCCGCGAGGTCCCCGGTCCGGCCGGCCGTCGCGGGCCGGGTACGGGCCCACGCGCGATCGCCGCCCCCGCCGGGCACCCGGTAGACGGCGCCTCGGGCCGATGCGGATCCTGGGGCTGGTGCTCGTCCTGATCCTGACGCTGGGCGTGGTGAGCGTCCTGTGGGCGGACTCCAAGCTCCAGCGGATCGACGCGCTGCCCGACTACCCCGGCCGGGGCGGCAACACCCCGGGCAGCATCACCCTCCTGGTGGGAACCGACTCCCGCGAGGGACTCACCCCGGAGCAGCAGGCCCAGCTGTCCACCGGGTCGGAGTCCGATGCCGGGGGCAAACGCACGGACACCATGATGCTGGTCTACACGCCGCGGGACAGTGGCCGGACCATGCTCATCTCACTCCCGCGCGACCTGCTGGTCGACATCCCGGACTACGGACAGAACAAGCTCAACGCCGCCTACACCTTCGGTGGTCCGGCGCTGCTGACCCGCACGCTCGAGGAACAGACCGGGATGCGGATCGACCACTACGCGGAGATCGGGTTCGGGGGCTTCGCCGGGATCGTCGACGCGGTCGGTGGAGTGGACATCTGCATCGACGAGCCGATCAACGACCCGCTCGCCGGGCTCGACCTGGCCGCCGGGTGTCAGACCCTGGCCGGGCCGCAGGCCCTCGGCTTCGTCCGTACCCGCTACGGGTTCGCCGAGCAGGACCTCCAGCGGGTCCGCAACCAGCGGCAGTTCCTCGGCGCGCTCATGAGCGAGACCATGTCCCCGGGCAACCTGCTCAACCCGTTCACCGCGGTGTCACTGGTCGACGCGGCCTCGGAGGCCGTCACGGTCGACTCCGGGGACCACATATGGAACCTCGCGTCGGTGATGTGGAAGCTCAGGGGCGATCCGCTCACCGTGACCGCCCCCTACGACGGCATGGCCTCCGGTTCGGTGGGCTCCTACCTCGTGTGGGGCCCCAGCACCACGGGGTTCTTCGACGCGGTCGCCTCGGGCCGCACCCCGGCCCAGGAGTATCTCGACCCCGGTCCCTGAGCCCGTCTCCCGACCCACGGGCACCTACCGGTCATCCTGCGGGCGCCGGCCTGTCATCCCGCGGGCGTGATCGAGACGATCCCCCAGGTGCCGTCGGGGTTCTCCGCCACCCGGACACGCTGCCGCATCACCACCGGTTCCGAGTCGGGCGCGGACTCGGTGAGCCTCACCTCGAGGAGCGTGGGCGACAGCTCACGGGCGTCCACGCAGTGCGTGGTGCCCTCGCGCACCCGGTCCACCCCGTCGGCGTGCAACCGGTCCGGGGCCATCCGGCTCGACGGCGAGACGGCCTCGAACGCCTTCTCGGCCGAGCGCTCGACGTAGTAGGCGTGGTCGAAGGCCAACACCGTCTCCAACGGCGAGTCCAGCGACCCCGGGCCGTCGCCCACCACGCGGCCGGGTTCGGAGACCGGGACGCAGTCCGCCGCCTCCTCACCGGTCGGCGAGAGAGCCCCGCGGGCGAGGAGGAACCCGACCACCGCCGACCCGACCAGCACCGCCACCCCGGCTGCCGCGAACACCCCGAGACGGCGTGCGCGACCACCGTGGGTCGGGGACGCGGTGGGTTCGGGCCCCGCGCCCACCGCTCGCTCGGAGACCGACCTGTCCGCACCGAGGGGCAGGGAGGACAGGTCTCGTGCCCGACGCCCGCTCCTCTCCGCGTCGGGCCGGGCGGTGGGCTCTCGGGCCGGCTCGTCGGCCCGCCCTCCCCGACCCAACCTGATGCGGTTCGGGGTGATCTCCCGCGAGGGCCCCTGCGGTCCGGTGCCTGCACGCCCCGGGACCTCGTCGCCGCGTCCGTCATCCGGAGTCGGTGCCCGCGCCGAGTCCGACGCCGCGGCCGGGGCCGACTCCGGGGCCGCGGCCGACTGTTCGGGCGTCGGCCCGGTCCGCAGCCACGGGGGGACGGTCACCTCGGAGGGCGTCGCCTCGTCGTCGTCGCCCCGTCTCGGTTGGTCGGCCACGCCGGCCACACCCCCTCCGCCACACGTCCGGCCGGCGACCCGGTGGTCGCCCGAGGGGATACTAGAGGCCTCCGGGCCCGGTCGGGGGCCGGTGCCGGGTCAGCGCAGGGTGACCTGACGTGCCCGGAGGCCGTCACGCGACGCGCGCTCGTCGGAGGTGAGCGGACCGTCCTTCGCCAGCGCCTCGTCCAGTCGTGCGTCGAGCTCCAGCAGTCCCGGTGCCCACTCCTGGTGGTGCATCTCCGGGTCCAGGTCGAACACCGGCACGAGCAGCCCGTGGGTACGGAAGGACCCGGCGAACCGGGACCCGTCGCCCAGATGGAGGCCGCCGGCGGAGTGCACGCGCGCGAGGGCCTCGAACAGCGCGTCCTCGTCCTCCGGGCGCACCCAGCGGACGTGGGCCTTCTCGCCCGCGTCGACCCACCAGGCCGCTTCGATGCCGTCGGCCGCGACCCGGGCAGAGGGCATCATGACCTCGTTGGCGTTCTTGATGGCCTGGGCGATCTCCGGCCTGACCTGGGCGCCCTCGGCGAGCCACCAGGAGAAGTCGCCGTGCACCGCGATCTCGAGCGGGGCGTCGGCGACCACGACGTCCTCCAACGCCGGGGTGGACTCGTCCGGGTGGGAGGACGTCAGGGTCTCCCCTCCCCCGGCACGCGAGGCCCAGTCCACCGCGTAGGCGAGGTCGGCCGCCGGGTCGGGTCCGTGGACCTGCACCTGGAGGCCCACCATGGCCTCACCGCCCAGCTCGTCGTCGCGCACGAGGCCGGCGATGGCCCCGGGCAGGACAGTGGCCAGGGTGATCTCGCGCCTCTCGGCGGTGGTGGTGAGTCGCGCGGTCGCCGACGGCACGAACTCGCGCATCGCGACCATGTCGCACTCACCGGCGAACCCGGCGAACGGCCGGGGTTCCGTGCTCAGTTCCTCACGCTCGGCCGCGCGAGCGGCGATCTTGGCCTGGCGGTTGCCGCCGGACTTGGGCTCATTATGGCGCTGACGTCTACCCACGGGCACCACGATACGGTGCGCCCGCGCGGCCCGTCCGCCGGACATCGGACTCGGGCCCCGTCGTCACACGGGAGCGCCGGATCGGGCCGGGCGCGGCCGGGTCAGCTGTGACGCGTGGGCCCGTCCAGGACGCCCCGCGCCCGTGACGGGACATTGGTGGCCACCCACTCCACGCCCAGGTCGCGGCACAGCAGCATGTCCGCCGGGTCGTCGACGGTCCAGCAGTAGGTGCCCATCCCCCTGGACCTCCAGTACTCGACCAACCACGGCCGCGCCCGGAGCGCGCCGATGCTCGGACCCATCAACTGGGCGCCGAATCCCTCGGCCGGCCACGACTTGAGGACGTTGCCGCGCTCGCGGAGTTGCACGGTCGGCACCTGCGGTGCCAGCTGCCTGAACCGTCGCACCGCCATCACGGAGAAACTCATCATGAGCGCGCGGGACTCGGCGTGCGAGGCGGGCCGGTCCAGTCCGAAGTACCTCAGCTCGTCCCTGAGCGCGACCTCGACGCGGCCGCCGGTCGGCACCGGGTGCTTGGTCTCCAGGAACAACTTCACGTGCGGGTACGCCTCGGCCATCACCAGGAGACTGCGCAGCGTGAGAAGCGGTTCGGGCCGGCGGTGCACCGGATGCCAGGTGCCCAGGTCGAGCGCGGACAGCTCGTCCAGGGTGCTGGAGTGGACCCAGACGTCGCGGTCCGCCACGCGCGCGGTCCGGGGATCGTGCAGGAGCACCGGGACACCGTCGGAGGTGAGCCGTACATCCACCTCGAGCGCCTCTGCGCCCTGCTCGAGGGCCTTCTCGTAGGCGACGAGCGTGAGTTCGGGGAACTCGGCCGAGGCCCCTCGATGGGCGACGACCCCGCTCCCGGTGGACACCGTGGACCGCAGATGTGTGGTCGCGGGGACCGTCACGTCTCACTCCTCTCGAGCCGGGGACGTGTTCACGATCCCCTGTGGGAGAAGCCGCCGGGTGAACCGCGGGGAAGGCTCATCGAAACTCCGCATGACGGTCCGGGTCTCACGCGCCGCCCACACCGCGGCGGCCGCCGCCAGTGCGGTGAGGAGAACCGTGTCCGCCGCCGCCTGCGAACCCTCACCCGTGCCCCGCCACAGCGCGAGCGCGACCATGATCCCGTTCACGGCGACGGCCACCCACCACCGGAGGAGCTCGGACCTGGAGGGGGCGCGGGGCGAGGCCAGCCGGAGTTCGGCGAGGTACACGGGGATCCGGAACCAGTTGACGACGGGGAGGAGGCATCCCGCCCAGAGACCCGCCCGTCTCCGCGGGTCCGGGGCGGGCGAGTAGACGGCGCGACGGGTCTCGACGAGCCACGCGGTCGCCGCGACCGCCGCAGCCACCCCGACGGCGATCGCGACCACTCCCGCCACCCACACCAACGCGGTGGTGGTGGCCTCCACCCACCACGGGGCGAGGCGCTCGACGTACCAGGCGAGCACCGCGTATCGCAGTCCGTGGACCACGGCGGTCGCCGCGAACCACGTCCCCGCCACCCCGACGATCCCGGGTGCGGCCGCCGCCAGCCGTGGGCGCGACGGCGGCTCGTGGTACTCGAGCCGACGAGGGATCGCGACCAGCGGGAGTCCCCACCTCGGGGTCGCGGGGTAGGCCGGGGTCCGGTCCCCCCACGCCGGTCCCGAGCGGTACCTGGGTGCCGGAGGCCTCGTCCCCTCCACGGGCGGACGCCACGGCGGATGCGCGACCCAGCGCCACTGGCCGGTCCGCCGCGGTGAGGTCATGCCGACCATGCTGGCACAGCACGTGTGGCTCGCGACCGCAGTGGCGGTCGCGGCCTGGCGTGGCGGTGGGGTGGGGTGGCGTGGCGTGGCGTGGCGGTGGTGGCGGAGTTCAGTCCCAACTGTCGACGTGGCGCATCAACGGCAACGCCTTGCGCTGGATCCGGCCCATCCGCGAGTGGATCGCGTCGAGGGTCTCGATCGCCTCCGCCACGTAGGGCCCCTTGTTGAGCATCACGCACTCGGACCGCTGCGCCGAGCCCGCGTCGGAGATCTCCGCGCGCGACGGCATGCCGGTCTTCGCGAGCGACTCCAGCACCTGCGTCGCCAGCACGACCGGAACCCGGGCCGCCTGGCACATCAGCGTGATGTTGCGCGGGATCTCCGAGAGCGACTCGAAACCCATCTCGACGGCGAGGTCACCGCGCGCGATCATCACCCCGATCCGGTCGTGTCGCATCGCCTCCAGCACCAGGTCCGGCAGCGCGCGGTAGGCCTGCCTGGTCTCGACCTTGAGCAGCAACCCCAGTTCCCGCCCCGATTCCCTGACCTCCGCCCGTAGCGCCTCCACCGCGTCGGTGACGTCTCCCCTCGTCCGCACGAAGGACAGCGCCACGATGTCCGCGTGCCGGGACGCGAAGCGCAGGCACTGCCGGTCCTCGTCGGTCAGTGCGGGGGTGTCCACCTCAAGCCCGGGGACGTTGATGCCCTTCTCCGACCCCAGCCATCGACCGCCCTCGCGGCAGCGCACCACCTCCAGCCGGGCCCAGGGCCCGCCCTCCTGACCCGGGATCGAGGTCGCGACGACCTCCGCGGAGATGACCCCGTCGTCGAACAGGACGCGGTCCCCCACCGACAGGGCCTCCACGACCGCGGGGAGCGCACACCCCAGTCGGATCTCCTCGCCGGATCGCGGCGGCTCCACCGGTTCCATGTCCACGGTGAGCAGGATCGGGTCTCCGCGGTGGACGCGGATCCGGCGCGGCACAGCGGGGATGCCGCGGACCCGGGTGTGCTCGAAGTCGCAGTCGATCAGCGTCCCGTCGCGCACCCACGCGTTGCGGTCACCCTCCGCCAGCACGCCGTCCGCCCCCGCGGACACCACGGTGAACCGCCGCCTGAGCCGTCGCGCGTCGGGGACCTCGATCACGTCCCCCGGGGATCGCGCGGCGAGCCACCGAGGGTCCACCCGGACGCACAGCGGGGGGTGTCCACGCGTCGGGGGCGGCGACGGCGTGTCGTCCGGATCGGGACCCTGGCGGGTGAACCAGATCCGGGCCGGGTCGACCACCCCGCCTCCCGGGTCCCGGGTGACCCGCGCCCTGCCCACCGGCGCACCGAGGGTCACCGGCCCCGTCCGCAGTTTCGGTCCCGCCAGGTCCATGGAGACCGGGATCCTCCTGCCGACGGCCCGCTCCGCCGCGCGGACCCCGTCGATCATCGCCTCCCACCGTGCCGGGTCGTCGTGAGCACAGTTGATCCGCGCCAGCCCCATGCCCCGCGCGGCAAGGTCCAGGACCAGGCGGGGGTCGTCGGCGGCCGACGACGGCAACGTCACCATCACCCGGCCCGACCGGCCGGGGCGGGGAGTTCCCAGCAGGGCGTCCGCGTGGGCCGCCAACGCCGCGTCGCCGGCAGCACGCGCGGCTGCCGTGGTGTGACGGTCCGCGAAGTGCGTCGGGTCCTGCCCCTCGAGCGCGGCCAGCGCGGCGCGGGCGGCCCGGAGAGCCGCCTCCACGTCGTCCTCACAGCCGACGAGCGGGGACACGCCGGCGTCGAGAAGTCGGTCCTGCAGGTCCCGGAGGTCGTGCCGGCGCAGGGTCGCGTAGTCGACGAGGTTCAGGGCGCCCCCACGGTGGGTCGGGTCCACCCCCTCCATGTCCCGCGCCCGCCCGGCGCGGCCGGGGCCGAGGTCTCCCAGGATGGAGTCGAGTTCGCGGGTCAGGTCGGAGTACACCCGCCCAGTCTCACCGCACCCGGCCCGTCCGGGCGGCCGGGCACCGAGGTGGAACAGCGAATTCACCTGCCGGACACCCCGTGGGGGTGACGGACTGGCTCTGAGACTGTAGGGTTCTGCTCAGTAGTTGAAAACGTACGTTGTATTTCTGTAGATCCACCGTTCTTGAGAGAGAACGATGCGGCACCGCAGGGAAACACACAGCACGCTCTCTGCTGCATCATCTGGTACTCCGACAAGCGGAGTGCCGACTCTCGAAAGGACGCCAATATGGCTACCGGCACCGTGAAGTGGTTCAACGCTGACAAGGGCTTCGGCTTCATCGCCCCCGACGACGGCTCCGCCGACGTCTTCGCGCACTTCTCCGCCATCCAGGGCTCGGGCTACCGCTCGCTCGAGGAGAACCAGCAGGTCTCCTTCGACGTCGCGCAGGGCGCCAAGGGCCTGCAGGCGGAGAACATCACCCCGATGTGATCTGACGTCAGAGCGATCTGACGCCGCATCGACGTGAAGGGCCCGGCCAGGGAGTGATCCCGGCCGGGCCCTTCCGCATGTCCGGGGCAGCCGCCGATGGAGGGCCGGGGGAGCGGACTCCCCCGGGACCTCAGATCGGGCAGGCCACACCACTGCGCACGTGGCAGTCGTACCCGCCGGGGTTCTTCACCAGGTACTGCTGGTGGTAGTCCTCGGCGTAGGCGAACTCACCGGACCGGACCTCCCCGAGCAACCCGAACTCGGTGGTCAGGGGCCCGCGACCGGCCGCGTCCAGTTCCTTCTCATAGGCGGCCCCCAGTCGACGGGCCGTCTCGAGTTGCGCGGTCGTGGTGGCGAACACCGCGGACCTGTACTGCGTCCCCATGTCGTTGCCCTGCCTCATGCCCTGGGTCGGGTCGTGCCACTCGAAGAACGTGGCGAGCAGCCGCTCGACAGGCAGCACCTCGGGGTCGAACACCACCAGGACGGCCTCGGTGTGGCCCGTCGCACCCGTACAGGTCTCCTCGTAGGTGGGGTTGGGAGTCCATCCGCCCGCGTAGCCGACGGCCGTGGTCCACACCCCCTCGAGCTGCCAGAGGATCTTCTCAGCACCCCAGAAACAGCCCATCCCCAGCACGATCGTCTCGTACCCCTCGGGGAACGGCGGCACCATCGGGTTGCCGGTGACGATGTTGGTCGGCGCCACGGCGACCGGTTGGGACCTGCCCGGCAGAGCCGAGTCTGCGTCGATCACCTCGGTCGCGGTGCGCATCGTCGATTGTCTGATCGCGTCCTGTAGCCAGCCCATGCAGCCAGGGTAACCCCGCGGCGGCGGCGTGATCCGGACGTGATGTGACGAACACCATAGTTCGCGATAGGGTGAGCCGCAGATCGACCAGTGGGGAGCTCGACGTGACCGCTTCAAAGCCCGCCGCGCAGCAGCTGCGCGACATTCTCGACCGCGGCTCGTCCCAGCCCTTCGAGGGGTCGGGGTGCAGTGACCACGTCAGTCACCGGAACCTCGCCGTCAGCGTCCTCACCGCCGCCCTGCTGCTCCTCGCACTGATCGCGGTCCTCGCCGTCTGATCGGCGCCCGCCCCGTCACGCCAAGCTCTCACGAGCCACCCTGACCAGTAGGGGGGCCCACGGCGCGCACTCGCCTTCCGGGAGTTCCGCGACGCTGCGGACCTCGGTGGGCGTCAGCCAGCGGGCCTCGGCGATCTCCGCCCGGGGTTCCATGGCCTGCTCCGTCTCCGCGGCGAACACCTCGGAGACCAGCCTGAACCCGGGCTCGTTCGCCGTCGCGGTGTCGAACCGCCCGAGGGGGGTCAGCTTTTCCGGGGCGATCGTCACCCCGAGTTCCTCCCCGAGTTCGCGCACCGCGCAGGCCAGCGGGGACTCCCCCGGCTCCCACTTGCCTCCGGGGAGCATGAAGCGGTCCGTGCCCGCCTTGCGCACGGTCACCACGGCCCCGTCCGGTCGGCTCAGGACCACCGCGGAGACGGAGATGACGCGGACAGGGGTCGAATCGGAGAGATCCACGCCTCCGATCATGGCAGGTCGGACGGGTACCCGGAGAGCCGCTGTTCCGGTGGCCGACACCGCCGGTGTGCGATCACTATGGTGGGAACCGGACGTCGTGACGGGCGCCATGGGCAGGACCCACGCGCAGCCCGTCACCCAACAGAGAGGACTCACCACTATGGCCGAGTACGTTCTTCCCGACCTCGCCTACGACTACGGCGCGCTGGAGCCGCACATCTCCGCCGAGATCATGGAGCTCCACCACTCCAAGCACCACGCCACCTACGTCAAGGGCGCCAACGACGCGCTCGAGCAGCTCGCCGCGGCGCGCGAGGACGGCAGCATCTCCACCAAGGCCCCGCTGCTCAGCAAGAACCTGGCCTTCCACCTCGGTGGCCACACCAACCACTCGGTGTTCTGGCAGAACATGTCGCCCGACGGTGGCGACAAGCCCGAGGGCGAGCTGGCCTCCGCGATCGACGCCGAGTTCGGTTCGTTCGACAAGTTCCAGGCCCACTTCAACGCCGCCGCCACGACCCTGCAGGGGTCCGGCTGGGCGGTTCTGGGTTGGGACCACATCGGGCAGCGTCTGATCATCCAGCAGCTGACCGACCAGCAGGGCAACATCTGGATCAACATGACCCCGCTGCTCATGCTGGACATGTGGGAGCACGCCTTCTACCTCCAGTACAAGAACGTCAAGCCGGACTACGTCAAGGCCTGGTGGAACGTCGTGAACTGGGCGGACGTCGCCGAGCGCTACACCGCCGCCAAGGGCTGAACACCCCCAGCCGACGAACGGGCCCCCGCGCAGCTGCGCGGGGGCCCGTCCTCGTCCACCCGGGGGCCTCCCCGGTCAAGCGTCCAGTTGGGTACTCTGTCGTCCCATGAGGTGACCAAGGTCACCGGCCGCCGCGCACTCTGGGAGCCCTATGCCGATGTCTCACCACGTCACCGACCGCCACGGAGCCGGTCGTCGCGGCATCCGGCGCCGCACCGTCCTGGGCGGGGCCGCCGCCCTCGGCGGTGTGGTCGCGCTGCACTCCGTCTTGCCCGCGGTCGCGCCGGCGCAGGCCACCCGGATGTATGTGGGGCGGGGCATCGGCGACATGACCGGGGAGTCCCTCGGGGCCGGGATGAACGGGTATGCCGACACCGAACAGCACTCCGTGGGTCTGCATCTGCGGCAGCGGGCCCGGGCGTTCGTCTTCGCCGACTCGCCGTCGTCACCCAGGTTCGTCCACGTGACCGCCGAGATCGGGCTGGTCTTCCAGTCCATCCAGCAGGAGGTCCTGCGACGCCTGGCCGCGGAGTTCGGCGAGACCTATCACGAGGGAAACGTGGTCATCACGGCCACGCACACCCACGCCGCACCCGGCGGGACGTCCGGTCACCCGATGGTCGACCTCTCGATGCTCGGGTTCCGGCCCGTCACCTTCGACGCCAACTGCGCCGGGATCGTCGACGCCGTCCGGATGGCGCACCACGACCTCGCGCCGTCGAGCGTCGGGGTCACCATGGGCCACCTGTACGACGCCGGGGTCAACCGCTCCCGCGGTTCGTTCGACCGGGACTCCGCCGACGAACGCGCGCACTTCCCCACCGGCATCGACCCCCGGTCACAGTCCCTGCAGATCACGAGGGGTGAACGGCTGGTCGGCGTGATCAACTGGTTCGCCTCGCACGCCACGTCCATGACCGCCGCCAACGCACTGTCCTCCTCGGACAACAAGGGGTACGCCGCCTGGTACTGGGAGCGCGAGGCCGCCGGCCAGGACTACCTGGCCGGCGGGACCCCGGCGCTGGTGACCGCCTTCGCGCAGACCAACCCCGGTGACGTCAGCCCCAATCTCGACCTCGAACCCGGGCAGGGGCCGACGCCGGACGAGTGGCTCAACACCCGTATCAACGGCGAGCGGCAGTTCGCCGCAGCCCGCGACCAGGTCGGCCGGAACGTCCGCCCGCTCGGCGGCGGGATCGACGTCCGCCACCGCTGGGTCGACATGTCGGCGGTCGACGTGCGGCCGGAGTTCACCGGCGACGGCCGCACGCACCGGACCGCGGTGGCGGCCCTCGGCGCGGCGTTCGCCGCCGGCAGCCAGGAGGACGGCGGGGGCGCCGAGGAGCTGCCCTTCAACGAGGGCGACAGGGGCGGGAACCCCGAGGTCAGAGCCATCTCCGAGGTCGTGATCCCCGCCTGGCTGCGAGAGGCCCACGGCGCCAAGGACGTCCTGCTGCCCGTCGGTCTGGTGCCGCACGCCATCCAACGGGTGTATCCGTTCCACCTCGTCCGGCTCGGCGGGCACTACCTGTTCAGCCTGGGTTTCGAGCCGACCGTCGTGGCGGGACTGCGCCTGCGCCGCACTCTGGCGGCCGAACTCTCCGTCCCCGAGGACCACATCACGGTGCAGGGGTACTCCAACGCCTACGGGCACTACGTCACGACCCCGGAGGAGTACTCGGCCCAGAACTACGAGGGCGGAGCCACCGCGTTCGGGCCCTGGACACTACCCGCCATCCAACAGGTGGCCGCCGACCTGGCGCGCTCGATGCGGTCGGGCACCCCCCTGGACCCGGGGACCTCCGAACGGGACCTCACCGGGCAGATCCCGGTCTCCCCCCTGGGCAACCCGCTCGTGGACACCCCGGCGCCGCTGCGGAACTTCGGCGACGTCCTGGACCCGCCGCTGCCCGGGTACCGGGTGGGCCAGCGGGTCGCGGTCCGGTTCTGCGGCACCAACCCCAATTCCGACCTGCGGCGGGGTGACACCTACCTCGCAGTGGAGCGCCGGGACGCCGGCCGGTGGGTCCGGGTCCACGACGACGGCGACTGGTCCACGATGATCGTGTTCGAGGGACTGCTCACGGTGACCAACGCCCTCATCACCTGGGACATCCCCCCGGGGACACCGGCCGGCGAGTACCGGGTGGTGTACACCGCCTCCGGGCGGGGTATCGACGGCCGACTGTTCCCCGTGCGGGGGGAGAGCCCGGCCTTCGACGTGCGCTGAACACGGTTCTGGAACACTGGGCCGGTAAGTGCTTGCACGTCCTAGTGCTCGCCTCCTAGAGAGAAAGGACATCGCCCGTGGACATCAAGGGTGCTTCCGTCATCGTCACCGGCGCCGCCTCCGGTCTGGGCAACGCCACCGCGCGCTCGTTCGCAGAGAAGGGCGCGATCGTCTTCGGCCTCGACCTCCAGCAGTCCATCGACAAGGCCGTCGAGCAGGGCATCGACGAGGGGATCACCCTCCTCCCCGCCGATGTGACCAGCGAGGACGACGTAAAGGCCGCCATCGCCAAGGCGACCGAGGCCGCCCCGCTGCGCGTCGTGGTCAACTGCGCGGGCATCGCCCCGGCCGCCCGCATCGTCTCCAAGAAGGGCGTGCACGCCCTGGACCTGTTCCAGACCTGCATCTCGGTCAACCTGGTCGGCACGTTCAACGTGCTGCGGCTCGCCGCCGAGGCCATGTCCACCCAGGACACCGTCGACTCCGACGGCCAGCGCGGCGTCATCATCAACACCGCCTCCGTGGCCGCCTACGAGGGCCAGGTCGGCCAGATCGCCTACGCCGCCTCCAAGGGCGGCGTGTACTCGATGGGCATCTGCGCCGCGCGCGACCTCGCGCAGTTCGGGATCCGGGTCAACACCATCGCCCCGGGCACCATCGAGACGCCGATGCTCAAGGGCCTGACCGAGGAGTTCCAGAAGTCGCTGGAGGCCGCGATCCCGTTCCCGTCGCGCCTCGGCCGCCCGTCCGACTACGCGCAGCTGGCAAACGCCATCGTCGAGCAGGACTACCTCAACGGCGAGAGCTTCCGCATGGACGGCGCCCTCCGCATGGCCCCGCGCTGATCTGAGCAGACGCGCGGAAGGCCCGCCCCCGGCGGGGGCGGGCCTTCTGCGTGCAGCTACGCGTGGTGAACGCGCGAGGCTCAGCCGCGACCGTTCGGGGTGTCCGGGCCCGGAGCCTGCGGAGCCGGAGCGGGAGCCGGAGCGGGCTGCTGAGCCGGCATGCCCGGGAGCGGCGGCAGCATGATGCCGGCGTCCATGAGTCCCTGCTGGATCTGCGGCCAGAAGTAGATCCCGGCGCCGATGGCCGCGGCGGACCCGCCCACCAGGACCAGCGGGCCGAGCGAACCCGCACCCGGCAGGGAACCCGCGTCCGAACCGAGGACCAGGGTGGCGCCGTCGCCGACCCCGAGCGAGCCGGCGACCGATGCCGCGGCCGGCTCGACCGAACCGACGAGCGACTCGTCCAGGAGGGAGCCGCTGGCGTCGACGGAGCCGGTACCCGGTGCCGGGTCGGTCAGGGTGATGGACCCGGCGGCGTCGACGACGGAACCCGCGAGGGGCGCCAGCGAGCCGGTGGACGGCTCACCGAAGATGGCGGAGCCCGAGGTGTCGAGGGACCCCTCGCCGGTGGCGTTGGCCTCGAGGATGAGCGAGCCGAGGTCCTGCGGGAGCGAGCCCTCCCCTGCCGAGTCGCTGCTCAGCGCGCCCAGGCTGTCGGCTCCGAGACTGTCGGCGGACAGGCTTCCGGTGCCGCCATCCTGGGCGGAGGCGACGGCGGTCGCCCCGGAGATGGCGAGGGCGGTGGCGGCTGCGACGGCAGCGGCCCTACGGATCGAGAACGTCATGGGTTCGTCTCCTTGTATGGCGCGGCATCCGACGTGGGTTCGCGACGGGACACTCGAGGGGCTGGTCTATAGCTTTCGGGTTCCGGCCGCGACGATCGGGTAGCGTCGTAAACTTTCGCCCTTATCCCCACCATATCCCTGAATTTAAGGGAAGCAACAGCTCTCTCTCAGTGAGAACTCAATTAGAAAGCGCGTGAAATCCACTCCCGCACAGCCCGGGTCGCGCGGACGTCGTCCTCGTTGTACGCGAGGATGCGCTCCCTGCCCGAATCCCGCTCGACCCCCCTCGAGGCCTGCGCATCGCGGTACCACCCGATCGACTGCTCGCCCCCGGCGTCCGGGTCGCGCCAGCGGAATCCGGCCACCGGCGCCACCACCTTGAGCCCGAGCCCGGAGGTGGAGACGAACTGGGTGGCCACCGCTTCGTGGACGTCGACCCACCGCGGCGAGGAGATGAATTCTCGCACCTCGGATACCGAGGGGACGCCCCTGACCACGGCCACCGTGCCCTCCGGCCCGAACCTGGTGGCGGTCGAGAGCATCCAGCCGTTCTCCGCGGACCTCGAGTAGCAGTACGCGCGGAAGGTGCGCCCCTGTCCCTCGGCCCTGTCCCGGATGCCGGTGAGCCAGCGCCAGAACTCGGCGAACGAGCGACCCTCGCCCGGGTCCGGCAACCGTGCCCAGGTGGCGAACGGCCGGTAACCCTCGGTCTCGAGGCGACGCCCGTCCCGCAGGGTGAGCAGGGTCCCCCACAGGTAGGCGCCGTCGTCCAGGTGACTCTCCAGGTCCACGTCCACCTCGACGTCCGCGCGCGGGATGGCGGGGCGGGCCACCTTGGGGACGACGACATCGCCGTCCCGGTGCGCACGGGCCCTCAGCACGGCGTCGGAGAACGGTTCGCCGTTCCAGTCCGGCGGGCGCTCGGGCCCCGCCTCGGCGAGGTCCGCCACCGTGCGGATGCCCGCCGCACGCACGGGCCCCACCTGTCCGCCGCCCACCACGAGGCTCACGTCGTCGGCGATGACCAGGCGGTCGCGGCACCCGGTCACAGGTGTCCCCCGGTCGTCCCAGCCCTCCCACCACGGGCAGGTGCGGCACTCGCCCACCCGGCTGGGCACCGTGTCGAGCTCGCCGCGGAGTACCGCCAGCCGCGTGGCGTGGTTCCGGTCGGCCGCGGCCAGGACCGGCTCGAGCTCGTGGACCACCGCGCGCGCGGACCCCAGTCCCAGCACCGCCCCGACCGGGTGCGGGGCCGCGTACCCCAGCACGTCGAGGAGATGCCACGCGTGGACGAGGCGGTCCAGGTCCGCGGGATGACGACGGAGCCGCAGCGTCGGATCGGGGGCCGGCTCCCAGTCGAGCAGACGTGTCACCAGCGCCCCCGCCGACCGCCGGCTCCGCCGCGGGTCCACGACCTTGTGGTTCACCACCAGTACAGGGGCGTAACCGCCCTCCGGCACCGCGGCGAGCGTGCAGCGCAGACCCGCCCTTCCGGTGTCGGGGTCGGCGGGCAGGGCGGCGCCCCACACCAGGGTCGCCCCCTCGGACAGGGCCCGACGGGTCACCGCGTCGTCGTCGTCGCCCGGGACGTCACCCGGCAGATCCGTCCAGTGGTCCCCCACCACGTCCACCACCAGCGCATCGGGCCGTGCGCTGCGCAGCGCGCGCTCACGGAGGCCGGCGCGGCGATCGGCCGCGGCCATCGCCCGCAGCCGCACCCCCTCGTCGAGCGGAGCCGTCCGCCACCACGTGGGACCGGCGTCCCGTTCCCGGGCCACGCGGTGTAGACACCTGGACCCCGACGCCGGTCCCGCCACCGCACCGCCGGGGTCCCCACTCGATCCGTTCCGGGCACCGTCCATCGACGTCCATCATGGCGCACACCGCGCCCGGACACCGGTCCGGTGCTCACCGGCGGACTGTTCGCCTAGGCTGGGACCCTGATGTTCGCGACGAGAGAAGGATCGACGCCCATGGGCAAGCTGACGACCTACCGCGACAAGCGCGCCGAACTCCGCG
Organism: Dietzia sp. 2505; assembly: GCF_040546785.1. Taxonomy (NCBI): domain Bacteria; kingdom Bacillati; phylum Actinomycetota; class Actinomycetes; order Mycobacteriales; family Dietziaceae; genus Dietzia; species Dietzia sp. 2505. The sequence goes on along the minus strand of NZ_JBEPON010000003.1, from coordinate 444,982 downwards.
CCCACGCCTCCGCGCTCAAGGCCACGGCGATGACCGAGGCCAAGCTCGCCGCCAAGGAGACCCGGCACAAGGCCAAGGAGGCGCATCGCGTCGAACTGGCCGAGGCCAGGAAGCGCGCGAAACTGGAGGGAAAGAACGCCGACCGGAAGGCCAAGCGGGAGGCCAAGCGCGCCAAGCGGCAGGACGCTCTGGCCCAGAAGGCGTCCAGGCGGGACCGCAAGGCCGAGAAGACGATGTCCAAGCAGGAACGCGCCACTCTCAAGCGAGAGGCCAAGTTCATGGCGAAGGACCGTAAGGCGGCCGAGAAGATCGAGGCGGCGGGCCGGAAGCACGAGTACCAGCTCGCCGAGATGGAGCTGAAGAAGCTCGAGGGCACCAAACTCGGCAAGGAGGACGTGCAGCGGTGGCTGAGCCTGGCCAAGGTCGCCACCCCGGTCCTGCTGCCGATGGTCTACAAGCTCGTGTCCAACGCGCAGGGTTCCGCCGACAAGTCCGCCGGGGCCGGAGCCGTGGATCTCAAGGCCGCGGGCATCGACGCCACCGGCCCGGGCGCGGCCCTGGGTGCCCGCATCGTCCGGCTGGAACAGACCCTCGACCAGCTCGAGGTCGGGCGCCGTGGGGATCGCCAGGTCGAGGACTTCATCGCGTCCACGCGGTCCCGCCTCAAGGATCTGCGCACGGCCGTCGAGACCGCCGAGACCACCCCGACCTCCCAGCGCCGCGAGGTGCACTCCGCCATCTCCGGGGAACTCGACCGGGTCAACAAGGACGTGCTCGCCCGCCTCGGCGTCACCCCGTGACCGCGGTCCGGGCCCGGCTGGCCTCCACCGCGCTCGCCGTCACCATGATCGTGGGGGCGGCGGCGCCGGCCACCGTCCTCGCCCCGGTCGCCGCGGCGCACTCGGTCCTCGTCTCGGTGGAACCGCAGGACGGGGCGACCCTCGAGACCTCGCCCGACCGGGTCTCACTGACATTCAACGAGGAGATCAACCAGAACTTCGCCTCGGTGGCCGTCACCACCGGCGACGACCGCACCAATCTCGTCGTCGGAGAGCCGACGGTGGAGGGCGAGACGGTCACCGTGACGGTCGACGACCTCGCGGACGGCGCGTACACCGTCGGCTACCGGGTGACCTCGGCCGACGGGCACGTCGTGAGCGGATCCTCGGTCTTCACCGTGCAGTCCGCGGCCGGCGCCACCGGCGTCCCGGCCGAGGACCCCGTGGGCGACCGGTCGGACCCGGCCGAGAACCAGGTCGCCGACGAGACCTCGGGGGAGGCGTCCTCCGGCGTCGACCCGGCACTGTGGGTGGTGGGTGGCCTGGCCGTCCTGCTGATCGGCGGCGCGTTCGTGCTGCTGCGCCGCGGCAACTGACGGCGGCCGGCACCCGACACTGCGGTCAGCGGCGGCGCCCCGGACCCCGGGACGCCGCCGCTCGCCGTGAGGCGCGACCGACCTAGCGGCCGGGCAGGAAACGCATCGCGTCCGTCGCGGGCGCGAGCATCTTGTGCCACCGCGTGCGGGGCAGGAACGACGGCCCACCCAGGTGCATGACGCGCTGCGTGGCGATGGTCTGCGCCTCGGTGTACTTGAGCAGGCCCTCGTCGCCGTGCCGGCGGCCGACGCCGGAGGCGCCCATACCGCCCATCGGGCCCGCGACCGATCCCCAGCCGGCCACGTAGCCCTCCCCGACGTTGACGGTGCCGGTCCGCAGCCGCGCGGCGATCTCCTCACCCTCCGAGTCCGACGCGGCGAACACCGAGGAGTTGAGCCCGTACTCGGTGTCGTTGGCCTTGGCCACGGCCTCGTCCACCGAGTCGACCGGGTAGATCGACACGACCGGGCCGAACGTCTCCTCGCCGAAGCAGGTGGCGTCCTCCGGGACGTCGGCCAGCAGTGTCGGCTCGTAGAACAGGGGGCCGAGGTCCGGGCGGGGGCGCCCGCCGGCCAGGACGCGGGCACCCTTGGCCACGGCGTCGTCGACGTGCGCGGTCACGGTGTCCAGTTGGTCCCGGGAGATCAGGCTGCCCATCTCCGCCTCGAAGTCGTAGCCCGGGCCCACGCTCATGGACCGGACGCGGGCGGTGAGCTTCTCGATGAGCTGAGGAGCCACCGACCTCTCCACGTACACGCGCTCCACCGAGATGCAGAGCTGGCCGGAGTTGGAGAAGAACGCGCGTGTGGCCACCTCGGCGACCTCGTCGAGGTCGGCGCCCGCCGCGACGATCATGGCGTTCTTGCCGCCGAGCTCGGCGGAGAACCCGATGAGCCGCTCGCCGCACTGGCGACCGAGCGTGCGGCCGGTGGCAGTGGAACCGGTGAACATGAGGTAGTCCACGTTCTCCACGATCGCCCCGCCGACGGTCCGGCCGGAACCGGGGACCACCTGGAACAGGTCGCGGGGCAGCCCCGCGCGGTACAGCATGTCGGCTGCGGCGAGGGCGCAGAACGGCGTGATGGAGGCGGGCTTGATCACCACGGCGTTACCGGCGGCCAGGGCTGCCAGCGCGTCCGTGGCGGCGAGGTTGAGCGGGTAGTTCCACGGCGCGATCACGCCCACGACACCCTTGGGATGGCGTCGGACCACGGCCTTGGTCAGCCCCGGGAGCATGCCCTGGACCCGCTTGGGGGCGAGCAACCCCGGGGCCGTCTTGGCGTAGTGACGTGCGGTGATCAGGCAGTCCAGGACCTCTTCCTGGGCCGAGGCCCGGCTCTTGCCGGTCTCCGCCTGGACGATGTCCATGAGCTGCTCGCGATTGCGCATGACCAGGGATGCGAACCGCTTGAGCACGGCGACGCGGTCCGCGGGCTCGCGGTCGGCCCACGCGACCTGGGCGGCGCGGGCCCGCTCGACGGCCGCCACCGCGTCGTCGGCGGTGCCCACGGGGATCTCGGCGAGCGGATGGCCGGTGAAGACCTCTTCGATGACGGCTGACTCCCGACTCGAGGGATCGGAGCGGAATTCGGGGATCGCGACGAGGTCGCGGAGTCGGTCGTAGACACGGGGTGTGGGTCGGCTCATACCCCGATGTTACCGACGGGTAAGCCGACGCGGTACCGACTCGCCCTTGACCCTGACGTCGCGTCAGGGCCCAGGGTGGTCGATGTGAGAGATGCTGGAGGAATGACGAGGAGTGACGGGCTCACCGTGGGCGCGGTCGCCGACCTCGTCGGCGTCAGCGTCCGGACCCTGCACCACTGGGACCGGATCGGGCTGGCGCCGGCGAGCGGGCGGACGTGGTCGGACTACCGGGTGTACGACGACGACGACGTCGCGCGCATCCACCGGATCCTGGTCTACCGCGAGCTGGGCCTTCCGCTGGCGCAGATCGGTGTGCTGCTCGACGACCCCGACGTCGACGAGGGCGCCCACCTGTCCCGGCAGCGCGAGCTGCTCCTCGACCGCATCTCACACCTGCAGGAGATGGTCTCCGCAGTAGACCGCCTGAAGGAGGCGATCGCCGTGAACACACCACTGACGCCCGAGGACCGCGCCGAGATCTTCGGCACCGACTGGAACGAGGACTGGCAGGCAGAGGCGCAGCAGCAGTGGGGCGACACCCCGCAGTGGGAGCAGTCGCAGCAGCGCACGAGGGACATGTCCAAGGAGGACTGGCGCCGGGTCAAGGCCGAGACGGATTCGCTCAACACCGACCTGGCCGCCGCCAAGCGGGCCGGGGTGGACCCCGCCTCGGCCCGTGCCACCGAGCTGGTCGAGCGGCATCGTGAGTCGATCTCGACGTTCTACGACTGCACGCGCTCGATGCAGGTACTGCTGGCGCGCATGTACCGGCAGGACCCTCGTTTCAGCGAGACGTACGACTCGCTCGAGCCGGGACTGACCGGGTGGATCGAGGCCGCTGTCGAGGCCGACGCCCGCGCGCACGGCGTGGACCCCGACACCGCCACCTGGGACTGATCCCGGTGGTCCCTCCCCGATCCGCTCCGGGTTGCGCTGCATGTTCGTCCGGATCGCGGCCGGTCGTGCGTACCCTGGACGCATGACCAGTCGATGGACCACAGCCGACATCCCCGACCAGACGGGCCGGACCTTCATCGTCACCGGCGCCAACGCCGGCCTCGGACTCGAGTCCACCCGGGCGCTCACCGCGGCGGGCGCCCGGGTTCTGATGGCGTGCCGGGACACCACCCGCGCCGAGGCGGCCCGGGCCGGCCTGGCGCATCCGGAGCGGGCCGAGGTCGTGGAACTGGATCTGGCCGATCTGGACTCGGTCCGCTCCGCCGGCCGGGTGCTGGCCGACCAGCGACCCGATGTGCTGATCAACAACGCTGGACTGATGAACATCCCGCAGTCGCGCACGGCCCAGGGCCACGAGATGCAGTTCGGGGTGAACGTGCTCGGCCACTTCGCGCTCACCGAGCAGCTCGTCCCCGTGCTCACCGACCGGGTGGTGTGGCTCGGCTCGATGATGCACAAGAGGGGCACCGTCGACCCGGACAATCTCGACTGGACGCGCCGCAAGTACTCGCCGATGGGAGTCTACGCGGCCACCAAGCTCGCCTGCGTGATGCTGGCCTACGAGCAGCAGCGTCGGTTCGACGCGGCGGGGTCACCTCTGAAGGCCGTGGCCGCGCACCCCGGGTACTCGGCCACCAATCTCCAGTACCGCAGCGGCAGCCGGGTCCAGGACCTGATGATGCGGGTCGCGGAGAAGATCCCGTTCCTCGTCCAGCCGGCCGAGCGCGGGGCCCTGCCCCAGCTCTACGCCGCCACCGTCGACTCCGTCCCCGGCGGCGCGTACGTAGGCCCCGACGGGTTCGGTGAGCTCAGCGGGTACCCGACGATCGTGGATTCCACCCGCGCCTCTCACGACCGCGAGGTCGCGGCGGCCCTGTGGGAGCGGTGCGCGGAGATGACAGGGAGTCGATGACGACGGGCTGAGCCCCGCCCGCGGCTCAGCCGCGGCGCCTGGACCCCGCGAGCAACAGGGCCCCCACCAGCAGGCTCACCGTGGCCAGACCGGCGATCGCGGTGGTCTCCACGCCGGTGGCGGCCAGGGTCGCGGGGCCCGATGCCTGGGCCTGCGCACCCGTGGCCTGGTCGCCCCGAACCGGGGCGGCCTGCACCGCCTGGACCTGCACCGGCTGCACCTGCACCGCGGGCGAATCCGTGCCCGCGGCGTCCGTCAGCATGGGCATCTCGTCGCGCGACTCGTCGCCGGCACCGTCGGCGCCCTCGGCACCGACCGCGTCATCGGTCCCGTCGGTCTCGGCCCCCGCTTCGCCCGCGGCCTCCGCCTCAGCCGCGGCCTCCGCGACGGCCCTGCGGCGCTCGTTCTCCTCGAACGGGTCCTGCAGCGCGGAACGCTGCACCGCGTCGATGCTCCCGGCCAGTGCGCCGGGGAGCTCGGTGCCGGCCTCGGCGGCGGCGTCCTCGAGGAACCCGCCGGCCTCGGCCGAGCCCACCACCACGTCGTTCCAGAACGTCAGCTCGTGCGGGTAGAGCTCCCCGGCCTCCTGGCGTTCGGCCAGGGCGGCGAAGAACCCGCCGGCGAACTGCACGCTGAGGACCGGGAAGATGTACTCGGGGATCGAGAGCGAGCCGAGTCCGATGGTGCCCGACCCGATCGAACCGGTCGGGTTGACGTAGACGGACCCGGGCAGGCTGCCGGAGGAGGCCACGGAGGCCACCGCGGATCCACCCGCCGACCCCAGCGCCTCGAGCGGCGCCACCGAGCCGAGGACCTGACCGACGGACAGCGCGGCGTCCGGCACCACTCCGCTACCGATGTCCCGCAACCCCTCGGATCCCGCGCCGAAGCCGGGGTTGCCGACCACGATCTCCTCGGGGATCAGTCCGGTCAGGCCGTCGACGCTGGTGTTGCCGGTCTGGGTGGGCACCGAGGAGTCGGAGCCCGAGGTCTCCTGGCCGTGCGCCACGGCCGGGGTCGCGACCGCCGCGAGGGCGGTCGCGGCGACGACGGCGCCGATGCGCCTGGTCCGGAGTCCGGAACCACGGTTCTGGGGCATCTGTACTGGCCTCTCGTCATGAGCAGGGCCCTGCCGACCCGCGCACGCAAAGCGTACTACTACAGGGCCGATCCGGACTGCCGGGCCGGGTCCCGCCGCAGGGCCGTCCCCTACTGGAGTGCCGAACTCAGCCGCGCGACGTTGTCGACGTACCGCCCCGGCCACGGACGGCGCTGCCAGGTCCCCAGACCGAGAGACGTGCTCTCCTCGAGGTAGGCGTCCACCGCGTCGTTCATCTCGGTCAGCGCCTCCCCACCGAGGACCAGCAGGCTGATCTCGAAGTTCAGGTTGAAGGACCGCTGGTCCATGTTGCTCGACCCCACCACCCCGCCGTAGTCGTCGATCAACATCATCTTGGTGTGCAGTACCGCCGGCGAGCGGAACCTGTTGATCCGCACCCCGGCCTCGAGGAGTGCACGGTAGTAGGACCGCTGGGCGTGGTGGACCATGAACTGGTCCGCGTGTTCGGGGACGAACAACTCCACGTCGACACCCCTGTAGGACGCGGAGGTGATCGAGTGGAGCAAGGCCTCGTCCGGGACGAAGTACGGGCTGACGATCCTGATCCGGTGCTCGGCCTGGCCGATGAGCTGGGTGAACATGCGCAGGTTCGGCTGCGTGCGGTATCCGGGCCCCGACGGGACGAGCTGGAAGGCGCTGACCGGGTCGCCGGCGGTGGGGTCGCCTCCCGCGCCTCCGGCGCTGACCGACGTGCCGCGGGAGAGTTCCTCGAAGGTCTCGATGACCTCACCGCTCTCGGAGTACCAGTCCACCGCGAACACCCCGTTCATCGCCTGGACGATCTCGCCCCGGACCTCCATCATGAGGTCCACCCACTCCCGGCCGAGCCGCGTGTTCCGGGGGCTGCCGTAGTTCCGGGCGATGAGGTTCTGCGAGCCGATGAACCCGTGGTCGCCGTCGACGATGAGCATCTTGCGGTGGTTGCGCAGGTCGGGCCGGCGGAACCGACCGACGAACGGGTTGATCGGCAGCATGAGGTGCAGTTCGACCGGCGAGTGGCGCAACCGTCGTCGTAGCACCTTGAAGCCCCGGTACCGCAGGGACCCGAGGTGGTCGACCAGCACCCGGACCGTCACTCCCCTCTCCGCCGCCTCGACCGCGGCGGTGAAGAACTCGTCGGTCTCGTCGTCCCAGGACTGGGCGTAGAACTCGATGTGCACGTGGTCCCGGGCGGACCTCACCGCGTCCGTCATCGTGGCGAGAGAGGCCGCATAGTCCGAGTAGAGCCCCACGAACTCACCGGACATGCACGGGATCGCGGTGAGGTTTCGGTTCATCTCGAGAACCGTGCGCACCCCGGGCGGGATCCGCACGCCGTCGGGGACCGTGGGCCACTTCTCCAGCGCCTCCTCGTAGAGCCGGTTGGCCTCGGCCTGGATGACGTGCCGTCGGCCGGTGATGTACGGGTTTCCCAGCAGCAGGAACAGCGGCACCCCGACGATGGGGATGAACAGGATCGCCAGCAACCAGGCCTGAGAGGAGGAGGGCTGCCGATTCTCCGGCACCATGCCCAGGGCGAGGATCTTGATGGCGTACTCGGTGATGAGCAGGGCCGAGGTCACGCCCGCCGGAAAGGGGAGGAACGCCAGTCGGTCGACGGCGGGGTTCATGTGGCGGAGCGGGACAGGACGGCACCCCGGGGGAGGGAGCGGGGATCGACGAACCGGCCGTCGGTCATGGTCCAGCGGACCACTCCCGCCAGGGCCCTCTGCGCGTACACCGAATCGGCGGAACCGAGCTCCCGGGCACCGGGGAGGACGACGAACGCCTCGTCGTCGGCGACGGCGGTGAAGTCGGCCCTCAGGCCCGTCCGGATCTCCCCCCGGTCCTCGAGACCGACGATCGCGGCCGTCGTCCCGGACATCCACCTGGCCACGTCCGAGAGGTTACATCCCCTCCGGCGCGCCTCCGTCCACACCACCGAGAGACCGAGTCGGGCGGAGGCGATCGCGTCGATGGTGCCGTCGCGGAGGGCGTCCCAGAGGAGTTCGCGCGTGGCGGCGTCCCGGATCGGGGGATCCAGGTCGGCGGCGGCCGCGCCCCCGTGCGTGACCTCCGAGACCAGGGCGAGCAGGTGAGGGTTGGTGGAGGCGGTCACGCGCAGTCCCTCGGCCTTGGCCCCGCGCAGCAAGGGCAACTCCTCGGCGTCGGCGACCGCCCGCAGGTGCAGCCGACCACCGGTCCGGCGGCAGACGTCCAGCAGTATCGGGAGGTCCTCGACGCCGGCGTCCGCGGCGAAGAGCCCGCCGCGGCCGGCGACCTCCTCCGCCGCCGCCGCCAGGTCACCGCTGTTCAGGGTGGGGGTTCCCGCGACGCCCTTCCCGTCCGCCACGGCGGAGACGCCGAACACGCCCCGGTCCAGCAACGCGCCGAGCCGTCCGGGGTTGCCCGGCACCGCGGCGCCCCACAGGCCCACGTCGACGAAGGACTCGCCGGTCACGCCTTCACGCCATCGGTCGACCTGCTCCGGGTCGGTGGCCGACGGGTCGCCGTTCGTCCCGTAGTCGACCACGGTGGTGATCCCCCCGAGGGCGGCAGAACGGGTGCCCACCGCGACGTCCTCGGTGCTCACGTGCGGATCCACCAGACCGGGCATCAGAACGACGTCGTCACCCAGATCGATCGTGTGGTCACCTGCCAACCCGATGTCCCGCGCCTCGGACCCGGTACGCACGGAGGAGATCACACCGCCGTCCACCGCCACCGCGGCCTGCTGGATACGACCGTCGACCACGGCGCGGCGGGCGTGGATCAGGAGCTCGTACCTGGCCACGGATCGGTCCTCCTACGTCTAGACGGATTTCGGTGACACCCTCGGACGTCATTGTCCCCCACGGCCGAGGTCTTCCGGGGCAGCGTCGCCGGATAGCGTGGAGGGAGACCGAACTCAGACCAGGAGGGCCCGCCATGACCGACACCCCCACCGGATTCGTCCCCACCGCTGACCTCGTCGACGAGATCGGCGAGGGCGTCCGGAGTTGCGACACCCAGTTCCGCGACCTCGGCGGCCGCCCCGAGTTCTTCGGCCCGATCTCCACGGTCCGGTGCTTTCAGGACAACGCGCTGCTCAAGAGCGTCCTGGGTGAGCCCGGAGAGGGCCGGGTCCTGGTGATCGACGGGGACGCGAGCGTGCACACGGCGCTCGTCGGCGACCTCATCGCGGAACTCGGTCGATCCAACGGCTGGGCCGGCGTGGTGGTCCACGGCGCGATCCGCGACTCCGCGGTGATCGGCACGATGGACTTCGGATGCAAGGCCCTCGGGACCAACCCCCGCAAGTCGTCCAAGACGGGCGCCGGGGAGCGGGATGTCACCGTGAGTTTCGGCGGGGTCGACTTCGTCCCCGGCGACATGCTCTACGCGGACTCCGACGGGATCGTGGTGCGCTGACCCTGGCGCCCGCAACACCCCCGGGTGTGACGGCCGACGGGGTCGCCGAGCGGTCAGCTGATCAGGACGCGCCCGCGAAAGTGCCGACCGAGCCGACCGACAGCTCGCCGATCGAGGCCTCCGGCCCGTAGCTGCCCAGCGACCCGGGCGCGTACGACCCGGTCGAATTGGGCACGTCGACGGAGAGGACGACGGAACCGGTGTTGATGAGCGTCGTCAGCAGGTTCATCAGCGAGCCGGTGCCGAGGGAGCCGTAGCCGAGACTGCCGAGCGCGTCGATGGTCGCGGGATCAACCGACATGCAGCGGGCGCCGTTCATCGTCTGGATCCACACGCAGAACGGGTCCGTCGGCTCCTCGGGCGCCGCCGACGCCGAACCGGCCCCGACCAGCAGGGCGGTGGCCATCAGAGCGGTCGACGCCGCGGCGAGCATGGTGGTGCGCATGTCAGGGAACCTCCGGGTAGGCACCCCACCCGGGCGTGGGGCAGTCCACACGAAGTGTAACGGGTATCACACCCTCCGCGACCGGCGCCCCGGCCGGATCATGCCTCGCGTCTGATCCACCGCAGGAGGGGACCGAGGGACACCCTGTCGGTGAGATCCAGCCCGCCCAGTTCGAGCATCGACTCCTCCTCCGGGGTGAGGTCCGGCTTCCGGCGCAGAGCCGCCAGCGCGGTCTTGATGCCCAGCCGCTGCCGGAACCCGAGTTGGTCGGGGGTCACCACGCCGCGCAACTGGAAAAGCTTGAGGTCCCGGAGCTGGTCGGCGGAGAACTCGCTCGACATCAGGTCGATCCGGGCGTCGTCGGTGACCGGGGTGGGGCCCACCATGACGACGGCGACCCGGCGACCGGCCTCCACGAGCGCCTCCCAGTTGTCCTTGATGAACCCCGAGCCACCCAGACCGCCTCCCGGACGCATGCCCGTCACCAGGACCACCGTCCCGGCCACCACGAGTTCGGCGGGATCCACGGAGTCGTGGTGGGAGCTGCGGGTGTCGAACTCCTCCGCCAACCACTCCGCGTAGCGGCGGGCCCCCGGGTCGTCGTCGTGCAGCACCACCGGGGCCTGCACGGAGCCGGACGTCATCTCGTTCATTCAGGCCTCCCCTGCCCGTCACGGGCGACCACTCGGGCCGCGCGGCCACCGAACGCCACCACGTCTCCGTCGGCCAGTCCGCGACCACGCCGCACGTCGACCTCCCCGTTGACGCTGACCGAGCCCGCCGCGACGGCGTCTTTGGCCTCCGCCCCGGAGTCGAGCAACGAGGACAGCTTGAGGAACTGGCCGAGTGTCAGCTTGCTGCCCAGATCACATTCGACGTCGTCCACTGGTGGACCGGCCGGCGGTGTCACCCGCGCGACCCGTCCGCGTCCTGCGATATGGCGGCTCATACCTCCGAGCCTATCGGCCCCGCCGTCAGGGGGCGGGACCAGAGGGTGGGGCCTGCTCCTCCGGTAGCGCCGCACGGCCGCGCCTCGTGACCAGGGCCAGGCCCATCCCGCCGGCGACGAGGACCGCGGCGGCCAGACCGAGAGCGACGGTCTGCACCCCGGAGATCCCCAGCGAGGACGAGTCCGCCCCGTCCCCCTCCTCCGGCGAGTCCCCCTCCACCGGGAGCGGGGGGAGTTCGCTGAGCACGGGGAGATCGGTCACCTCGACCCTCGCCCCGGAACCGGTCTGCTGGGCTGAGGCGGCGGGCCCGCCGATCATCGCGATCGACAGGCACAGCGCGACCACGAGTGCGGCGACAAGTCCGACGAACACGGCACCGGACACGGCGGCAGGGCGACGGCGGACCATGTATGCCTTCCGTGACGGCGGCCGGGGTGGCCTGGATCGAATTGCCTCACATCTTAGGTTCTATTAAGGCGAAACGATACCCCGCCGTGCTCCCCCGACCGCGCGTCGCCTGGTCAGCGCTGTGCGACGTCCGTGGGTCGAACGGGCGACGGGAGGGCCGTCTCCCCCATCAGGAAGCGGTCGACCGAGGCCGCGGCCGCGCGTCCCTCGGCGATAGCCCACACGATCAGGGACTGGCCACGTCCCATGTCCCCGGCGACGAACACACCGTCGACGTTGGTGGAGTAGGTGTCGTCCCGGTCCACGTTGCCCCGGTCGCTGAAGTCCACGCCCAGGTCGGAACACAATCCGGACTTCTGCGCGCCCGTGAACCCCATGGCCAGCAGGACCAGGTCCGCCGGATACTCGAAGTCGGTGCCGGGCACCGCTTCGAAGCGACCGTCGACCATCTTGACCTCGGAACCCTTGAGCGCGGTCACGTGGCCGCCCTCGCCGAGGAACTCGGCGGTGGAGACGCTGTAGACCCGCTCGCCGTTCTCCTCGTGCGCCGACGCCGTACGGAACATCAGCGGGTACACGGGCCACGGGGTCGAGGCGGCACGGGTGGCCGGCGGCCTGGGCATGATCTCGAAGCTCTTGACGGACTTCGCACCCTGGCGGGTGGCCGTCCCAAGGCAGTCGGCGCCGGTGTCACCGCCGCCGATGATGATCACGTGCTTATCCCGTGCGTGGATCTCGGGCAGTCCGTCGGAGTCCACCACCGGATCACCGACCGCGGCCTTGTTGGCCAGCGGCAGGTAGTCCATCGCCTGGTGGATCCCGTCGAGCTCGCGACCCGGGACCGGGAGATCCCGTCGCATGGTCGCGCCGCCACAGAGGACGACCGCATCGAACTCGCCGCGCAGCTGCGAGGCGGTGATGTCCTTGCCCACGTTGACGCCGGTACGGAACACCGTGCCCTCCGCCTCCATCTGGGCGAGGCGCCGGTCGATGATCTCCTTCTCCATCTTGAACTCGGGGATGCCGTAGCGCATCAGACCACCGATACGGTCATCGCGCTCGAAGACCGTCACCGAGTGCCCGGCACGCGTGAGCTGCTGCGCGGCAGCCAGCCCGGCGGGACCGGAACCCACGATCGCCACAGACTGGCCGGTGCGGAACGAGGGGATCACCGGATCCATGGGACCGTCCTCCCATGCCTTCTCGGCGATCTCCACCTCGATCTGCTTGATCGTCACCGCGGGCTGGTTGATGCCCAGGACGCAGGAGCCCTCACACGGAGCCGGGCAGAGACGTCCCGTGAACTCGGGGAAGTTGTTGGTGGCGTGCAGACGATCCACCGCCGCGTCCCACCGCCCGCGGTGCACGAGGTCGTTCCACTCCGGGATGATGTTGCCGAGCGGGCAACCCTGGTGACAGAACGGGATGCCGCAGCCCATGCAGCGACTGGCCTGGGTCTTGAGGTGATCCTCCGGGAGGGTCGTCGACTCGTAGACCTCCTTCCAGTCCATGATCCGCAGATCCACCGGACGACGCTCGGGGAGCTCCCGGTCGGTGTGCTTGAGAAAGCCCTTCGGGTCAGCCATTTGCGGCCTCCATGATCGCCTCGTCCACGTTGCGTCCGTCCTTCTCCGCCTGCTCGATGGCGAGCAGCACGCGCTTGTAGTCGCGCGGCATGATCTTGGCGAAGTGATTCACGTTCTGCGCCCAACCGGACAGGATCTCCCGGGCCCTCGCCGAATCGGTCTCGGCGGCGTGCCGCTCGACGATCCGGTGCAGGAACTCGACGTCCTCCGTCAACAGTTCCTCGATCTCGACGAGCTCGTCGTTGAGATTCACGGGCAACTGCCCGTCCGGGTCGTAGAAGTACGCGACACCGCCCGACATGCCGGCTGCCACGTTGCGCCCGGTCGACCCGAGCACCACGACCTGGCCACCCGTCATGTACTCGCACGCGTGGTCACCCACGCCCTCGACCACCGCGGTGACGCCGGAGTTGCGGACGCAGAAGCGCTCGCCCACGATTCCCCGCAGATAGATCTCACCGCTGGTCGCGCCGTAACAGATCACGTTCCCGGCGATGATGTTGTCCTCCGCCACGAAGTCCGGGGCCGCGTCCAGGGCGGGCCGGACCACGATCCGACCACCCGACAGTCCCTTGCCCACGTAGTCGTTGGCGTCACCGAAGACACGCTGGGTCACGCCGGAGGCGAGGAACGCCCCGAACGAGTTGCCCGCCGAACCGGTGAAGGTCAGGTCGATGGACCCGTCCGGCAGGCCGGCGGCCCCGTACGCCTTGGAGATCTCGTGGCTGAGCATGGTGCCAACCGAGCGGTTGACGTTGCAGATCGGGTACCGACCGATGCCCGGGCCGGACGACGGGTCGACGACCACCGAGCGGAAGTCCTCGATGAGCGTGCGGTCGAGCACGCCCTCCAACTTGTGGTCCTGCTGCTTGGTGCAGCGAAGGTCCTGGTGCATGAAGGGGGAGTCCGCCTGCGCGAAGACGGGCTCGAGGTCCAGCTTGGCCGCCCGCTTGTTGTGGGCGAACGCACGGGACTTGTCAAGGCACTCGGAGTGCCCGATCGCCTCGTCGAGGGATCGGAAGCCCAGCTCGGCGAGGTACTCGCGGACCTCCTCCGCGACGAACTCCATGAAGTTCACCACGTACTCGGCCTTGCCGTTGAACCGCTCGCGCAGCACCGGGTTCTGGGTGGCCACACCCACCGGGCACGTGTCGAGGTGGCAGACGCGCATCATGACGCAGCCGGCCACGACGAGCGGCGCGGTGGCGAACCCGAACTCCTCGCCACCGAGCAGCGCAGCCACGATCACGTCGCGCCCCGTCTTGAGCTGACCGTCGACCTGGACGACGATGCGGTCGCGGAGCCCGTTGACCAGCAGAGTCTGCTGGGTCTCGGCCAGGCCCAGCTCCCACGGGCCACCGGCGTGCTTGAGCGAGGTCAGCGGCGAGGCGCCCGTGCCACCGTCGTGGCCCGAGATCAGCACCACGTCGGCGTGCGTCTTGGACACACCCGTCGCGACGGTCCCCACGCCCTGCTCGGCGACGAGCTTGACGTGGATCCGCGCCTCGGGATTGGCGTTCTTCAGGTCGTAGATGAGCTGCGCCAGGTCCTCGATCGAGTAGATGTCGTGGTGCGGCGGGGGCGAGATCAACCCGACGCCCGGCGTGGAGCCACGGACCTCGGCCACCCAGGGGTACACCTTGCCCGGCGGCAGCTGGCCGCCCTCGCCCGGCTTGGCGCCCTGGGCCATCTTGATCTGGATGTCGGTGCAGTTGGCCAGGTAGTTGCTGGTCACGCCGAACCGTCCGGAGGCGACCTGCTTGATGGCCGACCGGCGCCAGTCCCCATTGGGGTCGGGGCTGAACCTGGCGATCGACTCGCCGCCCTCACCCGAGTTGGACCGGGCGTGCAGGCGGTTCATCGCGATCGCGAGGGTCTCGTGCGCCTCCGCGGAGATGGAACCGTAGCTCATCGCGCCGGTGGAGAACCGCTTGACGATCTCCGACACCGGCTCGACCTCGTCGATCGACACCGGCGGGCGGGTGCTCTTGAGCTCGAACAGGCCGCGGAGCGTGGCCAGACGCTCCGACTGGTCGTCGACGAGCCGCGAGTACTCCTTGAAGATCTCGTATCGGCCGGAGCGCGTGGAGTGCTGGAGCTTGAACACCGTGTCCGGGTTGAACAGGTGGTACTCGCCCTCGCGCCGCCACTGGTACTCGCCACCGATCTCGAGCTCGCGGTGGGCGGCCTCCTCGGGACGCGGCAGGAAGGCGAAGCGGTGCCGACTGGCCACGTCCTCGGCGATCTCGTCGAGGCCGATCCCGTCGATCGGGCTGACCGAGCCGGTGAAGTACTCGTCGCACAGTTCCTGCGACAGCCCGGTGATGTCGAACAGCTGGGCGCCCGTGTAGGAGGCGAGCGTGGAGATACCCATCTTGGACATCACCTTGAGCACGCCCTTGGCGGCCGCCTTGCGGTAGTTGGCGCAGGCCTCGACCGTGTCGATCCCGGTGAGATCGCCCGTCTTGACGAGCTCGTCGATCGACTCGAAGGCCATGTAGGGGTTGATGGCGTTGGCGCCGTAGCCGAACAGCACCGCCATGTGGTGCACCTCGCGGGCGTCGCCCGACTCCACCACCAGGCTGACCCGGGTGCGGGTCTTCTCGCGGACGAGGTGGTGATGCACGGCGGAGGTCAACAGCAGGGACGGGATGGGGGCGTTGCGCTCGTCGGACTCACGGTCCGAGAGCACGATGACGGCGGCACCGTCCTCGATCGCGTCCGAGACCTCGCGGCGGATGCGGTCCAGCGCGATGCGCAGGCCCCGCCCGCCGTGGGCGACGTTGTACAGACCACGGACGGTCACCGCGCGGAGCGCCGGGCGGGAGTCCCCCGCCGCCCGCAGCGTGGCGAGCTCGGAGTTGCCCAGGATCGGGTTGTCGAGCTTGATCTGCCGACAGGAGTCCGGGCCGGGGTTGATGAGGTCACCCTCGGGCCCGAGCGTCACCCCGTAGCTGGTGACGAGTTCTTCGCGGATGGCGTCGAGCGGCGGGTTGGTGACCTGCGCGAACCGCTGGGCGAAGTAGTCGAACAGCATCCGGGCCCGCTGGGACAGCACGGGAAGCGGGGTGTCGGTGCCCATCGACCCGGTCGCCTCTGCCCCGATGCCGGCCATCGGGGAGACCAGGATGCGGAGCTCCTCCTCGGTGTAGCCGAACACCCGCTGCCGCAGTACCACGCGCTCGTGGCTCATGATCTCCTGGCTGACCTGGGGCAGGTCACCGAGACGGACCATGCCCTCGTCGAGCCATTGCTGATACGGGTGTTCGGCGGCGAGCTGCTCCTTGATCTCCTGGTCGTCGATGATCCGCCCCGCGGCGGTGTCGACCAGGAACATGCGGCCGGGCCGCAGGCGCGTCTTGGTGACCACCTTGTCCTGCGGGATGTCCAGGACACCGACCTCGGAGGCCATGACGACGAGACCGTCGTCGGTGACCCAGATCCGGGAGGGGCGCAGGCCGTTGCGGTCGAGGACGGCTCCGATCACGGTGCCGTCGGTGAAGGTGATCGACGCCGGACCGTCCCAGGCCTCCATGAGCGAGGCGTGGTACTCGTAGAACGCCCGCTTGGCGGGATCCATGGTCTCGTGGCGCTCCCACGCCTCGGGCACCATCATGAGCACGGCGTGCGGAAGGGTCCGCCCGGCCAGGGTCAGCAACTCGAGCGCCTCGTCGAACCGCGCGGTGTCCGATCCACCGGGTGTGCAGATGGGCAGGGCCGCCGACAGATCCTCGATGTGCTCGCTCGACATGAGCGACTCACGGGCGCGCATCCAGTTCTCGTTACCGCGGGCGGTGTTGATCTCACCGTTGTGCGCGACGTAGCGGAACGGATGCGCGAGCGGCCAGGCCGGGAAGGTGTTGGTGGAGAAGCGGGAGTGGACGATGCCCAGGGCGGACTCGACGCGCTCGTCCTGCAGGTCGAGATAGAACTCGGGGAGCTGCTTCTCCGTGAGCATGCCCTTGTAGACGAATGTCCGGGGGCTCAGGGACGGGAAGTACACGGTCTCCGAGCCCAGGTCGCCCTTGCCGGGCCCCTTGGATCCGAGCTCGTGCTCGCACCGCTTGCGGACCACGAAGCACTTGCGCTCGAGTGCGAGCTCGGTGAGCAGGGCACCGTCGGCACCCGCGGCCTTGACGAAGATCTGGTGGATGGTGGGCTGGGCGTCGCGGGAGATCGCGCCGACCGTCGAGTCGTCGACCGGGACCTCACGCCATCCGATGACCGTGACGCCCTGCTCGGCGGCGATCCTCTCCACGAGGCGCTTGGCGTCCATCGCGAGCATCCGTGACTGGGGGAGAAAACAGAGGCCGGTCGCGTACGCACCGGCCTCGGGCAGTTCCAGGTCCTGCTCCTCGCGCATCACCTCGCGGAAGAACCGGTCCGGTACCTGGATCATCAGGCCCGTGCCGTCACCGGTGTTGTGCTCGGCGCCGACAGCGCCCCGGTGCTCGAGGTTGACGAGCGCGGCGATCGCCTTCTCGACGATGTCCCGGGACTGACGTCCGTACATGTCCACGACGAACGCGACACCGCAGGAATCGTGTTCATATTCAGGGCGGTACAGGCCTCTGGGGCCGGGAGTCGTCATCATCTGCTCGCCTTCGTTTGTCGACGGGCGGACTCCGTGGTGGCTGGAGCACCCGCACTCAGATCACCGTGGTGCTCTGGCCCGCAAATAATATGGGGAAAAGGGGGTAGCCGCACAATTGGGTTTCGTCAATCGACGCGGACTGACATGGGACACGGATTCCACCCTGTGAGATTTCTCTCAGGTCACGGGCCCTCTCGGTCCCGAAATGGCAACCGCCCCGCTCCGAGTGGACCACTCGGAGCGGGGCGGTTGGGGTGTCAGATCACCGGATGAAGGGCAACGGGGGCAGGGTGACGCCGTCCGGCAGCCCCACCTCGTAGTCGCCGAGCGAACCCGTGGTGACGATGGCCGCGTTGGCGGCGACCGCGACCCCACCCTGGGCGCCCGGCTCACCACCGCGACCGTTGGGCGTGACCGGACCCGGAGCAGGCGGAGCCTCGGGGACAGCCACCGGCGCGGGCGGCATCATCCCGGGCAGCGGCGGCAGGGCCAGTCCGAGATCCATGACGGACTGCCCGATCATCGGGGCGGCGGCGATCGAACCGCCGATGAGGACCACCGGGAGCAGGATGGGCAGCGAACCGACCGCTGAACCGACCGTCGAGCCCAGCGGGGCGAGTGACGCCGTCAGGGAACCGATCGGTGCGAGGGAGCCCTCCACCGAACCCGGCTCCAGGGAGCCCATCGGGAGCGACCCCTCCAACGACCCCTCGTCGAGGGAACCGGGCTCCAGCGAACCCTCCAGGGAGCCGTCCAACGACCCGGCCTCGGACCCCGCTGAAAGCGGAGCGAGCGACCCGGCGACCGACGCGAGGGGAAGGGCCAGTGAGCCCTCGAGGGAGCCCTCATCCGACCCGGCGTCCGAGCCCGCGGACAGCGGCTCCAACGACCCGGGCTCCAGCGAGCCCTCCAACGAACCCTCCTCCAGCGAACCGGGCTCCAGCGAGCCCTCCAGGGAGCCCTCATCCGACCCGGCGTCCGAGCCCGCGGACAGCGGCGCGAGCGAACCGGGCTCGAGCGAGCCCTCACCCGCCTCGGACCCCGCCGAGCCGACCTCCAACAGCAGGGTGAGCGCGGCGAGCGAGCCGCCCTCCCCGGAACCCGCGGACAGCGGCTCCAGCGAACCGGGCTCGAGTGAACCGGGCTCGAGCGAGCCCTCCAACGAACCCTCGTCCAGTGAACCGGGCTCGAGGGAGCCCTCCAGCGAGCCCTCGTCGGACCCGGCATCCGACCCCGCCGACAGCGGGGCGAGCGAACCGGGATTCAGCGAACCCTCCGCCGAACCCTCGTCCAGTGAACCGGGATCCAGCGAACCGGGCTCCAATGATCCGGGCTCCAACGAACCGGGATTCAGGGACCCGGGATCCAATGAGCCGTCCGCTGACCCGCCCTCTCCGGAGCCCGCGGAGCCGAGCAGCAGTTCGAGATTCAACCCGAGCCCGGCCTCGAGAGAACCGTCCTGGGCGTGGGCGACCGCCGGAGCGCCGGCCGCGGTGAGAAGAGCCGCGCCGGCAACGGCCGCAGCACGGATGTGTAGTGCTCGTTTCGATGTCATGTTCGGTCCTCAATCTGGTGGGTGTCGCCACACGGGATCGCTAGCACCGATCCCCCTGCCTGGTATGCACATCGTGAAATCTCAGGATAGTGTTACTTCCATCACAGATCCACCGGTGTGGCTGTTTTCTCTCGTCGACGTCGTCGCATGTTCGCCATGGCCACCTAGGCTCGCCGGGTGACCACCGCTCCAGACGCCCCGTCGCCCCTGAACGGGCCGCTCCGAAGCCGGCCGCTCCGCCGGATGGCGGACGGGACGGTCAAGCAGATCAACCCCTTCACCGGAACCGAGGTCTGGACGGTCCCGGGCCGCAGCCACCGCCCGGTCGACCACTCCCCCGGCGAGGTCCGCCCGGTGGACCCGGCCGAACCGGAGGCGCACTGCGCGTTCTGCGTGTCCCGCCTGCGCGAGACCACTCCGGAGAAATCACGGCTGGTGCGCGCCGGCGACTCGTGGAAGACGCTCGACCGGGTGGCCGCGCACGAGCTCGACCTCACGACGCCCGAGTTCCGGCTCTTCGGCAACCTCTTCGAGATCGTCTCGCTGGATTACTGGAGAACGGTCCACGGGTACCGGATCACGTCCCGGGCCGCCGCGCACCAGACCGCCTATCTCGGAACCGAGGAGGGCGCCGACCACGTCCGCGCTCTGGTCCGCACCAGGATCGCCGCCGCGCAGGGGGATCCGGCGGACGTCGAGGCCATGACGCCCGCGGAGCTGGCCGCCCACTCCGAGAGCTTCTTCGGCGGCTGCCACGACGTCGTGGTGGCCCGCCGCCACCTCACCGAGGGCGCCACCACCACGGACCGCCACGCCTCCTCCGGTTGCCTCGACCCGGACGAGCACCGGCAGTTCATCGCCTTCACCGTCCGCGCCATGCGGAACCTGTACAGCGACAACCCCCATGCCCGCTACGTGTCGGTGTTCCAGAACTGGCTGCAGCCCGCGGGCGCGTCGTTCGCACACCTGCACAAGCAGCTCGTGGCGATCGACGAGGTCCCGGCGAAGACCGGTCGCGAGGTGGCCGCCCTCGCCTCGGAGCCGGACCTCTACAACACCTTCGGGGTCGACCACGCGGCCTCGGAGGGGCTGGTACTGGCGGCCAACGAGCACGCGGTGGCCGTGGTCGGGGTGGGGCACCGCTATCCCGCCCTCGTCATCTATTCGCGCTCCGCCGCGAGCGAGCCCTGGGAGCACTCCCCGGACGAGCTCCGCGGGGTCGCCGATCTTCTGCACGCCTGCCACGCGGCAACGGGCCCACTCGTGCCCACCAACGAGGAATGGCACACCCGGCCGCCGGGGGTCGTCGCGGCGATGCCGTGGCGCATCGTGCTCAAGTGGCGGATCTCGACCCCCGCCGGGTTCGAGGGGGCGACCGGGATCTACGTCAACACGATCGACCCGTGGGCCCTGCGCGATCGGGTCGCGCCGCGGTTGGTCGAACTGCGTGACTCGGGTCGCATCGCCGACATCGCGCTCGGGCCGGAGTGCGGGGACCTGCGGGGGTCGCTGCGCTACCGGTGAGGCCGGGCGGGGAACGGGACCGGATCGACGACGACGAGGTGGTGACGACGAGGTGGTGACGACAAGGTGGTCAGGCGAGCACCGGGGGCGCCCAGCCTAGATCGCGCGTCGCGCCCGACCCCGGGGGAGTCTGGCGGCGGTGGCCTCACGGATGCCCGGTACGGAGGCGGGGATCACGACGGGCCCGGAGAGCGACGGATCGAGCAGCATAGCCGTGGGGGTCTCCTCCGAGCCCATGTTGATGCGGCGGCAGAGCTCGTAGGCGTCCTCGTCCCGCCAGATGTTGACCCAGTGCACCTCGAGCCCCTCACGGGCGGCCCGCCGCCGCAGCGCGGAGGAGTACGGGCACCCGGGACGCCACAGCACCACCACGGCGTGCTCCACGCAGGAGCTGCGTACCGACTGCAGGGGCTCGTGACCGGTGACCCTGAGCGGCGAGTTCCACAGGGCCACCACCGCGGTCACCGCCAACACCAGCAGCGCCGGTGCCGCGCCATGACCGAACCCCACGAGGGTCCAGGCGAGCGCGCACCCCACGGCCACGACGGCCGCAGGGCCGAACCAGTGGCCGGGGACGATCTCGCGCCCCGCCCGGGCGAAGGGGTGTGTCACGCGGACGACCATACGCGTCCGGGATCCCGGTCCGCCCATGCATTGACCGAATTGTGATGCGTCCACGATCAGCTCTCCGCCTGTCGTCCGTGGCGGTAGCGTCGGAGCGATGACGGACTCGCGCCCGCCGACCCCGGCCCCGCCGACCAGCACCCGGAAGATCCGCGACCTCACGGGACCAGGGATCACCACCGCGTTCGGCATGGAGGGGACCGATCTGGGAATCACCGCCAGGACGCCCTCCGGACGCCTGCTGGCCGTGTTCGGCGACACCTTCGCGGGTGCGGGGATGGGCGCCCCCCATGTGGGGCGTCCCCACCCAGGGATCGCCGAGTGCTCCCCCACCACCGACGAGCGGCCGGGGCCGGGCAACCCCGACTGGCGGTCCCCCGTCGGCCTGTTCGCCGACGACGCCGACCCGGGCGGGGGCCTGGTGTGGACCGGTGCGGCCGGTCCCGGCCCCCCGGACTACGCGGGGCAACTCATCGACTACGTCCACGGCCGGGGCTGTTCCACCGTTCTCCCCGGCGACGTCCTGACTCTCGGCGACACGATGTATCTCCACGTCATGGTCAACGAGGGGCTGGGGACGGTCACCCGGACGGAGATCCACCGCTCGGTCGACGACGGGAGCACCTGGGAGCCGACCGGTGTCACGTTCTCCCCCCGGCTCGAGGGCGGTCACCGCCAGCTGTGGACGTGGGAGACCGGCGGGGACGGATTCGTCGACGTCATGTCGACCGGGTTCCAGCGGGACAAGGGGGTCATCCTCATGCGGGTCCGCGAGGAGCACCTGGCGGACCCGGGCGTCAACGGGTGGCAGACGTGGGGTTACCGCGAGGGCGCCTGGGACTGGGGCAACCCCACGACCATCGTGCTGCCGGGCCGCATCGGCGAGATGTACCTGCGGCGGTGCGAGGACTTCTGGACCCTCACCTACTTCGACGCCGAGCACTATCGGATCGACTGCCTCACCTTCCCGCACATCGGCGCCGACCTGCTGGACAGGTCGGTGACCACCCACACCACTCTCCTGCACGGCTGCGCCTGGGGCGACGAGTCCGACGGTTCCGATCCGGCCGCGGGCCCGGCACGCGTCGCCCAGCTCTACTGCGGCTGCCCGGTACCGGGGTCCACCCCCGAGGAGTGGCACGTCGTCGTGAGCCAGTGGAACACCCACGACTCGGCCGCGGGCCCCGCCGGATGGCCGTACCGCTCCATGCAGTTCGTGGGTTCCATCCCGCGCCCGCCGGGGACACGGGCCCGGGACCGACCCGCCGGGGGCGCGTAGGTCTCCGTTCGCTCAGGCCCAGGGCAGTGGCCCGAGGTTCCGTTCCGCCCAGCCCCGCACGGCGTCGGCGGAGCGGGGATCCAGTTCTGTGGTGTCCACCTCGATCGCGTCGGGCCAGGGCGCCAGATCCGCGAGTTGACTCCCGAGGACCTCCACGGTCGCCTCCGACGGGTCCGCGCCGGTGCGACCCCGCGCCTCGATCCGCCGGACCAGTTCCCCGTGGGGAGCCGTGCACGAGACCTCCACGAGCTCGGCGTGGGCGTCGGCGGCAACGGTCTCGGCCTCGGCGCGGCGGCGAGGGACCAGCCAGGTGGCGTCCAGGACCACACTGCGCCCGAGCGCGAGCAGTTCCCCGGCCCGGTCCAGCATCCGGGCATAGACGGCGGAGACCGCCTCCTCCGAGTACCGTCCGACCGGGCCCGCGCTGGCGTCGGAGAGGAGCACATCGGAGCGGAGCACATCGGAGCGGAGCAACTCGGCCCCCAGTGACTCGGCCAGCGGCGCGGCCAGCGTCGACTTGCCCGACCCCGACACCCCTCCCACCAGGACCAACCGGACGCGGGCGCGCAGGAGGGCGTCGACGGCCCGGTCCGCCAGCTCCAGGGCGTGCCGCGCGTCCGCCCCACCGCTCCCGGACTGCTCGGCGCGGATCGCGGTGACCTTGGACCGGACCAGCGCGCGGTACCCGATGTAGTGGTGCACGAGAGACGACGGTGCGTCATCCCCCGAGAAGCTCCGATACGCCCCGAGGAAGGCCTCGGCGAGGTCCCGCGCCCCCACCCTGTCGAGATCCATGGCCAGGAACCCGGCGTCGAGCATGGCGTCCCCGAACCTGAGCCGGTCGTCGAACTCGAGGCAGTCGATGACCCGGGGTCCGTCGTCCTCCAGGTAGATGTCGGCCGCGAGCAGGTCCCCGTGGCCGTCGACCACCCGGCCCGCATCGACGCGTGCCCGCAGGAGTCGCTCCCTCCCGCGGAGGTACTCCCCCGCGAGCCATTCCACGTCGTCGACGATCTCCGGTGCGTCCTCGCCCACGCTGAGACGCCGCAGGTGTCCGATCGACTCCCGCCACAACCCGGCCACGGCGTCCGCGGTGCCCACCGCGTCGATCTCCTTCGAGCGGGGACTCGCGGCGTGGAGGTGATCGAGCTGCCGGGCCACCTCCCGCACGCCCGCCAGGAGGTCGGGATCGTCGGGGCGGCCGGTCCCCGAGGCCCGCGACCGCACCAGCGAGTCCAGGCTCCGTCCGGCGGGGAGTCGGCGCATCCGGACCACGTGGTCGATCACCTCGCCGTCGGGACCACGCACCTCGAGGACACCGTCGTACACGTCCGGCGCCAGGCGACTGTTGAGCTCGACCTCCCGCCGGCTCTGTTCGGCGCGGGCCCCGACCGTCGAGTTGTCGAGGAACCCCAGATCGATGTGCTTGCGCACTTTGTGAGCCTCGTCACCATAAAGCACGATGAGAGCGCTGTGCGTCTCGACGACGGCCGGCCCTCCGTCCGTCACCGGGTCGGCATCCGCGGGGGTGTCCATAACCCCAGCCTAGGCAGGCACGACAGTGTTCGCGGCCGTCCCGCGGAGTCGGCCGGATACGCCCCCCTCGCGTCCGGTGACCGGAGTGTTACCTCAAGGAACACTAAGCTTTTCGCCCCCCTGACAGCGCCGGAGTTCGCTTGTAGGGTCGCCGACGCACCTCGCTCCGATCGAGGTGTCCGCGATGAGAGACATCGGGGTCAATGAAGATGGGAGCTGTTCAGAACATGACGAACACCCACCGGAAGACCACCAACCGCACCTCCGCCAAGATTGCCGCCGTCGGCGCGTTCGGCATCGGTGCCGCCATCGCGTTCCCCGGCCTCGCCGCCGCCCAGGAGGCCCCCAGCGGCAGCCTCGAGGGCCTCGCGGGTGACACGGGCAGCCTCACGGAGATCGCGGGCGAGGACGGCAGCCTGGCCGACCTCGACCTCGGCACCGACCTCGCCGTCGACCTGGGCAGCCTCGCCTTCAACCTGAACCTCGGCGCCGAGGCGTCCAACCCGGGCTCGGTCGAGCTCGGTAGCCTCGGCGTCTCGCCGAACACCGGCAGCGACATCCTCGACAGCGGCTCGGCCGGGGCGACCGATGCCGGCACCGGCTCGCTGGACACCGGCTCGCTCGGCGGGGACACCGACACCGGCTCCGTCTCCGGCTCCGCCGACGAGGGCACCGACACCGGCTCCGTCTCCGGCTCCGCCGACGAGGGCACCGACACCGGCTCGCTGAGCGGCTCGCTCGCCGGGCTGAGCTCCGGCGCCGAGGCCGGGGCGGAGGTCGGCGTCGACGCGGGCCTGTTCGCCGGTTCGCTGGGCTGACACGCCCGCATCCCCTCACCCCGGATGCACTTCCACGGCCCGGGGTCGTGACTCCACAGGAGCCACGACCCCGGGCCGTCGTGTGTCCGCCGACACGATGGGGAATGATGCAGGGGTGACGATCGTCGTGGCATGCGGGGCCTTCAAGGGCTCTCTCACCGCTATCGAGGCATGCCATCACGCTGCCGAAGGGGCTCGCCGTGCCCACCCGGACACCGATGTGGTGGTCAGGCCGGTCGCTGACGGGGGCGGCGGCAGCCTCGAGGTGATGGTGGCCGGTGGCGCCCGCGAGGTCCGCGTGACCGCTTCCGGCCCCACCGGCGAGGCGGTCGAGACCTCGTTCGCCGCCATCGACCCGGACACCGCCTTCGTGGAGATGGCGGACGCCTGCGGGCTGCTCCGACTCCCCGGGGGCCGGATGCGGCCCCTCGAGTCCTCGAGCCGCGGCGTGGGCGAGGTCCTCCTGGCCGCGCTCCGTTCGGGTCGCGGCAACATCCACCTCGGCATCGGGGGCAGCGCCTCCACCGACGGCGGAACGGGGATGCTCTCCGCGTTGGGCGCCCGTTTCCTCGACTCCTCCGGAACAGAACTCCCCGACGGTGGCGGCGCGCTGGTCAACCTCGACCGCGTCGACCTGGACGGGATCGACCCCGCGGTCCGCGCCTCACGCATCCTCGTCGCCTGCGACGTCGACAACCCCCTGCTCGGGCCGCTGGGAGCGGCACGCGTATACGGCCCGCAGAAGGGGGCCTCCGCCGATCAGATCGAGGCCCTCGAGGCGGGACTGGCCCGCTTGGTCGAGGTATTGCGCGGCCAGGGACTCCAGGTGGATCCCGATGCACCGGGCTCCGGGGCGGCAGGGGGCGTGGGCTTCGCGGCCCGCGAACTGCTCGACGCGTCCCTGGATCCGGGATTCGAGGTCCTGGGCACCCTCACCGGCCTCGAGGACGTGGTGTCCGCCGCCGACCTGGTGGTGACCGGTGAGGGCCGGCTCGACGACCAGACCATGCACGGCAAGACCCCCATGGGAGTGGCGGCACTGTGTCGCTCACACGCAGTGCCCGTGGTGGCCGTGTGCGGACGTCTGGACCTGGGGGCCGACCGCGTGGCGGAGGCCGGGTTCGCGGCCGCGGCCGCTCTCACCGAGCGGGAGCCGGACCTCGCCAGGTCGATGGCCAACGCGGGCGCGCTGTTGGAGGACGTCGCCGCGGAGGTCGTCTCGCGCATCCTGCCCTGACGATGGTCCGCTCGCCTAGCGCTCCTACCGGGTGTCCGGCTGACCCGTGACGGTCACCGTGGCCGCGACGCGGTCGTCCACCGTCATCCACATCTGCAACCGGTGTCCGGACCGCCGACGCCGGATCGTCATCGTCGAACCCGGGACCACGGGGTGCGAGTACTCGATCACGACGCGGTGGCGCTGCCCCAGCAGGTCCGGGTGATCCATGAGTTCGTCCTCGACGGCGTCGAGGTAGGCGGCGTTGTTGACATGTTGGAGAAGGTCGAAATCCGTGCTGCGGAGGATGTGGGGTCGGTCCTCCGGCAGAGCCGGCCCGGGGATCCGGCGGGCGGGGGCGTGGTCATGGCGGCCCACCGCAGGCGGTGGGTCTCCGTGGTCGCCGAGAGGGTGGCGAAGCCCTCGTCACTGATGCGGGCGGGCACGCCGTGGGAGTTGACGTTGATCCAGAACGCCTCGGTCTCCACCAGTCCGCCGGGTCGCGGCCCGTCGTCGTCCGGGCCGGCCCGGTGCTCCGCCGTCAGGCGCACCCGCATGTTCGCCCACCGCGTGGACAGTCCGGAGCACCAGCGCTGGAGGTGAACGGTGGCCGGCCAGGAGATCGGCTCGATCACGTCGATCACGGTCCGCCGGACGATCCAGTACGGGTCGGTCCGCGCGTGACCGGTGGCCTCGAGATCGTCGCCCGCGACATCCTGGAGGTACCGGGCGATGCTGTCCAACCTCAGCCGGCGCAGGGGATCGACCTCGCCCGTGCGCACCGTACGGGAGGTGGAGTAGCCCGATTCGGCCGAGGGCGGAGGGGGAAGCGGCTGAAGGCCGTCATCCTGTACTGGGTCGTTCATGGGTGTGGTCCTCTCGCGTGTCCGGTCCGGGTGGGCGCGTCGCGCCCTTCCTGCGTCCCGCGACGGCTCGGCCACTGTAGACGTACTCCCACTGCGCCGCGGTCCCGGGCACGCCAGGCGGCGGGTGGTCCATGATGGGGACACCGACAGACCCCGGAGGTCGACATGCGCAAGTGGCTCCTCGGCGCCCCCGTCGCCGCCCTGGCCGCCGTCGCGGCCTCGGACCTGCGACAGACCAGGTACCCGATCCTGCGGAACTTCCCCGTCCTCGGGCACGCGCGGATGGCCCTGAGCTCCATCGGTCCCGAACTGCGCCAGTACATCGTGGCGGGCAACAACGAGGAGCGGCCGTTCACCCGGGATCAACGTGCCTGGATCCACGAGTCGGCGGAGGGACGGGCCACCACGTTCGGGTTCGGCACGGACAACAACGTCGAGTTCCTCGCGGGTTACCCGATCGTCAAACCGCGCACGTTCGCCGGGGTGACGGTGTCCGCCCACGCGCACTCCGCCGAGCAACTGCAACTCCCACCGGCCAAGGTCCTCGGCGTGGCCCGCGGACGGGCCCGCGCGTTCCGCCCCGAGTCCCTGGTGTCGATCTCCGGGATGAGCTACGGCGCGCTGTCAGCACCCGCTGTCGAGGCCCTCAACCGCGGCGCCGCTCTCGCGGGCGCTCTGCACAACACGGGCGAGGGTGGGCTGAGCCCGTACCACCAGAAGGGCGGCGACCTGGTCTTCCAGATCGGCACCGCCTATTTCGGGGTCCGCGACGCCGAAGGCCGACTCGACGTCGGCGCGCTCGTCGCCCTCACCGAGAAGCACCCGATCAGGGCGATCGAGATCAAGCTCAGCCAGGGCGCCAAACCCGGACTGGGCGGTCTGCTGCCCGCGGCCAAGGTCACGGCGGAGATCGGGCGGATCCGCGGCATCCCCACCGACCGCGAGTGTGCGAGCCCCTCCCGGCACACCGCCTTCCACGACGTGGACTCCATGCTCGACCTGGTGGAGGAGATCGCCGAGCGCACCGGCCTGCCGGTGGGCATCAAATCCGCCGTCGGCGAGCTGGACTTCTGGGAACAGCTGGCCTCCGCGATGGTCTCGCGGGAGCGCGGCGTCGACTTCATCACCATCGACGGTGGCGAGGGTGGCACCGGCGCCGCTCCACTCGTCTTCACCGACGCGGTGGCGCTGCCGTTCCGGTTGGGCTTCTCCCGCGTCTACCGGGTCTTCGCCGAGGCCGGACTCACCGACGACGTGGTGTTCGTGGGCTCGGGCAAGCTGGGCATCCCCGAGAACGCGGCGGTCGCGTTCGCGCTCGGTGTGGACATGATCGCCGTCGGCCGCGAGGCCATGCTCTCCATCGGCTGCATCCAGGCCCAGAAGTGCCACACCGACCGCTGCCCCACCGGGGTGGCCACGCAGAACCCGTGGCTGGTCCGCGGAGTCGACCCCACGAACAAGGCCGTGCGGTGCGCGGCCTACATCCGGTCGCTGCGGCGCGACCTCGTCAAGATCTCCGGTGCTGTCGGCGTGCCCCATCCGTCACTGATCGGCCCCGAGGACGTGGAGCTGGCCAACGGCACCCGGGACTCGACGACGCTCGCGGAGGTCTACGGATACCGCCCGGGGTGGGGACTGCCCGGCCCCGCCGACATCCGCCGGGTCACCGACCTCATGACCGCGAGCGGCGCCGCCGAGCACACCGCCGCCTATACGCCCCCCGGGCTCTGACCCACCCTTCCCCGCCCCTGCCCGCCATCGAAAAGAGCGTTCCGCGCAAATCTACTCGGCCGATGTGTGCGGAACGCTCTTCCCGACGGCTGCGGGCGGGGGCCCGGCGACTACGCCGACGGCTGCGGGCGCGGCCCGGCGACTACGCCGACGCGCCGGCCCTGAGCAGGCCGAGTTCGCGGTTGAGGTTGGCGTGCGCCTGCTTCTCCCAGGCGTCGCGGCCGGCCCGCGTCAGGAAGACCGATCTCCGCTCGAGCAGCGCCTCCAGGGAGGCGATCCGCCCGGCCACGAACCGCTCGCCCGGCACGTGCGCGAACTCGTGGCGGACGTCCTGCGTGTAGGTGTCGTACGTCTCCGGGTCGGCCCCCAGTACCGCGAGATCGGCATCGGAGAGCACCGCGCCGTTGAGGTCCCCGGCCTCGACCCGGTGCCCGCCCATGAGCCGCACGAGGCGCGCCACCTCGTCGACGGGGGCGGCCGGGTCGAGCGCCTTCTCGGTGAACGCCGCCGACTTGTCGTTGTTCTCCGACTCCGTGGGGTCGAACACCGCGGTGTGGAACCACGCGGCCAGCCGGACGGCGGTCCCGTCGAACGCCTCGCCGTCCGACTCCAGAGCGTCGACCGCACGCAGCACCGCGCGCAGGTGCGTCTCGTTGTGGTAGCGGCGCCGCGGTTCATTCCACCGCTCGAGCAGATCCGAGCGCAGCCCGGGTGTGAGGAACTCGACCTCGGCGTCGAGGGGATCAACGGCTGCCGGACGGTCGGTATCCATGTCCCGATGCTACCGCCGGACCCCGTCTCATCTGCGCGAATCACCAACTGCGGCACCACGACCGGCCCCCGCCGCGCCTACTCCTCCAGGTCCGCACCCGTGCGCGGCGGGAACGCCGCCAACGCCTCCTGCTCGGCCGCGTCGAACATCCGGGCGCGCGACAGGAACCGCTTGCCGGTCGGGTTCTCGAGACTGAACCCCGAGCCCCGGCCCGGGATGGCGTCCAACACCAACTGCGTGTGCTTCCAGGTCTCGAACTGTGTGCCGGAGATCCACACGCGCACCTGTGTCGCGCCGAGGTCGACCTCCCCGACGAGCACGTCGCGCTGTCCCACCCGGAACTCACCGTCGGGGTAACACATGGGTGCCGACCCGTCGCAGCACCCGCCCGACTGGTGGAACATCACCGGGCCGTGCCGGCCGACGAGCTCACGGATGAGTTCGGCGGCCGGCTCGGTGACCACGACGCGCGGCGGGAGACCGGGCGGCGCCCCCTCCGGCGGGAGGGCCCGCGCCGCGATGGGCACGCTCCCGCCGGAGGGGAGTCCGCAGACGTCGTCCATGGCCGGTCCTTCCTCCACTGATCCGTCGCGGCTCAGAAGAAGCCCTGCGGCTTGCCCGAGTAGCTCACCAGCAGGCACTTGGTCTGCTGGTAGTGGTCGAGCATCATGCGGTGGTTCTCGCGCCCGATGCCGGACTGCTTGTAACCGCCGAACGCCGCGTGAGCCGGGTACTGGTGGTAGGTGTTGGTCCACACCCGGCCGGCCTGGATGGTGCGCCCCGCCCGGTAGGCGGTGGTGCCGTTGCGCGACCACACGCCGGCGCCCAGGCCGTAGAGCGTGTCGTTGGCGATCATCATGGCGTCGTCGAAGTCGGTGAAGGAGCTCAGGGAGAGCACCGGCCCGAAGATCTCCTCCTGGAACAGCCGCATCTTGTTGTGGCCGCGGAACACGGTCGGCTGCACGTAGAAGCCGCCCGCGAGGTCGCCCTCGAGCTCCGCC
This sequence comes from Dietzia sp. 2505, assembly GCF_040546785.1. Lineage (NCBI taxonomy): Bacteria > Bacillati > Actinomycetota > Actinomycetes > Mycobacteriales > Dietziaceae > Dietzia > Dietzia sp. 2505. Next base: position 414,674 of record NZ_JBEPON010000003.1, on the reverse strand, counting down.
CGCCCGCCGCCGGTGAGGACGTCCGCGCCCTCCTGCTTGCCGATGTCGATGTAGGACAGGATCTTCTCCAACTGGTCGTTGGACGCCTGCGCACCGAGCATCGTGTCGGTGTCGAGCGGATTGCCCTGCGTGATCTTGTTGGTCCGCTCGATCGCGAGCTCGCTGAACTCGTCGAAGACCGACCTCTGCACGAGCGCGCGCGAGGGGCACGTGCACACCTCGCCCTGGTTGAGGCCGAACATCGCGAAGCCCTCCAGCGCGGCCTGCCGGAAGTCGTCGTCGGCGTCCATGACGTCCTCGAAGAAGATGTTGGGGCTCTTGCCGCCCAGCTCGAGGGTCACCGGGATGAGGTTCTCCGACGCGTACTGCATGATCAGGCGCCCGGTGGTGGTCTCACCGGTGAAGGCGACCTTGCGGATCCGGGGGTTGGAGGCCAGCGGCTTGCCGGCCTCGGTGCCGAATCCGTTGACCACGTTCACGACGCCCGGCGGGAGCAGGTCGCCGATCACGGACATGAGGAACAGGATCGACGCCGGGGTCTGCTCGGCGGGCTTGAGCACCACGCAGTTGCCCGCGGCCAGGGCCGGGGCGAGCTTCCACACCGCCATGAGGACCGGGAAGTTCCACGGGATGATCTGGCCGACCACGCCGAGCGGCTCGTGGAAGTGGTACGCCACGGTGTCCTCGTCGATCTGCGAGATCCCGCCCTCCTGGGCGCGGATGCATCCGGCGAAGTAGCGGAAGTGATCGATCGCCAGCGGGATGTCGGCGGCCAGGCACTCACGGATCGGCTTGCCGTTGTCCCACGACTCGGCCAGCGCGATGGCCTCGAGGTTCTCCTCCATCCGGTCGGCGATCCGGAGCAGGACCAGCGACCGCTCGGCGGCGGAGGTGGCGTTCCAGCCGGGGGCCGCGGCCCACGCGGCGTCCAGGGCCGCCTCGATGTCCTCGGAGGTGCCGCGGCCGACCTCGCAGAAGACCTGGCCGGTGATCGGGGTGAGGTTCTCGAAGTACTCGCCCTTGACGGGTGCCACCCACTCGCCGCCGATGAAGTGCTCGTAGCGGCTCTCGTAGGACATCACCGAACCATCGGCGCCGGGCTGTGCGAAAACGGGCATCGTGCCCCTCCTTCTCCTCCGCGCGACCCCCGTGGTCGTCGCTGTGATGCAGAACACTATGCGCGGCGGGGTTGCAGCAACGTTGCACGACGAGCGGCGCCGGCCGATCGCGTGCGGCCACTACCCGACCGGGCAGGGTCCCGCCCGTTCGACCTGCCGGAATCCACCGGATCCTCTCGCCGCGGACCTCCTGCCCGCCCTACCGTCTGCCCCCATGGAGACCACAGCGACACGAGGGACGAGCCGGGCGATCTCGGCGATCCGGGGCGGGTCGGGCCGGCGCTTCGGGGCGTTCACCGTGATCGCCGACGACCGTCGGGTGCGGATCGGTCACGACCTCGACGACGACGAGGTCAGCGAGGCTCTGATCCCGGCCATGTCCCGCGATCTGCTCGCAACCAGGGTCCTGCACACCGTCGACGAGTTCCACCGGGCCGTGACCGCGCTCGTGACCTGCCGGGACGCGACCTGGGAGGAGTGCTGGTCCGCCTACTACCGGTCATCGATCGCGGCGCTGGCCGGCGGAGACTGCCCGTTCTCCCCCGTCCACGACCGGGCGGTGGCGGAGATGGTCGGCGACTCCGCGGTGGAGATCGGGTGTTGCTTCGGGTTCCTGTCCCTGCGGCTCGCCCGCGAGGGTGCCAGGACCATCGCCGTGGACCTCGACCCCGCCGTCCTCGGGTTGCTCCGGACCTGCGCACCCGTCGGCGCCGCCCTGCCCACGACCGTCTGCCTCGACGCCCGGACGACCCCCCTGGCCCCGGACGCCGCGGACACCGTCTACCTCGTCCACGTCCTCGAGCACCTGGACGAGGACGCCGGCTGGGACATGGTCCGCGACGCGCTCCGTCTGGCGCGGCGACGCCTGGTGATCGCCGTGCCCTTCGAGGCCGTCGCCGTGGCGCAGTACGGCCATGTCCGGACCTTCGACGTCCCCACGCTGACGGCACTCGCCGCCCGGATCGAGGCTGTCGGAGACGGCTGGGCTTCCGGTGTGCGGACCCGGGTCGACCAGCACCACGGCGGGTGGCTCGTGGTCGACAAGTGACGCGCCGACGTCGCCCCGTCGCCCCGTCGCCCCGTCGCCAAGAGCGTTCCGCACACGTTTGCCGAGAATAGGGTGCGCGGAACGCTCTTCTCGTTGGGCTGCCCGGTCCGTGGCGGGCCGCCGGGTTGGCGACTGGCGGAGCGGGGCGCCGACGACGGGCGGAGCGGGGGCGGTCAGAGCAGGCCCTGCCTACTGGCCACGTACACCGCCTCAGCGCGCCGTGAGACCTTGAGCTTGCGCAGGATGTTGCTGATGTGGAATTTGGCGGTGGTGGCCGAGATGAACAGCGCCTGACCGATCTCCTTGTTGGACATCCCCTCCGCCAGCAGTTTCAGGACCTCGATCTCCCGGGCCGACAGGGCCTCGGACGCCGAGCCCACGCCCTTGAGCGCGTCGAGCACCATGGACGCGGTCCGGGCGTCGAATGCGCTCTGCCCCGCCGAGACCGACCGGACGGTGGTCACCAGCTCGGTCACGTCCACGTTCTTGACCACGTATCCCCGGGCCCCCGCCCGGACCGCCCGCACGACGATCGCCTTGTCGAGGAACGTCGTGAGCACCAGGGGGGCCACGTCGGGGAACAGGTCGCGGACCGCCGCACAGACCCGCAACCCGTCGAGCTCGGAACCGCTGCCGAGTTTGAGGTCGATCACCGCGACGTCCGGACGGGTGGAGCGGATGACCTCCAGCGCCGCGTCCGCGGTCGACGCCTCACCGACCACCTCGAGGTCGGGCTCCCGCTCCAGCATCAACCGCAGGCCCTCACGCAGGACGGCGTGGTCGTCCACCAGGACCGTGCGGATCGTCGCCGGTGGGGTCGTGGGGCCGGTCGCCGGCGGGGTCATCGGGCGAGGGGTCATCGGGCCGGCCGCAGGTCGAGGCCGTTGACGCGGGGCGCCACCACCGTGATCGCCACCCCGCCCAGGTCGGACTCCGCGATGCCCAGTTCTCCTCCCACCAGCTCCGCCCTCTCCCTCATGTTGACCAGTCCCTGGCGCTCCGCGGGGGAACCGGTCCGCTCGCGCTCGAGCATGGCCCGCAGGTCCTCCGGCCGTCCCCCGCCGTCGTCCTCCACGGTCAGCACCACGGCTTCGTCACCGAAGTCCAGGGTCACCACCACGCCGTGCCCCCTCGAATGCCGCGCGGCGTTCGCGAGCGCCTCGCCGGCGATCCGGAGCAGTTCGTGCTCGATCCCGGGGGTCGTCGGGACCTCGCTGCCGAGCACCCGGACCTCGGTGGTCATGCTCGACGGGACGTGGAGGCGGCACAGGTCCTCGATCAGGCGGCTCAGCCGCCCGTCCCCGTCATCGATGGTGCGCAGGGCGTAAATAACGGACCGGAGCTGGTCGACGGCCTGGTCGGTCAGGTGCACCGCCTTCTCCAGCAGCGGTCGCTGCTGGTCGGCCCGCCCCACCGCGTCGAGTCCGAGTTGCAGGTGCATCCCCGCGCCGAGGACGAGCTGCGAGACGCTGTCGTGGAGTTCCCGGGCCATCCGCGACCGTTCCACGTCGAGGATCCGCTGGCGGTGCGCGGCGTCGAGTTCCCGGTGCGCCAATTCCAGTTCGGAGTTCCGCCGGGACAGCTCCACCACGTGCCCCCGGGCCTCCTCGTACGCCTCCTCCGCCCGCGCGAGCAACGTCTCCTGGTCCCGGAACAGGACGGAGTTGTGCAGTGCCACGGCCGCCTGCGCGGCGAGGATCCGCAGGACCACCGTGTCGATGTCGTCGGCCGGGCGGCCGGGGTGGCGCCAGGACGCCAGTCCCCCGATCACCCCGCCGTGCAGGATCAGCGGCACGGTCACCGCGTCGGGACCCCCGGCCTCCGCGACCTCGGTGGACCGGCCGCCGCGGAGGACCGCGAGCAGCACGTTGACCACACCCTTGGGCAGCCCCTCCGGCACCGGCGCCAGATCCCGCCCCTCGAACGCGACGAACCGCCCCTCGGGATCCACGATGACGTGCCGAGGCTCCACGGACGGGAGCTGACCGTCCCGGAGTGCGACCAGCGCCCACTCGGCGTCGAGCTGGTCGTAGGCGACCCTGAGGACGGACAGCATCAGCTCCTCGGGCCCCTCGGCGGTGCGCACCAGCGCGCCGGAGACCCGATCGAGCGCGTGCATGGAGCGGCGCAACCGCGACTCCGCCGCCCGGTACTGGTCGAAGAAGCTCCTCTTGACCGACCGCAGGCCCAGGAGGGAGTCCAGGTCAGTGGGTCCCTCGGTCATGACGCCTCCCGGTAGAGTCGCTCGACGTCCTCGAGGGTGACGGGACGCGGATTCGTGGCCATGCACAGATCGTCGAGCGCGTGCGCGGCCAACGTGGGGATGTCCTCGGCACGGACCCCCAGCTGCGCGAGCCCCGCCGGTATCCCGACCGCCTCCGCGAGGTCCCGGAAGCGATCCGCGACCCGGTCCGTGATCTGGCCGCCCCGGGACCCGACGACGACCCCGGCGGCGCGCGCCAGGTCCGCAATGCGGTCCGCGGGCATGACCATCCCGTTGTGCCGGACGACGTGGGACAGCAGGACCCCGTTGATCTGACCGTGGGAGGAGTCGTACCGGCCGCCCACCGGATGGCTCATCGCATGGACCGCCCCCAGGACGGCGTTGCTGAACGCCATCCCCGCCTCGAGCGACGCGAGCGCCATGTCCTCCAACTGCCCGTCGCCGTGCCTCTCGCCGCCCCCGAGCCTGTCGAGCGACCGCGCGCACAGCTCGACGGACCGCAGGGCGTGTGAGTCCGTCAACGGACCCGCCGCGCGCGAGAAGTACGCCTCCACCCCGTGCGAGAGCACGTCGATCGCCGTGGCCGCCCGCACGTCCTCGGGGACGGTGGCGTGGGTGGCGGGGTCGATGACCGTCACGTCCGGCACCAGCGAGCGACTGACGATGGTCACCTTGGTCCGTCGGTCCGAGTCGTTGACCACGCAGAACTGGGAGACGTCGGCACCGCTGCCGGCCGTCGTCGGCACGGCCACCACCGGGGGCAGCGGCAGCCGGACCCGGTCGACCCCCTCGTACTCGAGGACGTGCCCCCCGTTCGAGACGACCAGAGCCACCCCTTTGGCGGCGTCGATCACCGAGCCGCCGCCCACAGCCACGATGACGTCGCACCCCGAGGAGTGATAGGTCTGCGCGCCCTCGAGGATCTGGGACGCCCGCGGGTTCGGCCGGACGTCGGACCACACGACCGGCTCGGCACCCCGCGCCCTCAGCGCGTCGACGACCGTGCCCGGCCACGGGGTGAGTTCGAGCCACGGATCGGTGACGACGAGGGGACGCCGTGCGCCCAACCCCATGGCGGCGGTCGCGGCCTCGGGCAGGGCACCGAAGCCGAAGAGGATCTCCGGCGCGTGGAACTTGGCCACCCGGCCTTCCGACGACATGCCCACACGATAGGCCCGGGTCATGTCAGGCGAGCGAGCTTCCCAGCAGACCTGCCCGTTCGGACAGTTCCGCGGGATCGCGCGCGGTCACCACCCCGTCCAGGTGCCGGGCGTACTCGCTCAACCCACACGTGGGCCGGTTCCAGTACCTCCGGGCCTCCGGGGTGATCCACGCCATCCGGTGGGCCCGCCTGCTGATCCGTCCGACCAGGTCCTCCCGCGGATCCAGGCCGTTGCTCCGCCCGTCACCCACGACGAGGACCGAGGTCCGTGCGTCGATCAGGTCGCCGTGTCGGTCCAGCAGCTCGGCGAACATCCTCCCGTAGTCACTACTGGCCTCGAGGTCCAGACCGGGTGCGGCCAGCACGGTCGCCAACGCGTCCGGACCCGACGACGACAGGAGGTGGTCGGTCACGTCGACGGGTCGGTCGACGAAGGCGACCACGGAACACCTGTTGACCTTGCGGTGCAGGCTCTGGGCCAGGCGCAGCACGAATCCGGTGACGGGACGGACCGAGAGCGACACGTCGACGAGGATCAGGAGCTTGAGCGGCCCGGGGACCCGGGTCCGGTTCATGATGGTGAACGCCTCACCGTCCGTCGCCCAGGCCCGTCGCAGGGTGGAGCGCGAATCGAGCAGCCCGCGGGCGAACGGCCGGGAGCGCCGCCGGGGGGCGCCCCGGATCCGGCGCATCACCTCGTGTGACGCGCGCTCGAGGTCCCCGCCGTCGGACGCCTCCGGGCCCCCGTGGACCTCGTCGTCGTCGACACGACCGTCGGTGACGTCCTCCGCGAGGTTCCTCAGGAACTCCACGACCGCGTCGACGAACATCCCCACCTGCTCGCCCGCCGGGGCCCCGCCGTCGTCGGCGTGCCCCGCGTACACCTGTCGGGCGTCGTACCCGTCGAGGGTCCGCAGGACGTCGAGCGCGTCCGCCCAGTCCAACGACTCACCACTGGAGACCGAGATGGCGGAGGACCCCATCTCCCCCACCCGGTCCGACGACGCGCGGTCCACCTCGATCTCGTAGGTGACCGAGGACTGCCACCGCTCCGCCTCCTCCTCGACCGCGAACTCCTCCTCGCCCGTCGCGGTGGAGAAGTCGGAGTCGTCGTAGTGGATGTCCTCGTCGCGGCGGGCCGTCTCGTCGCCCTCGACCAGATCACCGATCTCGGCCGGGTCCAGGTCCGACGGGGTGAACGGCGAGGACCCGTCCGAGTCCAGTTCCAGCTCGTCGGGCAGTGCCCCCACCTGCGGGGCGTCGCCCCGGGCACCTCCGGAGTCCTCGGCCCGGGCCGCCAGCACACCGAGGAAGAAGCGGTCGAAGACCGCGTCGAAGCCCCGGTTCTCCCGCTGGTATTTGACCGTCACCGCACGGAGCGCCGGCCGCAGGACCTCGGGCCGGGAGGTCCCCACCAGTGCGAGGACCGTCCGCAGTTCGACCACCTCGGCCGGGGAGACCGCCACCCCTCGTTCTCTGAGCAGCCGCCCGAACGCCACGGAGACGATGTCGAGCACCTGCGGGGGCGAGACGTGGGACCTGTTCCCGGCCGTCATCGTCGTCCGGTCCCGCGCCCGGCCACGCCGCGGGCCCGGCCGGCCCCGAACGCGGCGGCGGTGGACGCCCCGGTCGCGTCGGCGGCCGCCCGCATGTCCCGACCGCCCCCCGCCGACTCCTCGCCCGGGGCCGCCCCACCGCCGAGCACGCCGCGCGCGACATCGTCGTCGGACCGGTACTTCAGGAGAGCGGCGGACAGGACCCAGCCCAGCTCCGGGCCGTCTCCACCCCACACCGACGCCGCGCGCGCCGCGTCCACCACCTCGGAGATCGACGGGGCCTTGCGCAGGGGCAGCTCGCGCAGTCGGCGGGCCCTTTCCACCACGTCGGCCGCCACCGACTCCGGCACCTCCGGTGCGCGGGACCGGACGATCTCCGTCTCCCGCGAGGCGTCCGGGAAGTCCACGTGGAAGTGCAGGCACCGGCGCTTGAGCGCACTGGACAGCTCCCGGGTGTCGTTCGAGGTGAGGACCACCCAGGGCGTCGTGCGTGCGCGGTAGGTGCCGAGCTCCGGGATCGTCACCTGCTTCTCCGCGAGCACCTCGAGCAGCATCGCCTCGAGCGACTCCTCCGTGCGGTCGATCTCGTCGATGAGCAGGACCACCGGGTCCTCGGACGTGATCGCCTCGAGCAACGGCCTGGCCACCAGGAAGTCCTCGCCGTGGATCCCCACCTCCATCTCCGCCAGCGCGGCCGAGGCGGCAGCGAGATCCTCGTGCACCTGCAGTTCCGCCGTGATCCGGTCCCGGAGCATCTGGACGTGGAGCAACTGCTTGGCGTAGTCCCACTCGTACAGCGCCCGGGCGTCGTCGAGCCCCTCGTAACACTGCAGACGGACCAACCGACGGCCGAACGCGGAGGCGAGCGACTTGGCCAGCTCGGTCTTCCCCACGCCGGCCGGCCCCTCCAGCAGCAGCGGCCTGTCGAGGACCGTCGCGAGGTGCACGACCGTCGCCAGCTCCCGGTCCACGATGTACCCCGTCCCGCGGAGGGCCTCCTGCAGGAGGTCGACGTCGATCACCGCGTCCGCGGGACCCACCTCGTCGGGGTGCTCCTCGATGACATCCATGGTCGGGCCCTTTCCTCACTGGGGATGGTGGTGTCCCCCGGGGGCGGGCGGGACGGATCCGCTCACCCGCCCCCGGGGACGTCCTGGTGGTGTGTCCCGCCGACCGGTCAGTACGACCCGGTCATGGCGTGCTCGACCATCGGGATCAGCGACTCGACCGTGGACTCACGCGGGTTGCCCGGGGTGCACGCGTCCCCCATCATGTGCTCGGCGATCCTGCGGACGTTCTCCGGCGAGGTGTCGATCCTGTCGCCCTTGCCCTTGTACTTGCCCGTGTCCATCTGGTTCTTCTCGTACAACCCGGGCGTGATCTGGCTGAAGTTGTCCGGGATACCGACGTCCTTCGACAACCGGATGGCGGCCTCCACCGCCGCGTCGGCGGCCTGGACGGTCGTCATGTTGCGGGTGTCCACGCCCATCTGCGGCGCGAGCTCGGCGTAGCGCTGGTAGCGGGACGGCAGGTTGTACTCCCACACCCGGGGCAGCGCGATGGCGTTGTTCAGACCGTGGTGCGTGTCGTAGTACGCGCTGATCGCGTGGGACATCGAGTGGATCATGCCCAGGCCTCCCGAGTTGAACGCCTGCGTCGCGATGTACTGCGCGTTCATCATGCCGGTCCGGGCCTCGAGGTTGCGGGGGTCGTACACGGCCGTCGTGAGGTTGTCCGCCACGAGCTTGGTCGCGTACAACGCGTTGCCCAGCGAGGGGGCGAAGTCGAGCCGGGACACGTACGGCTCCGAACAGTGCGCGAGGACGTCGAAGCCGCAGTACGCGGTGAAGTGCTGGGGGCAGGAGTAGTAGAGGAGCGGGTCGTCCATCGCCAGCGAGACCAGGCTGGCGTCGTCGAAGGCGACCCATTTGTGCGGGTGGTCCATGTCCGAGGTGTCCGTGATCACGTACGCCCACGAGGTCTCCGCGCCGGTGCCCGCCGTGGTGGACACCGCGATGTGCGGCGGGTTCTCGAAGTTGGTGGACTTGGAGAAGCCCTGGAACTCGTTGATGTCGCGGCCGTCGTGGGCGATGACCACGCGGGCGCCCTTGGCGGCGTCGTGGCTGGAGCCGCCGCCCACCGAGATGATGCCGTCGCACTTCTCCGAGTTGTAGAGCGCCGCGGCGTCCATGACGTTGTAGTCCTTGGGGTTCGACTCGACCTTGTCGAAGACCACGACGTCGAGTCCCTGGTACTCGATCTTGCCCTTGAGCTCCTCGATGATGCCCGAGCCGCGCAGTCCGGTGGTCATGATGAGGACCCGGGTCATCCCCAGCTTCTTGGCCTCCACACCGAGGATGTCGTGCGCACCCACCCCCAGCAGTGCCTTGGGGAGAGGGTGGAACTCCTTGATCGGCATGTCCCAGATCTGATTCAGTTCGATCGCCATCGTGCGCCTCCTGCTCGAGCGACCCCCACCATCGGCGGGGCGGTGAATGTGACACCGATCACTCTTGCCCGGCGGCCGCCCCGTCCGGAACAGCTACCGCGGGGTTCTGCCCACCCGGCGCACCGGGGACAGTCCGGATGGCACCGACCCACCTACCCGAGCGGACGGGTGGGGCCCGGTTCGGCGCCGACTGTCGCCTCCGCGCCCCTCACGCCCCGAAGCGCTGATCGAGGACACGACACCGCGCCTCCGCCGCCGCCACCGTGGAGGCGTCCGCGTACCGCGACCGGGCCAGGCTCCGCCACGCGGCGAGATCCTCACGCCCGGCGCCGCCGACCCAGGCCCTGAGCACGGGGAGACGGTCGGCGGACAGCACCGCGGCCCGCACCATCGAATGGACCTCGAGCCGCAGATCGGCCACCCCGGGCGCGTCCGACGCCGGCAGGAGCGGTCCCGGGTAGGAGGCGACCGCCCTCATGACGTCGCCGGCCCCGAGCGCGTCCGTGACCTCGCGGACGTCGGTGACCAGTGCACCCGGGGCCAGACGGTAGGGCCTCGACGCCACCACGTCCGGCCCGAACACGCGCCGGAGACGGGAGACCTCGGCGCGGACGCTGACCTCGTCCAGGCGGTCGTCGGCGAGGAGCTCGGCGAGCGCGCCGCCCGTCAGCCCCTCCGGATGCGCGTCGAGCAGCACGCAGATCTCCGCGTGCCTGCCGGTCAGGACCCGCCCGCCGACCCCGGAGCCCTCTCCGTCGATCACGCCGGCCCCCGCACCGAGAACGCGCAGCCTGAACCGCCCGCCCCCGGACCGGTCGACCCCGCCGCGACGGGGTACGACCAGGCCTGCGGCTGTGCGCAACTCCCCCTCCGCGAGCATCACCGTCGCCCGGATCAGCGCGAGCATCTGATCCGAGGCGGCACTGCTCGGGCCGGTCACGTCGATGAGCCCGATCAGCTCACCCGTCCCGGGGTCGTGGACCGGTGCCGCCGCGCAACTCCACTCGTGGGCCATCTCGAGATAGTGCTCGGACCCGCGGACCCGCACCTCCGTGTCGTGCCTGAGCGCGAGTCCCGGCGCGTTGGCCCCGACCGCCTCGTCCGTCCAGACCGCACCGGGGATGAACGCCATCGACTCCGCGCGGGACCTCACGCCCCGGTCACCGATCACCCGCAGCAACCGTCCCCGCTCGTCCGCGACGGCGACGATGTGCCCGCTGGAGACCACGCCCGGGACGAGGACCGACTCGACCACCGGGAGGACCGACGCCATCCGGTGCTCCGCCACGTGGCGGGAGAGGTCCGGGCCCTCCAACTCGACCGACGGCGCGACCACGGTGGGGTCGATACCCCGATGCCTGCTGCGCTCCCACGACTCGGCCACCAGCAGGCTCGCCGCGGGTCCCGTGCCCCCGAACATGACGCCAGTGTAACCCGTATCACAGTAACCGGGATCACGAACCTGACGGGGCCCTCATAAACGGATCTAAATAGACCGTGCTGAACACGGACGGCGGCCGACCCTCTACACTTGCCAGTGATACAGGCCACACATGACCTAAGGATCGCAATGACGACCGAGTTCGCCACCCCTCCCGTAACCAAGCCCTTCCCTGTCGAGAACCTCGGCCGGCTCGTGTTCAAGAACGCGGAGGAGGCCCCGAACGACGTCGCGGTACTGCGGCTCGTCGGGACCGACTGGAAAGAGGTCACCTGCGCCCAGTACCTCGAGGAGGTCAAGGGCGTGGCCAAGGGCCTCATCGCCCGGGGCGTCAAGCCCGGCGACCGCCTGGCCATCATGAGCCACACCCGCTACGAGTGGTCGCTCATCGCGTGGGCCTCCTGGGCCGTCGGCGCCGTCACCGTGCCGATCTACGAGACCTCCTCGTCGGGCCAGTGCGACTGGATCCTCACCGACTCCGGCGCGACCTTCGCCGTGGTCGAGAACCTCGAACTCCGCGAGGTGCTGACGTCCGGCACCGAGTGGAACGGCGACATCATGGTCATCGACAACGACCTGGTCGCCCAGCTCACCGCCGCGGGAGCGGACGTCACCGACGAGCAGCTCGAGCAGGCCTCGATGGCGACGGGCCACGAGGACCGGTGCGCCATCATCTACACCTCCGGCACCACGGGCAACCCCAAGGGCTGCGAGATCCTCCACGGCGGATTCGCCGGCGTCGTGATGTCGGTCGAAGAGCAGCTCAAGGACGCGTTCGTCCCCAACAGCCGCACCCTGATCTTCCTGCCGCTGGCCCACGTGCTGGCCCGCATCCTCGAGGTGGCCTGCTTCTACAAGCGCGTCGCCGTGGCCCACGAGCCCGACACGACCAAGGTCGTCGAGCGACTCGCGGAGATCCACCCGACCTTCCTCGTGTCGGTCCCGCGCGTGCTCGAGAAGGTCTACAACTCCGCCGCCGGCAAGGCCGAGGCCGCCGGTGGCGCCAAGGCCAAGATCTTCAAGGCCGCGGTGCAGACCGCGATCGACTACTCCACGGCCCTCGAGGGCGGCGGGAAGCCGTCCACGGGCCTGGCGCTCAAGCAGAAGCTGTTCTCCAAGCTCGTCTACTCGAAGCTGCACGACGCCCTGGGCGGCGAGTGCAACCGCATCATCTCCGGCGGCGGCCCCCTGGGCGCCCGTCTCGGCCACTTCTACCGTGGCGCGGGCTTCGACCTCCTCGAGGGCTACGGTCTCACCGAGTCCTCGGGAGTGCTCACCGTCAACCCGATCGGCCAGGCCAAGATCGGCACCGTCGGTCGTCCGATCCCGGGCGTGACCATCCAGATCGCCGACGACGGCGAGATCCTGGCCAAGGCCAAGACCCTGTTCAAGGGCTACTGGCAGAACCCGAAGGCCAACGAGGAGTCCTGGACCGGCGAGTGGTACCACACCGGCGACATCGGCGAGCTCGACTCGGACGGCTACCTCTCGATCACCGGCCGCAAGAAGGACCTCATCGTCACCGCGGGCGGCAAGAACGTCTCGCCGTCCCAGATGGAGGACCTCCTCTCGGCCGATCCCCTGATCAGCCAGGCAGTCGTAGTGGGCGACAACCGCAACTACATCGCCGCGCTGATCACCGTCGACCAGGAGACCTTCCCGGCGTGGCGGGACAAGCACGGCAAGACCGGAGAGGTGTCGGACCTGCTCCAGGACGGCGACCTGGTCGGCGCCATCCAGGACGCGGTGGACCAGGCCAACAAGTCCGTCTCCCGCGCCGAGTCCATCCGCAAGTTCAAGATCCTCGCGGCGGAGTTCTCGGTGGAGAGCGGTGAGCTCACCCCGACGCTCAAGCTCAAGCGCAACGTCGTGCACGACCGCTTCGGCAGCGAGATCGAGGCGCTCTACAGCGACAACTGAGCCCTCGACCGGGAGCGCCCGGGCCCCACGGGGTCCGGGCGCTCCCGTGTCCGCCCGATTCGGACGTTGCCCGATCCGGACGCAGCCCGGCCAGTCCGTGGCCGACGGGGCGGAACCCGATCAGGCGTACATACCCTCGATCTGCCCCGCGTAGTGCTCTGCGATCACGTGCCGCTTGACCTTGAGGGTCGCGGTCAGCTCACCCGAGTCCTCGGTGAAGTCGCGGGGCAGGACGACGAACTTCTTGACGCCCTCGGCGTGCGAGACCTGCCGATTGGCCTCGTCCACGGCGGCCTGGATCTCGGCGCGCAGCGCGGGGTCGGTGACCAGGTCCCCGGTCGGCCTGCCACCGTGTCCGTTCTCCGCCGCCCAGTTCTCGAGCTCGACCTCGTCCACGGTGACCAACGCGGAGACGAACCTCCGGGCCTCCCCGATGAGGACCGCGTGGCCGACGAGGCGATGCGCCCGGATCGCGTCCTCGACCTGCCCCGGCGAGACGTTCTTTCCGCCGGCGGTGACGATGATCTCCTTGGCGCGACCGGTGATCGTCAGGTAGCCGTCCGGGTCGAGCGAGCCGATGTCACCGGTGGCGAACCAGCCGTCGCGGATGGCCTCGGCGGTGGCCTCCTCGTTGTTCCAGTAGCGGTCGAAGACCAGCTCGCCGGCCAGCTCCACCTCACCGCTGTCCGCGATCCGGACGCTTGTCCCGGCCACGGGCCGGCCGACGGTGCCGATGCGCTGGCAGCCGGGGCCGTTCACGGTGGCGGCGGCGGTGCTCTCGGTGAGACCGTATCCCTCGTAGAGGGGCACGCCGACTCCGCGGAAGAAGTGCGAGATCCGGTCGGGCAGAGCGCCGCCGCCGGAGATGGCGTACTCGCAGCGGCCGCCGAGCGCCTCGCGTATGGCCTTGTAGACGACCAGGTCGAGAGCTTTGTACTGGACGGTGTGCAGGAGCGAGGGTCGGCGGGCGTCGTCCAGCCCGTCATCGCCGCGCAGCCGGCTGTGCTCGATCGCGATCGCCTCGGCGCGCTCGAAGATCCCGCTCTGCACCGCGCCCTTGGCGGCGGCCTTCGTGGCGATCCCGTCGCGTACCTTCTCGAAGACGCGTGGGACCCCGAGGATCATGTGCGGCCGGAAATCGGCGAAGCGCGGGAGGATGGTGGAGGTGTCGTCCCAGAAGCCGACGGTCGCATCACCCAGGTAGACGGTGTAGGTCACGGCGCGGGCGAGCACGTGGGCCAGGGGCAGGAACATGAGGACCTTCTTGCCCTGCTGCGCCATCGACCCGATGGGGTGGTCGAGCAGCCCGTGGCACTCCGACAGGAGGTTGCGGTGGGTGATCACGCAGCCCTTGGGCCGTCCGGTGGTGCCGGAGGTGTAGATGATCGAGGCGGGGGTGTCGGGTTCGACCGTGGCCACCGCCGCGTCGAGGGTCTCGGCCTCGACGGCCTCGCCGTCGGCCTCGAGGGCCTCGAGGGCGCCGTCGTCGAGGTAGAGGATCCGGGTGCAGGTGTCGGGGACGTCGGTCTCTCCGACGACGACGACGTGCTCGTCGTTCTCCGCCACGAGGACCTTCGCAGCGGAGTCGGCGAGGATCCATTCGAGCTGCCCCGCCGAGGATGACGGGTAGATCGGCACGGTGATGGCTCCGGCGGTCCACACGGCGAGGTCGACCAGCACCCATTCGACGCGGGTTCCGGCCATGAGCGCCACCCGGTCTCCGGGCTCGACGCCGGCCGCGATGAGTCCGGCCGCGATCGCGTCCACGCGCGCGACGAGCTCAGCGTTGGAGACGGAACGCCACCGGCCGTCGCCGTGGTGTTCGAAGGGGACCGCCCGCGGCTCCGAGGTGGCACGCCGTCGCGCCACCACCGGTATCAGGTCGGAACGGGTGAAAGTCCGCTGGGTGGGGACGGTGATCTCGCGCATGCAGGATGCGACCTTTCGGACGACGATGAAAATGGAGCGCGGTCCATTGTCGGCCCGTCGGACGGCTGCGGCAATCGGGGGACCGTTCCCTTGCGCACCCTCGTGCCGTGTCGCCCCATCACGTACACTCGCGGATAGACAGACCTGTTCATTCTTCAGAACGGAACCCACAAATGGCGAAGATCTACTCCGACATCACCGAGACCATCGGCCACACGCCCCTGGTCCGCCTCAACTCCCTCACCGACGGCCTCCAGGCCACCGTGCTCGCCAAGCTGGAGTCCGCCAACCCGGCCGCCAGCGTCAAGGACCGTATCGGCGCCGCGATCATCGACGACGCGGTCGCCTCCGGCGCCCTCAAGCCCGGCGGCACCATCGTGGAGGGCACGTCCGGCAACACCGGCATCGCGCTCGCCATGGTCGCGTCCGCGCGCGGGTTCAAGTCCGTCCTGGTCATGCCCGACACCATGTCGGTCGAGCGCCGCGCGGTCATGCGGGCCTACGGTGCCGAGCTCATCCTCACCCCGGGCTCCGAGGGCATGAAGGGCGCCGTGGCCAAGGCCGAGGAGGTCGCCTCCACCCGCGAGAACGCGGTCCTCGCCCGGCAGTTCGCCAACCCGGCCAACCCCGACGTCCATCGCCGGACCAGCGGCCCCGAGGTCTGGGAGGACACCGACGGCGAGGTCGACATCTTCATCGCCGGCATCGGCACCGGCGGCACTATCACCGGCGCCGGAGGCTACCTGCGCGAGCAGAAGTCGGACATCCAGATCGTTGCCGTGGAGCCCAAGGACTCGCCGCTGCTCACCGAGGGCAAAGCCGGACCGCACAAGATCCAGGGGCTGGGCGCCAACTTCGTCCCCGAGATCCTCAACCGGGACATATACGACGAGGTCATCGACGTCACCCTCGACGACTCGCTGCGGATCGCCAAGCGTCTCGGCACCGAGGAGGGCATCCTCGCCGGCATCTCCTCCGGCGCCAACGTGTGGGCCGCGCTCGAGGTGGCCAAGCGCCCCGAGAACGCCGGCAAGACCATCGTGGTGATCGTGTGCGACTACGGCGAGCGCTACGTGTCCACCATGCTGTTCGAGGACTACCGCGACTGATGAGCGACCCGACTCCGTCGACCGCGGACGCGCCCGCGGCGGGGATCCTGCGCACCCTGCGTGAGGATCTCGCCGCGGCGCGCGCCCACGACCCGGCGGCCCGGGGAGATGTCGAGAACGCGATCGTCTACTCCGGCCTGCACGCGATCTGGTCCCACCGGCTCTCCCACCGACTGTGGGTGGCCGGCGGGGCCGGCCGGTTCGCGGCCCGCGTCCTGAGCCAGTTCACCCGGTTCCTCACTGGGATCGAGATCCACCCCGGCGCCACCATCGGTCGACGGTTCTTCATCGACCACGGCATGGGCGTGGTCATCGGGGAGACCGCGGAGATCGGTGACGACTGCATGCTGTACCACGGGGTCACCCTGGGCGGCGTCTCGCTCAAGCACGTCAAGCGACACCCCACCCTGGGCGACCGCGTGACCGTCGGCGCCGGTGCCAAGATCCTGGGCCCCGTCGAGATCGGTTCGGACTCCTCGGTCGGCGCCAACGCCGTGGTGGTCAAAGACGCCCCCGCCAACTCGATCGTCGTGGGCATCCCGGGCGTCGCCAAGCCCGCCAAGGAGTCGAAGGAGGAGCTGCGCGACGCGCAGTTCTACATCGACCCCGCCATCTACATCTGAGCCCTCGCGGTCCGGGCCTGGCCCGGGCCGCGCGGCCGGGGATAGGATCGCCGATACCGCACCGCGGGATCGAGGTGACCTTGACCATGACGACGACGATGCGAGCGTGGGTGGTCCGCGAACCGGGACCACTCGCACAGGCGCCACTGGACCTGGTCGAGCTCCCCGTGCCCGAGCCCGGGCCGGGGGAGGTCCTGCTCCGCGTCCTCACGTGCGGGGTCTGCCGGACCGACCTGCACGTCGCCACCGGTGATCTCCCGGTCCGCCGACCGCGGGTGGTCCCCGGCCACGAGATCGTCGGAGAGGTCGTGGGTTCGGGGCCCGGATGCGTCCGCTTCGTCACCGGTGACCGGGTGGGCGTCCCCTGGCTGCGGGGCACCTGCGGGAGGTGCGGCGCCTGCCGGTCCGGACGGGAGAACCTGTGCGCCCGGTCCAGCTACACCGGATGGGATGCCGACGGCGGCTACGCGGAGTTCACCACCGTCCCCGAGGCCTTCGCATACGCCCTGCCCGACGGGATCGACGACGTCTCGGCCGCGCCGCTGCTGTGCGCGGGCATCATCGGCTACCGCGCTCTGAAGCGGGCGGCGCTCCCGCCGGGCGGCAGGCTGGGCGTCTACGGCTTCGGCGGTTCGGCCCATCTCACCGCGCAACTCGCCC
This sequence comes from Dietzia sp. 2505, assembly GCF_040546785.1. Classification (NCBI taxonomy): domain Bacteria; kingdom Bacillati; phylum Actinomycetota; class Actinomycetes; order Mycobacteriales; family Dietziaceae; genus Dietzia; species Dietzia sp. 2505. Next base: position 397,435 of record NZ_JBEPON010000003.1, on the reverse strand, counting down.
TCGCGCAGGGGGCGGAGGTCCACGTGCTCACCCGGGGCGAGGGCGCGCGCCGGTTGGCGCTCGACCTCGGCGCGGCCTCGGCCGGGGACGCCCGCGAGCACCCCCGGTCCCGCTCGACGCCGCGATCCTCTTCGCTCCGGCGGGGGAGATCGTGCCGGCGGCCCTGGCGGCACTCGCCCCCGGCGCGACCCTGGCCGTGGCCGGCATCCACCTCTCCGACATCCCCCGGCTCGATTACCAGCGGCACCTGTTCCACGAGCGGACCGTGACCAGTGTGGAGAGCAACACCCGTTCCGACGGCGAGGAGTTCCTCGCCCTCGCCGAGCGCCTCGCCCTCCTCCCCACCACCCACGAGTACCGCCTCGACGAGGCCGACGACGCGCTGGCCTACCTGGACGCCGGGGACGTCCGCGGTGCCGGCGTCCTGCGCGTGGCCCACCGATCCACCGAACGGGGCGGCCTCCGGACTGCCGGGCCTACGGCTGACCGCGGCGGCGGCTGAACCCGGCACCGGCTAGCCTCTGCACCATGGGACGACGGACGAGTCGTCACCCCGCGCGGAGGATCATCGCCGGCAGTGACGTCAGACGTGAGGTGGCGACCCTCGCGGTGGAGGAGCCGCTGGAGGTCCGGCTCGGCGGGCGCCCCTACCTCGTCACGATGCGCACCCCGGGCGATGACATGGACCTGGCCGCCGGGTACCTGGTGTCGGAGGGGGCGATCTGGCACCGCGATCACCTCCCGGAGATCTGCTACTGCACCACGGTGAGCGGCCGCACCGAGCAGGACTACAACACCCTCACCGTGACCCTGTCCCCCGATGTCCCGGAGCCCCGATCCGTCCGTGCGACCGCCATGACCAGCTCCTGCGGGGTGTGCGGGGTCGACTCGGTCGCGGAGGTGCGCAAGGCGACCCACTTCCCCGCCGAGCCGGCCACCCCCCTGGTCGGGGCTGCGGTCCTGCTCTCCCTCCCCGACCGACTCCGCGAGGGCCAGATCGTCTTCGGCCGCACCGGCGGGGTCCACGCGGCGGCACTGTTCTCCCCCGACGGGGACCTGCTCTGTCTGCGCGAGGACGTCGGTCGGCACAACGCGGTGGACAAGGTGGTGGGCTGGGCACTGCGCGAGGGCCGGCTCCCGCTGCGCGAGACGATCCTGCAGGTCTCCGGGCGTGCCTCGTTCGAACTCGTACAGAAGACGTCGATGGCGGGGATACCGGTGATCTCCGCGGTCAGCGCCCCCTCGTCGTTGGCGGTGGACCTGGCCGCCGAGACCGGGGTGACGCTGGTCGGGTTCAGCAGGGGCGATCGCGCGACCGTCTACTCCCATCCGGAGCGCATCGGCAACTGATCCAGCACCGCGCGAACTCCCGGGCCGCGGCTGCGGAGCGCTGTGTTCGGGCGCACAATGGGGCGATGAGCCTTGTCCCTCGCATCCGGCGGTCCGCGCCCGTCGCCGACATCGACGAGACACGGATCCGGGTCGGCGAACCCGAGACCAGCGCGGCGGGCCTCAAGGCCGTCTCGGTGGCGCTCGAGCGGGGGATCTCGCAGGCCGGTGTGACCCGGACGGCGCGGGCGTTGGCCCGCCTCAACCACCGCGGTGGCACGGACTGCCCCGGGTGCGCCTGGCCGGAGTCCATCACCGGGCCGCGCAAGCCGGCGGAGTTCTGCGAGAACGGCGCCAAGGCCGTGGCCGAGGAGTCCACCACCCGGACCGTGACCCCCGAGTGGTGGGCCGCCCACCCGATCCGCGAGCTCCGCGACAAGACCGAGTACTGGCTGGGCAACCAGGGCCGGATCACCGAGCCGGTGGTGCTCAGGCCCGGCGATGAGCATTACTCGCCGATCGGGTGGCGGGAGGCGTTCGCCCTCATGGCAGAGCACGTCACCGCCACCTCGCCGGACCGCTGCGTGTTCTACACCTCCGGCCGGACGGCCAACGAGACCGCGTTCATGTACCAACTGCTCGCGCGGTCCATCGGCACCAACAACCTGCCCGACTGCTCCAACATGTGCCACGAGTCCTCCGGGTCGGCCATGACGCCCACGATCGGCATCGGCAAGGGGACGGTCTCGCTCGAGGACTTCGATCACGCGGACGTCATCCTCGTCGTCGGACAGAATCCCGGCACCAACCACCCCCGGATGCTCTCCACCCTCACCGACGCCCGGCGACGCGGGGCCCACGTGGTGGCGGTCAACCCGTTGCCCGAGGCCGGCCTGCTCGGGTTCGCCGACCCCCAGTCGCCCACCGGAATCGCCAAGAGCCTGGTCGAGGGCGGAGGCGAGACCGTCTCGGATGACTTCCTCCAGATCAAGGTGGGCGGCGACCTCGCGCTGTTCCAGGCCCTGGGGCACCTGCTGCTCCGGGCCGAGGAGGCCGCGCCCGGCACGGTGGTGGACCGCGACTTCATCGACACGTGCACCGAGGGCTTCCGGGACTACGCCGCCGCGCGTGCCGAGCTGGACTGGGAGACCACCGAGCGGGCCACGGGACTGCGCCGCGACCAGATCGAACGCCTGGCCACCCTGCTCGTCCACTCGCGGGGCACGATCATCTGCTGGGCACTGGGCCTCACGCAGCAGCCACACTCGGTGGACACCCTGCGCGAGATCGTCAACGTGCTGCTGCTGCAGGGCAACTTCGGCAAGCCCGGCGCCGGCGCCTGCCCGGTCCGCGGCCACTCCAACGTCCAGGGCGACCGGACCATGGGGATCTGGGAGAAGCCGGGCGCGATGTTGCTGGACGGGCTCGACGACGAGTTCGGCATCACCTCGCCGCGTGAGCACGGCTACGACTCGACGGAGACGCTCGAGGCGTTCGAGCGCGGTGACGTGGACGTGTTCGTCTCCATGGGCGGCAACTTCGCCAAGGCGTGCTCGGACACCGACGTCCTCGAGAAGGGGATGCAGCGCACCGGGCTGACCGTCCACGTGTCGACCAAACCCAATCGCTCCCACGTGGTCCACGGGCAGACGTCGCTCATCCTCCCGACGCTCGGACGCACGGACCGCGACGACCGCCATCCCGGGGGCGCGCAGTTCGTCTCGGTGGAGGACTCGATGTCGGTGATCCGCTCGTCCCAGGGGCGGCTGGAGCCGGTGTCGGAGCAGTTGCTCAGCGAACCGCAGATCGTCGCGGGCATGGCGGAGGCGATCCTCGGTCACGACCACCCGGTGGGGTGGCGCGCGATGGCGGAGGACTACGACGTGATCCGGGACCACATCGAGCGGGTGATCCCCGGGTTCACCGACTACAACCGGCGGGTGCGGCAGAAGTCCGGGTTCGTGCTGCCCAATCCGCCGCGCGACACCCGGTCCTTCGCCACCCCGTCCGGGCGCGCGCACTTCACGGTGTCACCGCTCGAGTGGCTGGAGGCGCCGGACGGGCACCTGATCCTGCAGACCATGCGGTCCCACGACCAGTACAACACCACCTTCTACGGTCTCGACGACCGCTACCGGGGCATCTCCGAGGGGCGTCGGGTGATCCTCGTGAACCCCGACGACCTGACCGCCCTGGGGCTCGAGGATCGCCAGCTGGTGGACGTGGTGAGCGTGTTCACCGGCTCGGACGGCGTGACCACCGAGCGCCGGGCGGAGAGGTTCCGCCTGGTGTCCTACCCGACGGCCCGCGGCTGCTGCGCGGCCTACTTCCCCGAGGCCAACAACCTGGTCCACCGTCAGAACGTGGCGCGGGAGTCCAACACTCCCGGTTTCAAGGCGGTGACCGTCCGGTTCGAGCCGCTCAGCGAGCGCTAGCGAGCGTAGCGGCGAGCAACCGGCGCAGAGGCGGAGCCCGGTTCGAGCCGCAGCGGCGCGCGCCGGTCCTCGGTCACCGTGCTGGCCGGAGTACGCCGTGCGGATCGTAGGCGGATCTGATCGCCGCCAACCGTGCTCGTTCGTCGTCGGGCCACAGCTGGTTTCGTTGCGCGGCGCCAAGCCGTCCGGCGAAATTGAGGAGCGCGCCGTCGGACCAGGGCGCGACCGCGTCCACCACCGCGGAGGTGTGGACCGCGGCGAGTTCGCCCAGCGGTCCGGCGCACACGCCGGCGGTGAACACGTTGAACGCGCTACCGCGACCGATGACAGAGTCGCTCGGGCCCTGCGGACAATCGAGCCTGCCACCCAGAAGGCGGATCTCGACAGTGGCCAGGGGACTGTCGACTTCCGGTCCCGCGACAGCGAGCACGGCGTCGACGGCGTCGGCCGGGAGCGATTCGGTGGTGGCGGAGGCGTCCAGAACCGCCATCGGCCCGACCGGATCCATGTGCACCCCATCGAGGGCGGGAATCGGCGTCCTTCCGACGGTATCCAGCAGGGTCGGCCCGGCGGCGCGCATGGGTGCCAGCAACGCGTCGCCGGTGGAGTCGTCGCCGAGGAAGGTGAAGCGCAGATGCACCACCGTCCTGCCCTGGAGCACCGGGGGCAGGTGAGGGTCCGGAGGGAGTCGCAGCAGTGCGATGGACGTTCCGGCGTCGTCGGGAAGGGTCGGAGCCCACTGTCTCCACAGGTGCAGGACGACGTGGGCGAGCGCACTGTCGAAGAACATCCCTCCACCGTGGAAGCTGCCGATGTCGAACAGGTCGAACTCCATCGAGGTCACGATCCCCAGACCGTCGCGTCCGCCACGCAGTGCCCAGAACAGGTCCGGTTCGTCAAGGCGGTCGACGCGTCTGAGCAGACCGTCAGCCGTCACCACATCGAGCGACCGGACGTGATCGGCGGCGTAACCCACCGTGCGACCGAACGGGCTGAGCCCCCCGCCGAGGGTGTACCCGACGACGCCGACGGCAGACGACGAGCCCACGGCACCGGTCAGTCCGTGCGGCGCGGTCGCAGCCAGCACGTCCCGCCACCGTGCCCCGGCCTCGACACGGGCGCGGCGACGGGCCGGGTCGACGTCGACTCGCGTCATCCGGTGCGTGGTGACGGTGAGGTACTGGTCGTCTCCCCCGCTGGGGCCGTGGCCGGTCGCGCGGACACCGACGCGGAGCTCGGCGTTCTGCGCGTGGCGGATCGCCGTGGCCACGTCGCCCGACGAACTCGCTCCGACGACGGCGACCGGTGCCGGTGCGACCGTCAGGTTGAACCCGGCGACCTCGTCGACGAAACCGGCGTCGGCAGGGGTGAGGACTGGACCGGCGAGGGCCCGCGCGAGCTCGGGTATCCCGAGGCGGGCTGACACGCGTGGTGGGGGTGGGGCGGTCGACATGGGGACTCCATGGTGAGTCATGACGGCTGGTGGGGTGTGGGTGCGAACAGTTCGTTGACCTTGGTCTGGTCGTAGAAGCCGATTACTTCGGTGATCCGGTCGTTCTCCACGTGCACGATCCAGCAGTAGTCGAGGGTGTAATCGGATCCGTTGACACCGAGTCCACCGACCCCGCGGAATTGCACTGTCGCCCAGTCGCCGTCGCCGAGGATTCGGACAACCTCCGCTCGTGGCCATCGTGCGAGGTGCTGATCGAGCGGCGTCCAGACGTTGTCGATGTACTGCTGTCTGCCGTGGAACGTCCCCGACACCGGGGACTGGCCCGTGGCCGTCCACACGAGGTCGTCGGCCAGTGCGTCGAGGAAGACCGAACCGTCGAAGCCTGACGCGGAGAGCCGATCGAACCAGTCGGCGAGGAAGTGTCGTGCGAGATTCATGTGCGCCACCACTTTCGGGTCAGCTGCCCCAACGCGAGGCCAGTGCATCGCGCTCGAGTCGGGTTTGAACGGGCGGGTCGCCGCGCTCGCGGAGCAGTTCGCCCGGGAGGGTGAACCGTGGAGCGTTGGCGGGGTCCCGGGCAGCCTGTCGACAGATCGCCTCAACCAGAGAGCTCGCCATGTCGAACCGCGGGTAGGCGCCGTGGATGACTCGAGCCTGCTCGTCGGACACTGCGGTGGGTGCCAGGCCCGGCCCGATGGCTCCGCCGAAGTCGGCGCTGACGCCTTCGCGGACGAGCACACACAGGGGACCTCTGCGCTCGGAGATCTGTGCGGAGGAATGGAGCGCTATTGCTTCCCACACGGCGTCCACCTCGGCCGCCGGCCAGCACTGCCCGGTGAGAAACTCGGCGGCGCGGTCGGCGCCGACGACCTCGAAACGTCCGGTGCGCTCGTCGTTTGAGGCGAGCCCGAGGTCGTGCAGGACACAGGCCATGAACAGCAGCCGGTCGTCATAGTCCGAGCCCTCGATGACGCCGAGATGCGCGGCGGCGATGCGCGCGAACAGGTAGGTCCGCACACTGTGGTTGGCGATCGATCTCGATTCGAGCCTGCTCATCAGGTCCAGGGCAGCGCGGAACTGCGGGATGTCCGCGATGGCGACGACATCCTCCGCGGTGCCGGCAGCGTACGGGGCGCGGTGCTCGGTCATCGTTCGAGAGTGGCGTAGTAATCGGCGATGCCGGCCTCGTCGCCCAGCGCGAGAACAGCACCGATGTAACCGTCGGGCCGGCAGAGGACATGGCCGCCGGAGGTCAGGCCCAGGCGCCGACCGACGGAATGGTGCGGATCGGCGACGACGGCGTCATATCCATCGACCGGCGAGGCGCCGTCCGCAACGAGGACGTGTCTGCGTCCGCCGACCGGGGGCGCAGGTGCTGCTGCGACACCGGCGACCGTCAACATCGTGTGTCCGGCAGCGTCCGCGAACAGGCTCCGGGTGATGTCCTGATTGACGTAGGGGAAGCGGTGACCGGCGGTGACGACGGCGCCGCGCGGGGCCTGGCGCCTGATGATCGGGCTGTGCGGGTATGCGACCGTCAGTTCTGCGAGGGTGTCGGCGAACCTCTCGGTGAGGAAGTGTGACCGCCCAACTACCGCGGCCGCAGTATTGCGGACCTTCCGCACCGGGCCGCGCAGGGTGCCGGCCCTGGTCAGTGCGCTGGTGAAGGAGATGACCTTCTTCGCGATCGGGTGGCGTTCGGTGTGGTAGCTGTCGAGTAGTGACTGCCCGCCGTCGCCGGAGACGGCGGCCGCCAACTTCCAGGAGAGGTTCGCCGCGTCCTGCATCCCGGTGTTCATGCCCTGTCCTCCGACGGGACTGTGGATGTGGGCGGCGTCGCCGGCCAGAAAGACCCGGCCGTGGCGGTACCGGGGGACCTGACCGTGCTTGACCTCGAAACCCGTCAGCCAGTGCGACCGGGTGATGATCACTCCCCCGATGCGGCGGTCGAGTATCTCCTGCAGTTCGGCACGCTCCGGCACGGCGCCGGGCGGGGTCACAGGTGCGTTGTGCAGTTGGGCGACGAGCCGCAGCCGGCCTCCCACCATCGGCAGGGCGATCACCGGCCCATCGGGGTGCAGGAAGGTGTGCATGTGCACGTCGCCGAGGTGATGGTGGGCGTCGACGTCGCCGAGCAGGAAGTGGTGTCCGTGGAAATCACCATCGGCGAGCTTGGTTCCCAGAAAGTGCCTGGTCGCGCTGCGGGCCCCGTCGGCGGCGACCACCCATCCGGCGTCGACGGTCTCCGTGTCGCCGCTGTCGGTGCGCACGGTCACCTGGACGCGGTCGGCGTCCTGTGTGAGGTCGACAACCTCCCGGCCACGTTCGACGCTCGCCCCCAGAGCCTCCAACCGGGTGGTGAGTACGCGCTCGGTTTCGGTCTGGGCGGTGATGAGGGTGAACGGGTAGACGCTGTCGATGCTGTCGAGCGGGACGGTGACCAGAGTCGATCCTCCGCTGACGATCTTCATCCCGGCGGACGTCACGCCGGTGGCGATGAGTTCCTCCGCGACGCCGAGTCGGTCGAGCATCTCGAGGCTCGCGGCGTGGACGGCGACTGCTCGTGACTGGTTGGTCGGTGCCATCAGTTTGTCGACGACGCGCACGGTGACCCCGCGCCTGGCGAGTTCGCACGCGGCCACCAGGCCGACCGGCCCGGCGCCGACCACGAGGACGGAGTCAGGGGTCGGGGGCGAGACACTCATGACGTGGTTCCATCAGGCTTGTCCGGCAGGGAATACATGACTCTCACGACGGTCCTTGATCGATGGCGCCCCGCCGAAGCCCGTGGTGTGGGGTACGGCGAGCTGTGTCGGTTGGGACAAGTCTGCGACCGAAAGGAGGCGCGATCATCGGTGCGGTGACGTACCTTTTCGTGCCACGCCTGATGGCATACGTGAGACAGGCGCGCGGGAGACAGGCGTGAGGGAGCTGTCTGATCAGCGCCCCGGGAGGGAGGTGCGTCCGCCGGCAACGTAGGCAGCCAGTTCGACACGGGTACGCAGGTTCAGCTTGGTGAGGGCACGCGAGATGTGGGTCTGCACGGTACGGGTGGAGATGAACAGGCGATCCGCGATCTCAGGGCCCGACAACCCAGATGCCACCAGCTCGACCACGGTGACCTCGGTTCGGGTGAGAGAACCCCACCCTTCCCGGGGCCGCTCGCGGACGGTGGCGGGATCCAGCCGCACCCCGTGGGGTCGCAGCCGGGAGATCACACGGGCACTGAGGGCGGGCGCGTGCATCACCTGATAGATCAGGAGCGCCGACCTCGCGTACCGACGAGCCGAGGCCCTGTCGCCCAGTGCGCCTGCTGCGCAAGCGGCCTCCTCCCAACCCGACGCCTCGGTGACGGCGTCTCCGCGGGTGCGGGCATCGGTGGCGCAGTGTGTCGCCGCGGCGACCACCTCCCCGCCGTCGCCGTTCTGACACATCACCGCGGCGAGGGCTACCTTCCCAGCACCCGCCTCGGGCACGTCGAAAGGCATCACGCCGAGAACCTCGACCACGTCGCGGGCGAGGTCAGCGTTTCCCGCACGCGCAGCGATCCGAGCGCAGTCCACCGCGAAGGTGGGGAGCCAGCCGTAGCATCCGCGTTCCGCCGATCGGTCCCAGCACCGGTGGGCGGCTTCCGAGGCAGGCCGCAGTTTCCGCCGCGCCTCGAGCAGCAGTGCGTGCGTCCGTGCGATCTCGGGCAGGCCCAGGAGGTCGGGGCGGCCACTGGCGGCGAACACTTCCAGTCGCAGGGCCGCCGAGGCGAAGTCGGAGCGATACACGTCGATGAGGGCACGTGTCCCTTCCCCGAGGGAGGTCCACCGTAGCTGTGAGGCCAGTGCCGGCTCGAGGGCGCTGTCCAACGTCGCGGCCGCGTCGTCGAGGCGTCCGCGAGCCAACTCGATCGAGCCTCTGACGAACTCGAGATACGAGGAGAGCCAGGGGATGTCTCGGTCGGATCGCTGTTGTAGCGCCCGGGTCAACAGTGCTTCCGCGGCGGACGGCCCGTGAAGGTACAGCTCGATCATCGGTGGCCATACCTCCACCGCCCTGTTCAGCTCGACGTCCGCGTCGACGTCTCCACCGAGTCGCGACGCTGTGAGCGCGGTATCGAGTGCCCCGGAGATGTCACCGGACACGAACCTACGCAGGGCCTCGGCCTCCATACCGATGGCGGATCCGCCGGCTCCCGACCTCTGCCGCGCCGGGACGGTCTCGACCCCCTCCATGAGATCGACGTAGAACCCGATGTCGTGCATCTGCGCGCGCGTCGCTTCGTCGACGGGGAGCTGAAGGGTCCGCTCGATCAGCTCGTGAACCGCAGCGGCGTCGGCGCGGTTGATCAACGTGAAGATCAAGATGCTGTGGAGCTTCTCCGCGGTCGCCGAGTCCACCGCCTCGCGGAGGCCCTCGGCCGCGACCTGCGCCGCCCGGTCCAGTTGCCCGGAACGAGCCAGTGCCGTCGCCAGCTGCAAAGCGATTGGTCTGGCGGAGGAATCGGCCGTGGACAGGCGTGAGGCGGTGTTGAGCAGATCGGCGGCCACCGCCGGGGCGTGCGCGAGTTCTCCGGTGGCGGCGTCGACAGCGGCGACCATCTCCGGGCCACGGGCCCCGGCCGCCATGTGGTGGTGCGCCGCCAGTTGACGGTCTCCGGCTGCGGTGTGATACCCCGCGATCGCCGAGTGGAGCACCGCCCGCAACGGCCGCGCCAGCTCGGAATACGCGACGTCGGCGTACATGTCATGGGTGAACGAGAGGGCACCGGTCACCGCCAGATCGACGACGCCCGCGTCGACAGCGGTGCGCACGGCCCCCACCAGTTCCGCTGGCGACTCCTCGCCTAGTGCGGCAAGGTCGCTCACCAAGGCAGTACCACCCCACACCGCCAACCTGTCCACCAGATCCCGGGACTTCTGGTCGAGCAGGGCCAGTTGGCTGCGAACGGACCGGTGAAGTGATGTATCCACCGTCGCCGTCTCGCCGAGCCCTCCACAGGGGTCGTGTTCCAGGTGGCCCCTGATTAGGGCGAGCGCGTGCATGGGATTTCCCGCCGAACGATCGGCGATCGCTCGTCGCAACCGGTCATCCCCGATCTCGCCCAGCTCCGCTCGGATGAGGTCGTCCATCTCTGCCGCATCCATTCGGGGCAACACCCATTCCCTGACCAGAGGTTGGACCGTCAACCTCCGGAGCAGCTCCCGCTCCGGCAGATGCCGTCGTGCGACGAGAATCGTCAACGGGAGGTCCCGTGCCGCCGCCGCGGCGCGGGCCAAAACCTCTAGACTGGCGGAATCGGCGTTGTGCGCGTCGTCCACGACCAGCAGCTGCGGTGCGTCCGCACACAGCGCATCGACCGCCGCGAACACACGATCGCCGAAGTCCGCCGGAGCGGGTGTGGGTGCGGCCATTTCCACCAGATCCGAGATGACCGAATACGGCTGACGCCACGACAACTCGTCAGCGGTGGACCAGCGGCCGGTGGTGTGCGCTTCCGCCACCAGCTCCCTCAGAGTGTGCGACTTTCCGCTGCCGGGACCCGCGGTCAGCACCAGGGTGCGGGGGCCCGTGCCGGTGGCGGCAGACCTCAGCGCGGCGCCCACCTCGTCGACCACCAGGCGGCGCGCCCCCGGCCGGCGCGACTGCATGGGCACGACAATAGGTCACGGGACCGGGCTGTCCGCCGCGATTAACACGAGTGACCGGGAACCGACGACCACGCGCCGTGCGGTTCGGGGCCTCGGACCCGGCACCCCTGGTTCAGCGGATGATGTGGTGTGGGACCAGGTCGCCGATGTTCAACGGGGGCAGGACCCGGACGCCGACCATGATCACGTCGCACAGCAACGCGGTGGGGGCGGCGGTGGTGCACACGTAGTTGTCCAGCTTGTCCCAGTTGTCGCAGTACCCTTCGAAGCACCAGGTCAAGCCGTCAGCAGACGGGCTCCACGGCGGGCCGGTCGGCTTGGGGTTGTTCACCGGGTCTGCGGATGCCATCCCGGTGGCGCCCAGTACCGTTCCCACGGCGAGTGCGGTGGCGGCCATCGTGCGCAGTGCGATCGTGTTCATGCTCGGACTCCGTTCCGACGGGCGAAGCGCTTCGGCTTCCGTAACTGAAACGATCCTTCGGCATCCATCGCGACACATCGTCGGTCACCAGACGTAGATATCCCTGCCATCCGGTCACGGGCGGTCGGGGCGGCGATCCGCCGGGCGCATGGTCAGAGCCGGTTTCGAGCATCACACGGGGGTAACCGCACACAGTTCAGGCGGGCATCAGCGCGTGCGCGCGCCGTCGCGCCCGCCATCCGCCCATGTGCCTGAACACCGGCGTGCACCGCCGCGCACGCGTGAGTTCAGGTTGAGGGGCGGGTTCTCCCGGGGCTGGCATCTACTGGAGCGCCTGCCGTCGAGGCGGGTTCGGGACCGGAGACGACCTCAGTATCCTCCGCAACAGCAGCAGCCGCAGCAGCAGCCGCAGCAGCAGCCGCATCGGCGGTCTCCGACTCACCGTGCGGGACGTAGCCCCGCCCGGGCGCCACGAACAGCAGCACCACCGCAGCGCCGGCCGCGACCAGCCCCAGCGCGAACAGTGCGTCGGAGATCCCGGTCACGAAGACGTCGGCGGCGGCATCGACTATCCCCTGGAGTGCCGGGCCGGCCACGGCGACGAACTCCACCGCTCCGGCGAAGGAGCTCTCGACCGCCTGCCGCCCGGACTCGGGCACGCCGGGCAGGACGTCGACGATCCCGGTGGCGTAGCGGCCGGCCAGGATGCTGCCCGAGAGCGCGATGCCGATAGCGGCGCCCACCTCGCGCATCGCGTCGTTGACGGCGGCGGCCACACCCTGTTCGTCGACGGAGATGTCGGAGACGATCGCCGAGGTCGCCGGCGCCGTCGATAGCCCCAGGCCCACGCCCGCCGCGAGCATCGGCCACATGATGTCCCAGTACGTGGAGTCGACGCCCAGCCGGGAGAGCAGGATCATCCCGGCCGCGATCGCGCCGACGCCCACCACGGAGACGACCCGCAGTCCGACCACGGCGGTGATTCGGGGCGAGATCAGCGAGAAGAGTAGAACCGGCAGGGCCATCGGGGCCAACGCCAGGGAGGCCGCGATCGGGTCGTACCCCTTGACCAACTGCAGGTACTGCACGATCAGCAGGAAGAACCCGAAGATCGTCAGGAACTGCATCCCGACGGAGATGGACCCCGTGGCGAAGCCCCGCCGGCGGAAGTACCGCACGTCGAGGAGGGGGTCGGTGGCACGGAGTTCGACCAGGACGAAGGCCAGCAGGCTCACCGCGGCCACGATGAGGGTGGCGACGACGAGGGGGTCGGAGAAGCTCGTGTGCGCGCCCTCGATGAGCCCGAAGACGACGCCACCGACCGCCAGCGCCGAGAACACGGACCCCAGCACATCCGGCCGACCGTGCCTGGAGGCCACCGATTCACCGATCGTGAGGGCGGCCAGGAGAACCAGCAGACCGATGCCGGAGTAGACCACGAAGATCGCCTTCCATGACCACACCTCCAGCATGACCCCCGAGCTGAGCAGGCCGACGATCCCGCCGATGCCCGCGAACCCGGCCCACATGCCCACCGCGGAGCCGCGACGCTCGGAGGGGAAACTGGCGGTGAGCAGCGAGAGAGTGGAGGGCATGACGAACGCCGCGCCCACTCCGGCCACCGCACGCAGGACGATCACCCACAGCGGCGAGTCCAGCCAGATGGGCAGGGCCGAGGACACGGTGAACAGGGCCAGCCCCACGATGAGGGTGGCCCGGCGGCCGAAGCGGTCGCCCAGCGCGCCTGCGGTGAGCACGAGCGCGGCGAGGGCCAGCGTGTAGGAGTCGACGATCCAGGTGAGCTGGGCCTGGGTGGCCCCGGTGGCCACGGCGATGTCCGGCAGGGAGGTGTACAGCGCGGACATCGTGGCGACGACCAGCGACACCGCCACGATGTTGACGAACAGGAGCCAGCGGCGCCGTCCGGTGGTCAGTTCCAGCACTTCGGCTCCCTGGGGTCGGAGGTGGCGACATCTCGAGAAACGATACCGCCGGTATCGGTCGGGTCACCACACCGTATCCCACCCGGGGCCGTCACAATGGACCCATGCAGTCTCCGACCGATCCGCGCCGCGCCCGCTCGCGGGGAAAACTCCTGGACGCCGCGGTGGACCTGCTCCTGTCAGGTGGCGCCGCGGCGGTGACGGTGGACGCGGTCACCCGCGTGTCCGGCGTCGCCCGGACCACGCTGTACCGCAACTTCCCCTCCACCGACTCACTGATCGCCGCGGCTTTCCGACGCCTGCTGCCGGCACCGGAGCCGCCTCCGAGCGACGCCCCGGTGCGCGACCAACTCCTCCAGTTGTGCACGTCCATGACGCGCCTGATCCAGGACGCTCCGCTGCAGCAGTCGATGTGGGGATGGCTGGCCATGGGCAGAGGGGCCGGGAACGACGACGAGGTGGGCGAGCTGCGCCGCGGCATAGTGGACTCCTACGCCGCCCCACTGCACGCGGTCCTGTCCGCCGCCGAGTCCGCCGGAACCCTGATCCCCGGGGACCGCGACCTGGCGGTGGCCCAGCTCGCCGGGCCGGTGGTCCTCGCGCGCATGATCGGGTTGCGACCGTTCAGCGCCACGGACATCGAGATGCTCGTCGATGACTTCCTGCGCAGCCGCCTGGCAGGAGAGGCGGCCCGGCACCGCACGGTGGCCGACTCGTGACCGACGCCGTCGGCGCGATCGTCCTGACCGGAGGCCGCGGAAGCCGCCTCGGCGGCGCCGACAAGGCGGGGATCGCGGTGGCGGGCCGACCGATGCTCCAGGCCGTGGTGGACGCCGCCGCGGCGGTGGCGGGCCCGGTCGTCACAGTCGGCCCCGGAGGTGACACCTGCGAGGAGCCGCCCTATTCCGGTCCCGTCGCCGGGATCGCGGCGGGGCTGGCGGCGCTCCCGGAGCGGGTGGACCTCGTCGTCGTCGTCGCCTGTGACCTCCCGGACCTCGACGCCGTCACCCTCAGCGTCCTCGTCGCCGCGCTGGGGCGGCCCGCCGCCGCGTCTACCCGGCGGCCCGCCGCCGCCCTCGCCGTGGACGCGGGGGGTCGTGACCAGTACCTGCTCGCCGTGTGGCACCGCCCCGCCCTCGCCGCTCGGCTGGACGCCCTTCGGCGGTCCGGCGGCCTCGGCGGGCGACCGGTCCGGGCCCTGTACGACGGCGAGGTGCTCACCCGCGTGGGAGTCGGCGCGCCCGCGCGGGACGTCGACACCTGGGCCGAGGTGGTCGCCTCCGGGCCGATCACACTGGCTCACGTGGGGGCCGTCCTGCGGGCGGGGCTCGCGCCGCTGCCGCCGACCGCCCTCCCTCCCCTCGGCGCGATCGGGGGCGTCCTCGCCGCACCGCTGGTCGCGGCCGACCCGATGCCGCGCCAACCGGTCTCGGCTATGGACGGGTACGCCCTCGCCGGTCCGGGCCCGTGGCGCTTGACGGGGCCCGCGCTCCGGGCCGGGACGAGTACGCCCGGCGGGCTGATCTCCGGCACCGCCGCGCCCATCGCGACCGGCGCGCTCGTCCCGGCCGGCGGTGACAGGGTGCTCCGCCACGAGCTCGTCGAGGTGACGCGGGACGGATCCGGGCCCGCGGTCGTGACGGCCCTGCCCGAGGCCACCGGCCAGGATGACCTGCGGCCGGCCGGCGAGGACTGGACCGCCGGCCACGAGCTCACGGAGGCGGGAGTCACGCTGGACCCGGCGCTCGCCTCGGCGGCCCTGTCGGCGGGCCTGACCTCGGTGACGGTCCGCGGGCCGGTGCGCGCGACCGTGGTGACGACGGGCGACGAGGTCATGCCCGCCGACAGCCCGTCGCCGTTGCCGCCGGGCCGGATCCGCGACACCGTGGGCCCGCTGCTCGTCGGGGCGCTCGGACGGGCGGGGTTCGCTGGCACCGGGCCGCCCGGTCACTGCCCGGACACCGCGGATGCCATGGACTCGGTGCTCTTCGGCGGGGCCGGGCAGCCTGCCGTGCACGTCGTCGTCCTGGTCGGCGCGACCGGCCGCGGGGTGGCCGACCACCTCCGCCCCGCCCTCGAGCGAGCGGGCGCGACCATCGTGCTCGACGGGGTCCGCGTCCGACCCGGGGGGTCGCAACTGGTGGCGGCGCTGCCCGACGGCCGCGTACTGCTGGGACTTCCCGGCAACCCCCTGGCGGCGGTGAGCGCGGCCGCCACCACGGGCCGCGCGCTGGTCGACGCACTCACCGGCAGGACGCGACCTGCGGTCCTGGCCCGGGTGACCGGTCTCGACCGGCTCTCCGCCCCGGGCCGTGCGCGGATCCTGCCGGCCCGCCCCGACGGGGCCGGCGGATGGACGCTCTCCAGCCGGGTACGCACCGCCCACCTGGCCGACCTCGCGGGCGCTCCCGCGCTCGCTGTGATCCCGGAGGGAGCCGGGGCCGACGACCTCGTGGAGATCGTCGACTGGATCTGAAGGCCGCGGTCGAACCGGCCCTCCACCGCATCCGACCCTGAGGAGCGTTAAGTCCCTATACGGCAGCCACTGTGAGAACAAGAAGGAGCAGGCGGTCGCCGCGGTCGCCGCGTTCATCATCAGTTACATCCGGTGACCCGGGCTGAGGAGGGATGAGGTGGGATACACGATCATCGCCACGGCGTTCGGCCTCGCCGCGGCCGCCTCGGCGCTCGCCGCATACACCGGACACCGCGGGTGGGTTGCCGATCCCCGCAAGGGCTACCGCGTACCCGCGCGGGTACGCAGCGATCCCGAGCTGACCCACAGGGCGAACCAGCTCGTGGGAACGTGGTGCCTGCTCGCCGCCGGCCTGGCGCTGGCGCCTGTGGTCGCGGTGATCCCCGCAGTGATGTCCGAGTTCCGACTGGACGCCTCGACCGGGCTTCTCGCGGCCACCGCCGCTTACGCCCTGCTCGTCGGGGCGGTCGCGCGGTACCCCTTCGCACGGATACAGCGGCTGTAGGCTCGCACGGCGGGAAACGCCCAGGCGGGCTGGCGTGTCCGGTTGTGTTAACGTCTGATCGCCAGCATGACCCCGGAGGGGTCGCGGGAACCCGGTGTGAGTCCGGGACTGACGCGCAGCGGTATGGGTGATGGCGGGGCACGATGCCACTGGATCGCAGGATCTGGGAAGGCGCCCCGTCCAGAGGATCCCGAGTCCGAATACCGGCTGGCCCTCGCGGTCCCCACCGCCTGGTCATGATCGGGCTTCGCGTTCCAGGCCCGCGACCTCGGAGTACACCCATGCGTAAGTCAGGCCTGCTCGCCCTCGTCGGCGCCGCCGCCCTCGTCCTCACCTCCTGCGCAGCCGATGACCCGGCTGCCACCGCCGGCCCGGCGGTCGGCCCGATAGAGAACTGCGGTCAGGAGGTGACCGTCGACTCGATCCCCGAGCGGATCGTCTCGCTCAACCAGGGCTCGACGGAGATCCTGCTCGCTCTGGGCCTCGCCGACCGGATGGTCGGTACCGCCACCTGGACCGACCCCGTGCTCGAGGAGTTCGCCGAGGCGAACGCCGCCATCCCGCGGTTGGCCGACAACGCGCCGTCGATGGAGGCGGTCCTCGACGTGGAGCCGGACTTCGTCACGGCCTCCTTCGGCGGCACCCTCGGGGACGGCGGAGTCGCGACCCGCGAGCAGTTCCACGAGTTGGGTGTGGGCACTTACCTCTCCCCCGCCGACTGCGTGGGCAAGATCTCCGACTCCGGTGACGGAGAGCGCGAGACGCCGTTCACCACGGACCTGCTCTACCGGGAGATCACCGAGCTCGCGCAGATCTTCCAGGTGGAGCAGGCCGGCGAGGAGCTGGTCACGGACCTGCAGCTCAGGCTCGACAGGGCGCAGGAGACCGTGGACGCGACCGGGGTGTCGGCGATGTTCTGGTTCGCCAACTCGGAGTCCCCGTACCTGGCCGGCTGCTGTGGCGCCCCGGGGCTCATCTCGCGCACCCTCGGCGTGGAGAACGTCTTCGACGACACCACGCAGGAATGGCCGCAGATCAACTGGGAGGTCGTGGCCGAGCGCGACCCCGATGTCATCGTCCTCGGCGACCTGACCCGCCGGAGCCAGACGGCCGAGACCGGAGCGGCCAAGATCGCCTACCTGGAGTCGAACCCGGTGACCAGGGAGATGTCGGCGGTCCGCGGGAAGCGGTTCATCGAGCTCACCGGCGCCGAGATGAACCCCTCCCTGCGCACTGTCTACGGGGTGGAGACCGTCGCGGCGGGACTCAAGGAACTCGGGCTGGCCGGTGAGCCGAATCCGACGAACTGATCTGATGCCCGGTGCTCGACCACGGTCTGGGCCGGCACACACCCGCCCTCGTCAGGACGACGCCGGCCACACCGTCATCGTGGGCAGGCCGGACCCGGCGGACCGGCAGGCACCGCTGCGGCGGCCAGTCGCCCTGGCCGTTCTGTGGCTCGCCGGACTGGGCGTGCTCGGCGTGTCGATCGCACTCGTACTGACGATCGGCCCCTCGGGCCTGACGGCAGGGGACGTGGCGCAGTCGGCCCTGGCGCGACTCGCCGGTACCGAGTCGGGGTTGACGCGCATCCAGGAGGGGATCATCTGGAACCTGCGCCTGCCCAGGACGATGATGGCGGCTCTGGCCGGCGCCGGGCTCGCCCTGTGCGGGGTGATCCTGCAGTCGCTGCTCCGCAACCCCCTGGCCGACCCGTACATCCTCGGCATCTCCTCCGGCGCATCCACGGGCGCGGTGCTCGTCGTGGTCCTGGGCGTCGGAGCGGGGGCGGTCGGACTCACCACGGGCGCTTTCGTCGGGGCGCTGACCGCCTTCGGGTTCGTCCTGCTACTGGCCTTCGCCTCCGGCGGAACGACCGACCGGGTGGTGCTCGCCGGTGTCGCCGCCACCCAGCTGTTCTCGGCCGTGACCTCGTTCGTCGTCTTCATCGCGGCCGACGCCGAACAGACCCGGGGTGTGTTGTTCTGGCTGCTCGGCTCGTTGGCTTCCGTCCGGTGGTCGGACGTGGCGGTGTGCGGCGTCGTCGTGCTCGTCGGGCTGCTGGTGTGCCTGCTGCACACCTCCAGCCTGGACGCCTTCACCTTCGGTCAGGACGCGGCGGCCGCCCTCGGTGTGAACGTGGCCCGCACCCGGCTCGTGCTCATGGTGGTCACCGCACTCATCACCGCCGTCATCGTCAGCACCTGTGGCGCGATCGGGTTCGTCGGACTGGTGTTGCCGCACGCCGCCCGGGCCGTCGTCGGCATGCGTCATCGGGTCCTGGTACCCACTGCGGCGCTGCTGGGGGCGATCTTCGTGGTCTGGATCGACGCCGCCGCCCGGACGGTCATCGCGCCGCAGGACCTGCCGATCGGTGTGGCCACGGCGCTCATCGGCGTGCCGGCGTTCGTGGTCCTGCTGCTCCGCAGAGGGAGACACAGATGACGGGAGAACCACCGACGGGGCGGATTCCGTCGACACTCGAGGCGAGGGACGTGTCGTGGTCCGTCCGTGGTCGGCCGATCATCACCGATCTCTCCCTGGCTCCGGAGCCCGGGTCGATGGTGGGGGTCCTGGGCCCCAACGGCTCGGGCAAGTCCACTCTGCTGCGCGTCATGACGGGCCTGCTGCGGCCCTCGACCGGCCGCGTCCTGCTCGACGGCACCGATATCCGGGTGTTGCCACGCAGGCAGTTCTCACGGCGCGTGGCCCTTGTCGAGCAGGAGGTGTCCACCGACCAGAACCCGACGGTGCGGGACGTGATCGAGCTCGGACGCATCCCCCACCGCGCCGCGTGGTCCGGCCCACGCGCAGCGGACGATGCGGCCGTACTCCGCGCCGCCGCCACCACCGCGCTCACCGACCGTCTAGACCAGCGGTATTCCACCCTGTCCGGCGGCGAGCGGCAGCGGACGCAGATCGCGCGGGCCCTGGCCCAGGAACCGGACGTGCTCGTGCTAGACGAGCCGACCAACCACCTGGACATCCGCCATCAACTCGACCTGCTGACGCTGGTGCGGGGAACCGGGGCGACGGTGGTGGCGGCTCTGCACGACCTCACTCTCGCGGCCACGTTCTGCGACCGGCTCGAGGTCCTGTCCTGGGGGCGCCTCGTCGCCGGGGGCCGCCCGTCCGAGGTCCTCACGCCGGAACTGATACAGGACGTGTACGGCGTCCGGGCCGAGGTCACCCACGATGGACGAGGGGTACACGTGCGGTATCTCGCACGCTGATCACCGGCGCCGGAGACCCCGGCCGTCAACGCCGGCGGTCAGCGCCGGCGGTCAGCGCCGGCGGTTGCGCAGCTTGTCCGCGAACTCGCGGGCCTTACGCTGGTTCTCCGGCTTGGACGCCTCACGCTTGACCACCTCGGCGGCCTTGAGCGCGACTCCGGTCCGCAGGGCATTTCTCAGGAAAGCCATCGTGCACCTCTGTTCTCGGGGGAGCGCCAGTGTAGGCACAGCATCAGCCCGCCGCGACCGGGCGGCGCAGCAGGTACACGTCCATCACCCAGCCGTGCTCTGCGCGAAGCCGCTCACGGAGGTCCCGCAGCTCCGGCAGAACATCGCCGACCCTGCCCGAGACCAGGCATTCCCCCTGGTCGCCGAGGTTGCCGCCCCACCAAATGTGCCAGTCGTGCAGGTCCTCCAGCGGCAGGTCCGCGTTGAGCATCACCACCACGTTGTCCGCGCCGCCGGCGACGACCTCCGCCAGACGCCGGCCGGTGGTCACGGTGACCGTCCCGCCGATCTCATGTAGGACCAGCCGGTGACGCGCCGCCAACACCTGTAGAGCGGAGATGCCGGGGATCACCTCGACGGCGAAGTCGAGCCGGCCACGGGCGAGGATCCGGTCGACGATCCGCAGCGTGGAGTCGTAGAAGGCGGGGTCGCCCCACACGGGCACCGCCACGTCGCCAGGGCGGTCCGTCAGCACTCGCTCCCACGCCAGGGACCGGGCCTCGTGCCAGTCCAGGACCACACCGCGGTACCCGAGGTGGGAGGAGGTCGACGACGACGAGCGGTCCCGCTCCGGATCAACGACTCCCACCAACTCGACGCCCGGCGCGTGCCGGGCGAGCAGCTGCCTACGGAGGTCGACCAGCGGGTCTGAGGCCCCCTTGACCGCGGCCAGAGCGTAGGCGGACTCCCGCAGGGCCGTGATCGCCTCCACCGTGATCTGGTCCGGTCCCCCGGAGCCGATCCCCACCACCCGCACCCGGCGGCGCGGCGTGCCTCCCGCCTCCCCGGTCGGGAGGCGGGACACGCGGTCAGTCACCGTGGGTGTCCTCGAGGTCGCCCTCGACGTCCAGGTATACCTGCCGCATCCGGTCCATGATCTCGGCGTCCGGCTCGGCCCACAGCCCGCGGTCGGCGGCCTCGGAGAGCCGCTCGATCATCCCGCGCAGGGCCCACGGGTTGGAGCGACGTAGGAACTCCTGGTTGGTCTGATCCAGCACGTACTCCCTGGCCAACGTGTCGTACATCCAGTCGTGCACGACCCCGGCGGTGGCATCGAAGCCGAAGAGGTAGTCCACCGTCGCAGCCAGCTCGAAGGCCCCCTTGTAGCCGTGCCGCTGCATGGCCGCGATCCACCGGGGGTTGACCACGCGCGCCCGGAAGACCCGGACCGTCTCCTCCGCGAGCGACCGGGTGCGGATGGCGTCCGGCGTGGTGGAATCCCCCACGTAGGCGCGGGGTTCGGCGCCGGTCAGCGCGCGCACGGTCGCGATCATCCCGCCGTGGTACTGGAAGTAGTCGTCCGAGTCTGCGATGTCGTGCTCGCGGGTGTCGATGTTCTTGGCGGCCACCGCGATGCGCCGGTAGTTGGTGCGCATGTCGTCCGCGGCCGGGACGCCGTCCAGGTCGCGGCCGTAGGCGAAGCCTCCCCACCGGGTGTAGACCTCGGCCAGGTCGCGGTCGTCCCGCCAGTTGCCGGCCTCGATGGTCTGCAGGATCCCGGCGCCGTACGACCCCGGCGCGGAGCCGAAGATGCGGGTGGTCGCGCGCCGGTGGTCTGAGTGCTCGGCCAGGTCCGCGCGGGTGTGAGCGGCGACGTAGTTGTGCTCGGCCGGCTCGTCGAGGTCCGCCACCATCCGGACGGCGTCGTCGAGCATGGTGATGACGTGCGGGAAGGCGTCCCGGAAGAACCCCGAGATGCGCACGGTCACGTCGACGCGCGGGCGTCCGAGCTCGGCGGCCGGGACCACCTCGAGCCCGTTGACCCGGCGGGAGGCCTCGTCCCATTCCGGACGGACGCCGAGCAGGGCCAGGACCTCAGCCACGTCGTCACCCGAGGTCCGCATGGCCGAGGTGCCCCAGATCGACAATCCCACCGAGCTCGGGTACTCGCCGGTCTCCGCCACATGGCGGTCCAGCAGAGAGTCGGCCATCGCCTGGCCCGTGTCCCAGGCCAGCCGGGACGGAATGGCGCGCGGGTCCACGGTGTAGAAGTTGCGGCCGGTCGGCAGCACGTTGACCAGGCCGCGCAGGGGCGAGCCCGACGGACCGGCCGGCACGAATCCGCCGTCCAGGGCGTGCATCACCGCGTCGAGCTCATCGACGGTGGCGGCCAGGCGCGGAACCACCTCGCGGGCGGCGAACTCCAGCACGCGGCCGACCTCGTCGTCGTCTATCTTGACCTCGTCGATCCCGACCTCGTCGATCCCGACCTCGTCGCCCGCGGACTCACCGCCGGTTCCGGTCCCACCGGACCCGAGCCCCGCGGCGGCCAGGACCTCCGGCACCGCCGCGAGGTCCCACCCCCGGGCGTCCATGTCCTCGACCAGCGCCCGGGCCAGGGCCTCCACGCGGTCGACCTCCGGGGTCGGGGCGTCCTCCCCCAGCCCGAGCGCGCGGCGCAGACCGGGGACCGCGCCGAACTCACCACCCCACACCTGGGAGGCCCGCAGGATCGCCAGCACCAGGTTCACCCGGGCCTCGCCGTCCGGCGCCTGACCCAGCACGTGCAGGCCGTCGCGGATCTGGACGTCCTTGATCTCGCACAGCCAGCCGTCGACGTGGAGCAGGAAGTCGTCGAACTCCTCGTCCCCCGGCTGCTGCTCCAGGCCCAGGTCCTCGTGCATGTGTGCCGACCGCATGAGGGTCCAGATCTGCGCGCGGATGGCCGGCAGCTTGGCCGGGTCCATGGAGGCGATGTTGCCGTACTCGTCCAGCAGCTGCTCGAGGCGGGCGATGTCACCGTAGGACTCGGCGCGGGCCATCGGCGGCACCAGGTGGTCGACGATCGTGGCGTGGGCGCGACGCTTGGCCTGGGCCCCCTCCCCCGGGTCGTTGACCAGGAACGGGTAGATCAACGGCATGTCCGCGATCGCCGCGTCGGTCGCGCACGACGCCGACAGCGCGGCGTTCTTGCCCGGCAGCCACTCCAGCGAACCGTGCTTGCCGATGTGGACCAGCGCGTGGGCGCCGAAACCCCGCGCCAGCCACCGGTAGGCGGCCAGGTAGTGGTGGGAGGGCGCCAACTCGGGATCGTGGTAGATCGCGACCGGGTTCTCGCCGAACCCGCGGGGCGGCTGGATCAACAGGACGACATTGCCGGCCTGGATGGTGGCCAGGACGATCTCGCCGGCGTCGTTGACGAACAGCTGACCGGGCGCCTGCCCCCAGGCCTCGACCATCTCGGAGCGCAGCGACTCGGGCAGGTCCGCCGTCCACGCGAGGTAGTCGTCGGTCGAGATCCGCACGTGACTGTCGGTGAGCTGGGCGTTCGTGAGCCACTCCTCGTCCTGACCGCCCGCGGCGATCAGGGCGTGGATCAGCGCGTCTCCGGCGGCGGTGTCGTCGGCGTAGTCCCCCGCGGTGTCGAGGAACCGGGCGACCGGCCCGTCCGCCGGCCCCAGGTCGTACCCCTCGTCGCGCATGCGGCGCAGGAGTCGGATGGTCGACACCGGGGTGTCCAGACCGACCGCGTTTCCGATCCGCGAGTGCTTGGTCGGGTAGGCCGAGAGCACCAGCGCGACGCGTCGCTCGGCCGCGGGCACGTGACGCAGCCGCGCGTGCGAGACCGCGATCCCCGCGACGCGGGCGCAGCGTTCGGGGTCGGCCACGTACCGGGGCAACCCGTCGGCGTCGATCTCCTTGAACGAGAACGGCGCGGTGATGATTCGGCCGTCGAACTCGGGGATCGCGATCTGGTTGGCCGAGTCCAGCGGGTTGACGCCGTCGTCGGAGGCCTCCCAGTCCTCCCGACTCCACGTCAGGCACAGCCCCTGCAGCACCGGGATGTCGAGCGTCGCGATCCGTTCGACGTCCCACGTCTCGTCCTCGCCGCCCGCGCTCACCGCGCCTGGCGTGGTGCCGCCGGCGGCCAGGACCGTGACGATCAGCGCGTCGAGCGTCCCGAGCGCCTCGAACAGCTCGTCGGGGGCCGAGCGGAGCGACCCGGCGAACACGGGGACGCCCACGGCCTGCCCGGTGGCGTCGATGGCATCGGCGAGCGCATGCGCGAACTCCGAGTTCCCGCTGACCTCGTGCGCCCGGTAGTAGAGCACTCCCACGCGGGGGACGCCCCGCGACTGGTCGGTTCCGATCGGGGAGGCCACAGACTCCGGCCGCGGTGGCATCCCCCACACCGGGACGCTCTCCGGGGGTGCGAATCCGGTGCCGGTGAGCAGCACGGTGTCCGAGAGGAAGGCGTGGAGCTGGGCGAGGTTCCGCTCTCCCCCCTCGGCGAGGTAGCGGTGTGCCTCGGCCGCGATACCGATCGGGACGGTGGACAACTCCATCAGGTCGGCGTCCGGGGCCTGCTCGCCGCCCAGGACGACCACCGGCCGGCCGGAGGCCATGACCGCGGCGAACCCGGGCTCCCACGACCGGCGGGACCCGAGGATCCGGACCACGACCAGGTCGGCGCCGGCGAGCAGGCCGGGCAGGTCCGAGTCCACGTCGACCCGGGACGGGTTGCCGAGCGTCCACTGCGCGCGAGAGGCCCGCGCGGAGAGCAGATCCGTGTCCGAGGTGGACAGCAGGGTGATGCGTGGTGGCTGGCCCGAGCGCCGTGGTGATGCCGTGTCAGTCGATGGTGCGGTGTCGTCCGATGGTGCGGTGTCGTCCGATGGTGCCGAGGCGTCCTCAGGGGACGCCGAACGCCGGTCATGGCGCATGTTCTTCTCCAAACCCTCGTGGAACATGACGCCGTGGCCGGTCTCCTGGCTTTCGCATCGACGCCGCGCGACCGACCTTCCCGGGCCTGGGCCCAGTGGTCTCCGCCCCACTCGGGGACGGACGAGGGTGCGCGACTCCGCGACTACAGTGGCGAGGGCCGCGCCGGCTTTTCCTCCGGCTTCCCGAGCACCACGGCACCGGCGAGCCTATCCGGCGCCGCTCCCCAACGGGTGTCCGGCCGCCGGCTACCCGCTCGCCGCGCCACACCCCCGGGTGCCACACTGAGCCCCGTGAGCGTTTCCGGACCGACCCGCCGCACCCGCACCGACATGTGCCCCGGCGTCCTGCGCCCGTGGCCCGCCGAGGACGGCGCCCTTGTCCGGCTCCGCGTCCCGGGCGGACGGGTGTCGCCGGAGTCCCTCGCCGCGCTGCATAGGGTCGCAGCGAAATACGGCGACGACGACGTGCACGTGACCACACGAGCCAACCTGCAGTTGCGGGCCCTGCCGATGAGCCGCGACGGACGGCTCGCGGACGAGGTCGTGGCGGCCCTCGCCGCGACCGGGCTGCTGCCCGCCCCGTCGCACGAGCTCGTCCGCAACGTGCTCGTCTCCCCGCTCACCGGCCTGGTCGGCGGGAGGGCCGACCTCCGCCGCGTGACCGACCGGCTCGACGCCGGTCTCCGGGCGGATCCCGGGCTGGCCGGGTTGTCCGGGCGGTTCCTGTTCGTCCTCGACGACGGCCGCGGCGACCTGGTGGACCGCCCCGGGGACCTGGGGCTGGCGGCCCTCGACGCCGACACCGTGCAGCTGCGGGCGGGTGCGGACTGGTCGGCGGTGGTGCCCCTCGAGGAGGCGGCCGATCGCCTGCTCGACCTGGCCCGCGATTTCGCCGCCGCCCGCGGTACCGGCCCCGACGCGCCCTGGCACGTGCGTGAACTCCCGGTGCCGCTGACCGCCGCCTGCCCGGGCGACGGTCGTCTCCCCACCCCGGCCCCCGCGCTGCCGTACGGCCCGGTCCCGGGCTCCTCGGGACGGATCGAGCACGTCGGGGCCCCGGACGGCGTCCTCACCCGTGCCGTGATCGATCGCCTCACCGGCGAGGACGTCACCGAGCTCATCGTCACCCCGTGGCGCGGCGTGCTCACCGTGCGCACGTAGACTCGCCGCTGTCCCACGGCGAGGAACCCGGTGCGAGTCCGGGGCGGTTCCGCCACTGTGAGGCCCGGTCGACGGGCCGCCAAGCCAGATACTGGCCGAGGGATCGACGCGCTTCCTGGCGCGTCGCCTGAGACTTCTGACCGGGGCGAGAACCCCGAGGAGGACCCATGCCTGCTGTCCCCAGGCCGCCACGCCGCTACGATTATGTCGACGACGGGCCTGCGATCTACGTCGACTCGTTCGCCACCATCCGGCGGGAGACCGATCTGTCGCGCGTCCCCCAGGACGCCGAGCGGCTCGCCGTCCGGATGGTGCACGGCACCGGGCAGACCGACCTCGTCGATGACCTGCAGGTCCATCCGGGACTGGTGGGGTCCGCGCGATCCGCGCTCGAGGCCGGGGCGCCGATCCTCTGCGACGCCCACATGGTGGCCTCCGGGATCACCAGGTCCCGGCTCCCCCGGAACAACGACGTGGTGTGCCTGTTGTCCGATCCCCGCGTGCCCGAGCTGGCCCGGCAGATGGGCACCACCCGCTCCGCCGCCGCCCTCTCGCTGTGGGGCGAGCGGCTCGACGGTGCCGTGGTGGCGATCGGCAACGCCCCCACCGCGCTGTTCCACCTGCTGGAGTTGCTGTTGGACGGCGCCCCCCATCCGGCGGCGATCGTCGGGTGCCCCGTGGGCTTCATCGGCGCCGCCGAGTCCAAGGCCGCGCTGGCCTGCCTGGCGGACGACCACGGTATCGACATCCCCTTCGTCACCGTCCACGGGCGACGCGGCGGGTCCGCGATGACGGTCTCCGCCGTCAACGCCCTCGCGCAGGTGGCCGAGTGAGCGCCGGTCAGGCGGGCGAGGCGGGGCGCCTGTACGGGGTCGGCGTGGGCCCCGGGGACCCCGAGCTGATCACCCTCAAGGCCGCCCGATTGATCGGTGCCGCCGACGTGGTGGCCTACCACGCCGGCCGCGGCAAGGAGTCCAACGCCAGGCGCATCGCCGCAGGTCTCATCCCCGCCGGTGCCATCGAGGAGGTACTGGAGTACCCGGTGACCACGGGCGCCACCGACCACCCCGGCGGGTACGCGGGGGCTATCGCGGACTTCTACGACCGCAGTGCGCAGCGCCTGGCCGACCATCTCGCGGCCCGGCGGGACGTGGTCCTGCTGGCCGAGGGGGACCCGCTGTTCTACGGGTCGTTCATGTACATGCACGACAAACTCTCGAGCCGGTTCGTCACCGAGATCGTGCCCGGCATCCCGGCGTTCGCCGCCGCGACCGCCGCCGCGGCCACCCCCCTGGTCCGGCAGACGGACGTGCTCACCGTGTTGCCCGGAACCCTCCCCGAGCCCGAGCTCGCCCGCCGCCTCGCGGACACCGACGGGGCGATCATCATGAAGCTCGGGCGGAACTTCCCGGCGGTGCGTCGTGCGCTGGAGGCCGCCGGACGGCTCGAGGGCGCGGTGTACGTCGAACGCGCCTCGACCGCGGCCGAGGTGCACCACCCGGTGCGGGACGTCGATCCGGCGACCGTGCCGTACTTCTCCCTCATCGTTGTCCCCGGCGACGCCCAGCACGTCGACCCGTTCGGGAGGCGCCCCTCGCCACTGGGTGAGGGGACCGTGCGCGACGCCGCCCCGGACGGGGAGCTGCACGTGGTCGGACTGGGACCGGGCCCGGACCATTGGCTCACCGCCGAGGCCCAGCGCGTGTTGGCCGAGGTCGACCACGTGGTCGGGTACGCGCCCTACGTCGACCGCGTCCCCCAGCGCGCCGGGCTCACCCGTCACTGCTCGGGCAACACCGTCGAGGTGGACAGGGCCAGGCTCGCCCTGGACCTCGCGCGCTCCGGCGAACGCGTGGCGGTGGTCTCCGGGGGCGACGCGGGCGTCTTCGGCATGGCCGCCGCGGTCTTCGAGGCCGCCGAGGACCCGATCTACTCCCGCATCGACGTGCGGGTCGCACCCGGGGTGTCCGCCGTGCAGGCGGTCGCCGCACGGGCCGGGGCACCGATCGGCGCGGACTTCGCCGTGATGAGCCTGTCCGACCGGCTCAAACCCTGGGAGGTGATCTCCCGGCGCCTCGACGCGATCGCCGCAGTGGACCTGGTCCTGGCTGTCTACAACCCCGCCTCGCGTTCGCGGACCCGCCAGGTCGCCGACGCCCGCGACGTCCTCCTCCGGCACCGGGACCCGGCCACCCCGGTGGTGGTGGGACGCGACGTGGGCCGGGCCGAGGAATCTCTGACGATCACCACTCTCGCCGAGCTCGACTGCGACTCGGTGGACATGAAGTGCCTGCTCATCGTGGGCGCGTCCGGGACCCGCGTCACCGAGTCGGGGCGGGTGTGGAGTCCGCGGTTCGTGCGGACATGAGCGCGGCTCCCGACCGCGACGCGCTGTGGCGGATCCTCGCCACCCGCCGCGACCACCGCCACTTCCATCCCACCCCGGTGCCGCGCGAGACCGTCGAGCGGCTCCTCGAGGTCTTCGCCGTGGCCCCGAGTGTCGGGCTGAGCCAACCCTGGCACGTGACCGTGATCGAGGACCGCGGCGTGCGCGAGGCCGTCCACGAGGGATTCCGAACCGTGCGCCGCGCCGAATCCGAGCGCTTCGACGGCCAGAGACGCGAACTCTACGACTCCCTGCGCCTCGAGGGCATCCTCCAGGCGCCGGTCGGGCTGATCGTCAGCCACAGGCCGCCCGCCGGCCCGGTCCTGGGCACCACCAGCGTGCCCGCTGCCTCCGAGTACAGCGTCGTGGCCGCCATCACCCTGCTGTGGCTGGCGGTGACGGCCGAGGGCCTGGGCATGGGCTGGGTGAGCCTCGTCGACCCCGACCACCTCTCCGAGGCAGTGCCTGTTCCGGAGGGGGCCCGGCCCCTGGCCTATCTGTGCCTGGGTCATCCCCAGTTGGAGCTCGAGGAGCCGCTCCTCCAGACCGTCGGCTGGGGACATCGGTCGCCACTGTCGGTCGACTGGGTGTAGGTCCCGAACCAGGCCCGGTCCGTTCCGAGTCGCTCAGAATCCGTACCTGACCGCCCATGCCGCCGTCTGCGCCCGACTCCTGGTCCCGGTCTTTCGCATCAGATGATCGACGTGCGTGGCCACGGTTCGCCGCGAGATGTACAGGCGCTCCGCGATCTCTGGGTTGCTCAGCCCGTCCCGCAGAAGGGCGAGGATCTCGCGTTCGCGGTCGGTGAGTCCCGACGTCATCCGTACGTGAACCGCCCAGGCCGTGTGCGCCAACCGGTCCACCGTTTCCCGGAACATCTCCTGCGTACGACTGTCGAAACTCGGTTGAGCGATATTCGTGTGGATAAATCCGAAGATTGATCCATCCTTCGCGGTGAGCGGCCGGGTGATTCCGTTCCTATATCCCGCAGGCTTCAGGGTGTCGTTGACATATTCGGTGTCAATGAATTCCGAACGTTCCCACGGATAAATTCCACCCGGATCACTCACGTGCCGGGAAATTCTGCGCCGGGTCGCGCCAAACCATTCTTTCTCGTAAACACCCGCGACTCCCGGTTCATAACCGATATTCGTCACCAGATGAGGTGTCCTGTCCGAGGACGACAGGATCGTCAGCGCGATGGCATCGACCTTGAGGACATACTGTGACAACTGCAGTGCGCCCTCCACGCGGCGCACGGGGTGCTGGTCCGTGGCATCGGCGATGGACTGCGCCATTGCCTCGATCGTCGCCTTCATCATGCTCACCACCCTGTGCCTACTCGACTCCGTCGACTCGGACCACGCGGAGGTCCCCTCACCGGACCACGCGTGCGTGATCCCATTATGAGCGCCATTGTTTCGGGCTTGTGAACCGTGCGGGTTATCCGCGTAAAGTCTCCAAGTTCTATCTCACAATATCCGTCAGCTGACGGATGGCCCACCGGCCTTTTCTCTCCATATTCTGGTGGGGCGACTTCTACACGAGAAGCTCACGACCGCACTCATTTATTCTGGGAGAATCAGTGTTCAGATCACGCACGCTCACACGAATGGCCCTCATTTCCACAGCGTCGATCGGACTGTTGTCTCTCACTGCCTGCGGTGGGAACAGCGGCAGCGGGACGGCCGTCTCCGAGGACTGCGAGGAAGTCCGGACGATCGGCTTCAGTCATCCGATCGGTGAGGTCGACTTCGTCAACACCCTCAAGAACTACGCCGCCGAATACGGCGCGACCTCCGAGTGCGTCGAGGTCCTTCTGGACAGCACCATCGAGTCCAACCTCGAGTCCCAACGGGAGACGGTGGAGAGCTGGGTCAACCAGCAGATCGACGCGATCGTCATCTGGCCGACCGACCCCGGCGCCTTCGCTGGGCTCCAGCAACAGGCCCAGGCCAACGGGACGGCCTGGCTCACGTACTCCTCACACATGGACGGCCAGGACGGCAGCGTCGGTTTCGACAACGAGTACTCCGGCAACATGGTCGCCGAGCACCTCGACGGCTGGCTCGACGAGAACTACCCGGACGGTACCGACGGCATCACCGCGGCGATCACGGAGATCCCCTCGCTCCCACCACTCGCCGGCCGCTGGCAGCCGGTGGCCGCGATGCTCGAGGAGCGTGGCATCGAGATTGTCTCACTCCAGGACTGCGGTGACACCACCTGTGGTCGCCAGGTCGCCGACGACGCGATCGCGGAGAACGACGACCTCCGGATCTTCATCGGCACCAACGACGACGCCGCGCTCGGCGCCCTGGGCGCGTTCCTCGCGTCGGACATCCCGCCGGAGGAGACCTACATCGTCGGGAACGACGGTCTGCCGGAGGCGTTCGAGGCGATCGAGAACGGCACCCACTACAAGGCCAGCGCCGCCATTGATATCCAGCACCTCGCCCGCTCGATCGTCGACAACTCGCTCGCGGCGATCACCGGAGAGGGCGATCCGAATAACGAATCGCCGTACCACATGGTCACGCTCTCCGATCCCGAGCTCCTCGCCGAGATGAAGGCGCAATTCCAATGAGCGGCCCCTCCCAGACCACGGAACGACCCCCGGGCGCCGATCTCGGGACGCGGAGCGACGGCGATCCCCGCGGGTCCGGACCGGTGACCCCTCCGGAGCGGAGCACGGGACCCGGACTCGACGTCCGCAACCTCACCAAGCGCTTCGGATCGACCACCGTCCTCAAGGGTGTCGATCTGGAATTCCGCACCGGCGAGGTCCACGCGTTCCTCGGTGCGAACGGCGCCGGGAAGTCGACGCTGCTGAGCTGCCTGAGCGGTGCGCACCGCCCGAGCAGCGGCGAGATCGTGGTGGGTGGGACGTCGTACGACGGCTTCACCCCCACCTCCGCCTTCGACGCCGGAATCGCGGTGATCTACCAGCACTTCCAGCTGGCCGGGTCGCTCACGGTCGCGGACAACGTCTTCCTCGGCGACGAGCTCACGAGGACCGGCGTACTCAGCCGACAGAAGCAGGAACAGATCACCCGTGAACTGCTCGACAGCCTGGGCGTGGACATCGACCCGCGAACGCCGGTGGAGAAGCTCTCGATCGGCCAGCAACAGATCGTCGAGATCACCCGCGCTCTGCGGCGCGACCCCTCGGTCCTCATCCTGGATGAGCCCACGGCAGCCCTCGGCCGGGCCGAGGCGGCGTCGCTGCTGCGGACCATCCGCAGACTCGCCTACGAGCGGCGCATCGCCGTCGTTTTTGTGACCCACCTACTGGGTGAGGTCATGGCCGTCGCCGACCGGGTCTCGGTCCTGCGGGACGGCCGCGTGTTGTGGACCCGGGACAGGGGGGACGTGACCATGGACGCGCTGGTCAGCGGCATCTCCCCCTCGGTCACCGCCACGGACGAGCGCACCGAGCGGGCCACCGGACCGACTTTCGTCGAGTTCTCGGGGTTCCGGACCTCGTACTGCGGCCCACTCGACCTCGAGATCGGCGAGGGGGAAATCGTCGGCCTGTACGCGATGATGGGCGGCGGCCGCACGAATCTCCTCGAGACCATCGCGGGCGCTCGACGCGCACGCGGTGGGACGCTCACCGTCGACGGTGCCGACGCCACCGCCGGCTCACCACGCCAGGCGTCCCGCAAGGGCATCGCCCTGGTGGCGTCCGACCGCCCGGCGCAGTCCCTGTTCGGCGATCTCTCCGCACTGGACAACCTGTTGATGCCCCACTTCCGCGGTTCACGGCTCGGGTTTCGGTTCCCCCGCCGCGAGAAGCCGGTCTTCGACCGGGTCGCGGAAAGAGTGCAGCTGCTGCCGCCTGACGCGGAGGCGACCGGCGGTTCGTTCTCCGGGGGCAACGCGCAGAAGATCATGGTCGGGCGCTGGCTGGCTGACCTCGGCGACTGCCGATTCCTGCTCCTCGACGAGCCGACGCAGGGCGTCGACATCGGATCCCGCGAGCAGATCTATCGGCTGGTCCGCGAGTTCGCGTCCCGGCCCGGTCGCTCGGTGATGTTCACGACTTCAGATCCCGAGGAGGCCGTGGCACTGGCGGATCGGATCGTGGTGCTCCACGAGGGCCGGATCAGTCAGGTATTCGGCCCCGACGTCGGGGAGGACACACTCCTGTCCCACGCACAGTCGGCGGCCGTCGAGTCACAAGAGGGAGTAACCGCATCATGACCGTTGCCACAATGACGGCCCCGCCCGACGGGGGTCCGGAGACCAACCGACGGGACCCGAGCCCTGTCATCACCCGAGACCTTCTACTCAAGGCGATCGGCGCTGTGATGCCGATCGCCGTGGTCCTGCTGATGGTGTACTTCTCCGTCAACACGACCGCGTTTCTCACGGTCAACAACCTGCTCACCGTCATCACCCAGAACGCCCCCCTGATCATCATCAGCATGGCCTTCGCGATGCTGCTGATGTCCGGGTACGTCGACCTCTCCGTGGGCTCCACGATGGCGGTCTCCGGCGTGGCGGGCGCCCTGGCCTTCGGTCCGCTCGGCTTCCTCGGCGGAGCCGCCGTGGCGGTCGGCGTCGGCGCGCTGGTCGGTGCCGTCAACGGCGGACTCATCGGGTACCTGGCGATCTCACCGATCGTCGTCACCCTGGGGATGCTGGCGGTGGGGCGCGGCGCCGCCATGACCCTGTCACCCGACCCCCTCTACGGTTTCAACGACACCGTCCGCGCCTTCGGCACCGGAAGTGCCCTCGGCATCTCCTACATCGCCTGGGTCGCCATCGCGGTGGCGGCGATCTGCATCCTCGTCATGAGCTTCACCGCCCTGGGCAAACACATCATGGCGATCGGCGTGAACACCCGCGCCGCGTTCCTCACCGGGATCAAGGTGAGGACCACGATCTTCTCGCTGTACGTCGCCGTCGGCGCAGCAGCCGGTGTCGCCGGCCTCGTCCTGGTCTCCCGCCTCGACTCCGCCCCGGCGGGGACGCTGGGGGCCGGGTTCGAGGTCACCGTCCTGTCCGCGGTGCTCCTCGGTGGAATCCCGTTCACCGGAGGCCGCGGGAGCCTGTGGCGAGTCCTGCTGGGCGTCTGGTTCATCTCCGTACTGCGCAACGGCCTCACGCTGATGAACGTCGGTTCCGAGATGGTCAACATCGTGTCGGGGATCGTGCTGATCATCGCCGCCGGTCTCGAGGCGCTCCGCATGTATCTGCGACGCAAGCTCTAACCCCACCCATCCAGACCCAGGAAGGAATCCGGTCATGGCCACACTTCAGGCCGCACCTCCGGGACCGCTGCAGTCCGACACGACGCTCGCCGGTCCCCCACCGACGATGGCCAGCCCGAACTGGTGGGGAGCGGACTCGTTCCGCTTCCGCGCGACCAGCCCCTCGGGCCACCCGGTGTTCGTCAAGACTCACACGCCCTCCGCCCGGAGCTTCATCGACGTGCCGTCGGCTGTCCGGGCCACCCGAGCCGCCGGTGACGCCGGGCTGGGCCCGGTACTCCTCGGTTTCGACCCCGACAGCGGGCAACTGGCACTCGAGGATCTCACCGACTCCCACAAGACGGCGACCCTCGCCGATCTCCAGGACCCGGGGCGGCGCGCCGACTACTTCGAGACCCGCAGCCGGTTCCGGGCGATCGACGACCCCGGACTCCGTCAGGCCACCGTCTTCGACGACATCCGGGCCCTCCACGACCGGATCGCACCCCTGGATGCCGTGCTCCCGGGCGACATCGGGTGGATGCACGCTCTGATCGTGGAGATCGGAGACCGGGTGTCGGCGCTCGGGTTCGACGCAGTACCCGTCCACGGCGACGCCAACTGTTCGAACGTCGCACTCGGATCGGACGGTCAGCCCACCCTGCTCCTTGACTTCGACTGGGCCGCGCTCACCGACCCGCTCCAGGACATCGGCTCCGTCCTCCTCGAGTTCTCGTACTCCGAGTACGACGGCCGGGAGCTCTTCGAGGAGGCCTGGGGAACATTCGACGAGGGCCTCTACGCTCGGGCCCGTCTCTACAGCGTGGCCGAGGCCTACCGCGCGGCCCTCGTGGGCGTACTGGCCGACAGCCTCGACCCGGGCACCCAGGAGTACTCCAAGTTCTCGGACTGGATGTTCCTGCGCGCCCGCGCCGCACTGACCTCCCGCACGACCGACGACCACGTGAGGATGGCGCGATGACCACGACGACCCTCGGAGACGCCAGTACGCCCGCCGAGCACGAAGCGGAGAGGCACATCCGCCACGTGGCCGAGTGGACGGGCCGCGACGTCTCTTACGAACCGGTGGTGGGCGGCCTGCAGAACAGCAACTGGCTGGTCCACGTCGGAGGTGACGACGTCCGGTACTTCCTCAAAGTGCCCGGCGACGGCACCGACGCCTTCATCGACCGGCAGGTCGCGAACGTCGCCGCCGAGCGGGCCGGCGCGATGGGCATCAGCCCCCGGGTGGCGCATTTCGACAGCGGCACCGGAACCGAGATCTCGGAGTTCCTCGATGGCTACCGGGCCTGCACGAACGGTGACATGAAGAGCTGGGACACCACCAGGGACGTCCTGGGGCTCTACGACAGGTTCCACACCATCCCGGCACTGCCGTTGACCAAGACGATGTTCGACCTCGTCGACGAGCACCTCGAGCAGGCCCGGAGCCTGCAGGTGCGGCTTCCCGACTTCGCCCACACACTCGTCCGCGAGTACACGCGTGCCAGGGCCGCTCTCCACGCGTCCGGGTTGGACATCGTCCCCTGCCACAACGATCCGATGCCCGGCAACTTTCTCGTCGCCGAGGGCGGGCCGATGAAGCTCGTCGACTTCGAGTTCGCCTCGAACAACGACCGTGCCTACGACCTCGCGCTGATCCTCGCCGAGTTCTTCTACGACGAGCCGACGTCACTGAGGTGCATCGAGGAGGCCTACGGGCACACCGGGTGGAGCACGGTCGCGCGCGTACAGGTGTGCCGGTTCATCGCGGACCTCAAGTGGGGACTCTGGGGCTGCGTCAATCACCAGCTGAACAGCACCTGGGATTTCGACTACCACAAATACGGGGTACTGAAGCTGTTCCGGGCGCGGGGCCAGATGAACGATCCCCGGTGGTCCCAGTGGCTCGGGGCACTGTGATGGCGTCGGACCGCGGCGCCACGGCAGGGGGCGCGATCGCCGCGCGGAGTGTCCCGGCGACACGATTCCTCGACCCCCGGGGATTCCTCGCCGACTTCCACGCGAGCACCGCCTTCGGCGCGACCCCCGGCGGGGGGCTCGATCGCCAGGCCGGTACACCCGATCACGGTCGGGTCCGCGACTGGTTCCAGGAGCTCGCCGAGAGCGCCGGATTCACCGTCCGCACCGACCGCATCGGCAACATCTTCGCTTTGCTCGAGCTGGTGCCGGGCGCCCCCTTCGTGCTCGTCGGATCGCACACCGACAGCCAACCCCGAGGGGGCCGGTTCGACGGTCCGTACGGGGTCGTCGCCGCTCTCCACGCCGCGAGCGCGGTGAGGTCCGCCGTGGATCGCGGCGAACTCCACCCCGCCTTCAACCTCGCGGTAGTGGACTGGTTCAACGAGGAGGGGTCACGGTTCGGTCCGTCGATCATGGGCTCGTCGGTATTCACCGGAGCGATCGACGTCCACACGGCCCTGTCAACGACCGATCAGGACGGAGTCAGCGTCGCCGACGCACTCGAGGCCACCGGACGCCTCGGCGAGGCCCTGGACCTGGACGTCGCGGCCTACGGTGAGATCCACATCGAGCAGGGCCGTCGCCTCGAGGAGTCCGGGATCGACATCGGTGTGGTCCGCGGCAACTGGACAGCCCAGAAGCTGCGCATCCGGGTGATCGGCGAACAGTCCCACGCCGGCACGCTGCTGGCCTATCGCAAGGACGCACTGCTGCCGGCCGCGAAGATCGTCTCCCTGGTCAACGACCTCGCGGGGGACTACGCGGCCTCGGACTTCCTCTCGTCGGTCGCGCAATTCGACGTGACCCCCAACACCCCGAGCGTCATAGCCAGTCGAGTGGATCTGATCCTCGACATCCGCGGCAGACACCACTCCGACGTCGCGAACGCGCGAGCGGAGATCACCCGCCGGCTCACCGAGCTCGCGGCCGAGCATGCCGCCGACATCGAGATCGACGAGTTCGTGCTCCGTCCGCGCAGGGAGTTCTCGGCCGCGGGTGTCCGGTTGGCGCGGGAAGCAGCCGAATCCGAGGGCCTCAGCGTGTTGCTCATGGACACCCTCATCGGCCATGACTCGGTCGCGATGAACCAGCGGCATCCCACGGTCATGCTGTTCCTCCCCTCCAAGGACGGCGCCTCGCACTGCGAACGGGAGTTCTCCAGCGACGCCGACATGGTCAAGGGCCTGCGCGCGTTGACCGCTGTCCTCTCCCGGCTCGTCCGGCACGACCTCCGCTGAGCCCACCCCGCAGGCGGCGGACCCACTCGAAGACAGGACCTACCCGATGTCGCACGAAGTGCTCATGCACGAGAAATCGCTGACCACACGAACATCCGCCGAACTACGACGGGGATTCATGGACGGCGCGATCACTCCACTGGATGTCCTGGAGCACACCCTGGAGAGGATTGCCGAGGTCAACGGAAGCATCAACGGAATCGCCCATCTGAACGGAGCGGAGGCCGAGAGGCAGGCCGCGGCCTCCGGCGAGCGCTGGCGAGCGGGACGACCGCTGAGCCTGATCGACGGGCTCCCCGTCTCGATCAAGGACAGCATCAACGCGGTCGGCACCCCGTGGCGGCACGGATCGCGCGGGCACGTCGACGTCCCGGTCGCGACCACCGACTCCCCGCCGGCAGCGCGGCTCAAGGA
Source organism: Dietzia sp. 2505 (assembly GCF_040546785.1). Lineage (NCBI taxonomy): Bacteria > Bacillati > Actinomycetota > Actinomycetes > Mycobacteriales > Dietziaceae > Dietzia > Dietzia sp. 2505. The sequence goes on along the minus strand of NZ_JBEPON010000003.1, from coordinate 360,729 downwards.
GAGCGGCGCGGTGGTCTTCGCCAAGACGACAATGCCCGATTTCGGTATGTCCGCCTCGGGTGTGAGCTCCCTGTACGGGATCGTCCGGAACCCCTGGAACCTCTCGACCAGCCCCGGGGGTTCCAGCTCGGGGGCCGGGGCCACACTCGCCGCCGGCATAGGAGTGGCCGGGATCGGCACCGACATCGCCGGGTCCGTGAGAATCCCCGCCAGTCACTGCGGCCTGTTCGCACTGAAACCGACTCAGGGACGGATCGCCCACCTCGCCCCGAGTACGGTGCGCTCTCCCGGTCCGATGGCCCGCTCGGCGAAAGAGGGAGCGGAGCTGTACACCGTGATCGCCAGACCGGATCCGCGCGACAGCTCGAGTCTTCCCGGGTCGCCCGTCGGCGTGCCTCCCCTACCGGGCGATACCGATCTGCGTGATCTGCGGGTCGGTCTCCTGCTCGACCTCGGTTACGGAGAGGCCCTCCATCCGGACGTCGCGGCGGTAGTGCTGGACGCCGCCGCGGCCCTCCGCGACGCCGGGGCAGTCGTGACCGAGGTCCCGCCGGTGTTCGACGAGGATCCGTACGCGCCACTGGACAGGATCTTCCAGGTCCGCGCCCGCACGGAATGGGAGGGGATCCCGGGGCATCTGCGCGAGGCGGTGCTCCCCGCGATCGCCGACTGGTGTGCCGATGCCGGTTCCCTGGGCGCGACGCAATACGCCCGGGACCTCCACCACGTCCAGGCCAGCGCGACCCGGGTGTACGACCGTCTCTCCGATTTCGACATCGTCGTCTCGCCCACGCTTCCCGGAGTGGGCTACAGCGCGGAGATGGTCGGTCTCGACGAGGGCCGTCCGCTCGCCCACTGCTCGTGGACCTGTTGGGGAAACCAGACCGGACAACCGTGTGCCACCGTGGCGTTCGGGGCCGCCGACGGCCATCCGATAGGCGTGCAGATCTGGGGTCGCCGGTTCGACGACGAGCGGGTGCTCGCCCTGGCGCAGTGGCTCGAGGCCCGCCGGCCGATGGAGATGCGCTGGCCGACCTTCCCGTTTCCCGACAGACCACTCGACACCGGCTACTACCGGGGACGTCGATCGGCCGGGGTCTCCGGAGCAGCCGCCCCCCGTACAGGCGGGATCGCCTCATGAGCATGAGTCACGCAGTACGCGCCGTCGTCTTTGACCTCGACGGGACGTTGATCGACTCCGAACCGTACTACCACGACGCGTGTCGGAACATCGCCCGGGAGGCCGGTCGACACTGGACCGAGGCCGAGGACACGGCGTCGGTGGGAATGTCCCTCACCGATCAGGCGGCGCTGTTACAGCGGCTCGGTGTCGGGGTACCGGCGCACACGCTCACCGCCCGGATCGCAGCAGAGGTGACCGCACGACTCGGATCCGATGTGCCATGGCTCCCGGGGGCGGTGGAGTTCATCTCGTCGTTGCGGGCTGCTGACTACCGTATCGGGCTCGCCACGATGGCCTTCCGCGAGTCCGTGGAGCAACTCCGCGCGACGCCCGGGGCGCCGGTTTTCGACGCCACCGTGTGCGGCGACGAGGTGGCCGCCGGCAAACCGGCGCCCGACGTCTATCTGGAGGCCTGCCGTCTGCTGGGGGTCGACCCGTCCGACGCCGTGGGTGTCGAGGACTCGCGGCGGGGCCTGACTGCCGCCCGGTCCGCGGGACTCCGGACCATCGGGGTCCGGTGCCACGAGCAGATCAGCCCCGACCTGACCGACGAGAGCTGGAGTTCGCTCGACGGCAAGACGGCCCATGACATCGCGCCACCGTCGATCTCAGGACCGTCACCAGCGAGAATCCGTCAGTTGGCGGATAGAGAACGCTGAGTGGCCCTGCAACCATCACACACGACATCCCCACTCGAGATGAGGCACTCGCAATGGCAGCACGATCGACGATCATGGACGCCAACTCGTTCCGCTCGGAACACGCCGATCGGCTCGATATGGACACCCGCAAACTGACCGATCGACGCGATGAGTTGCTGGGAGGGTCCTATCGACTCTTCTACCGCAACCCCGTCCACCTGGTCCGGGGCGAGGGCCAGTACCTCTGGGACGCCAACGGCACGAAGTACCTGGACATGTACAACAACGTGGCCAGCATCGGTCACGCACACCCCGCGGTGGTGGAGGCCGTCCACACCCAGATGAAGCAGCTCAACACGCACACTCGGTACATCCATGAGCGGATCCTCGATTACACCGACAGCTTCCGGAACACGCTTCCGGACTACATGGATCCGATGGCGTACAAGGCGATGTACGTGTGCACGGGGTCGGAGGCCAATGACCTCGCGCTGAGGGTCGCCAAGTCGTTCTCCGGTGGGACCGGGTTGATCGCCACCACCGAGGCCTACCACGGCAATTCCGAGCTCTCCTCCGGTGTCTCCCCCGCACTCGGCGCAGGCCAGCCGGTCGGCAGCGACGTATGGCTCATCGAGGCACCGGACGCGTACCGCACGGGGGAAGCCGATATCGGGGCGTGGTTCGCGCGTCGAATCCGCGAGACCATCGCCGACATGACCGAGGCCGGGGTCACGTTCGCCGGGTTCATCGCGGACTCCATCTTCTCGTCCGACGGGGTGCTGCCCGGCGACTACCTGGCCGAGGCCATCGATGTGGTCCACGGTGCCGGCGGGATCTTCATCGCCGACGAGGTCCAACCGGGGTTCGCGCGGACCGGCGACCACTTCTGGGGATTCGCCAACCACGGGGTCACCCCGGACATCATCACCACGGGCAAACCGATGGGCAACGGGATCCCGGTGGCCGGTGTCCTCGCGAGGTCCGAGGTGCTCGAGGCGTTCAGCGGATCGCTGCCGTACTTCAACACGTTCGGAGGGAACCCGGTCTCCATGGCCGCCGCGCAGGCCGTCCTCGACGTCATCGAGCGCGAGGGGCTGCAGGAGCACGCCAGGACTGTCGGCGCCGAGGCGCTCGACGCCTTCCGGCAGGTCGGCGAGCGTCACCACCAGGTCGGCGACGTCCGCGGCGCAGGCCTGTTCATCGGTTTCGAACTGGTCATTGACCCCGCCACGCGCGAGCCGGACCACGCCCTGGCACTTGACATGCTTGAGGAACTCAAGGCCCGCGGGGTCCTGACCTCGGTCGCGGGCCCCTACGGCAACGTGCTCAAATTACGCCCGCCGTTGCCTTTCACCCGCTCTGACATTCCGTGGGCCGCGGACGCGCTCGACGAGTCCCTCCACGTCCTCACGGCGAGGAGGTGAACCCCTGAACCTCGACCGGTGTCGTCCTGGTGGTGGTCGATCCGTCTCCCAGTTGCCCGAGGTCGTTGTACCCCCAGCATCGGACCGCGGTGTTCTCCACCGCGGCGCACGTGAAGTTGGATCGCGTGCTGATACCGGTCGCACCCGCCAGACCGACAACACTCACCGGAACCGGGCTGTCGTTGGTCGTGCCGTCGCCCAGGTGCCCCAGGAAGTTTGCACCCCAGCACCGGGCCGTACCGCCCTTCAGGACAGCGCACGAGTGACTCGAACCACCGGTCACCTCGACCGCGTCGGTCAGCCCTGCGACGATCACGGGCACCCTGCCGTCGGTGAAGCTCCCGTCACCCAGCTGTCCGTTCCAGTTGTATCCCCAGCACCGGGCGGTGCCGTCCGTCAGCACCGCGCACGTGTGATTGACCCCGGCGCCGATCGTGGCCACATCACTCAGACCGACCACGGGCACCGGACTGAACCGGTTCTCGTTCGTCCCGTCGCCCAGCTGTCTCTCCCCGTTGCGACCCCAGCAGCTGACGGTCCCGCTCTCCATGCGCGCGCAGGTGTGGAGGGCGCCGGAGCTGAGGGCTGTGACATCGCGCAGCCCCTCCACGGGCACCGGACCGAGCCGGTTCACGGTGGTGCCGTCGCCCAGCTGACCCTGGTTGTTCACGCCCCAGCACGAGACGGTCCGACTGGCCAGGAGAGCGCAGCTGTGGCCGTGGCCCGTACTGATCGCGGTCACCCTCCCCAACCCCTGCACGGGAACGGGACTCACCCGGGTGTCAGTGGTGCCGTCGCCGAGTTGACCGTGGAAGTTGGCGCCCCAGCACGTGACGCCACCCGCCCGCGTCAACGCGCACGTGAAGTCCGTGCCCGCACTGACGGCAGTCACGTCCGTGAGCCCGTCCACCTGCACGGAGGTGCCGGGGGGGACGTTGTATCCGCCCCCGAGTAGCCCGTATGAATTCTTCCCCCAGCACCTCACGGTGTCATCGGGCGTCACCGCGCACGCGTGGGAGTCTCCCGCGCTCACCCTCAACGGGGTCACCTCGTCCGGGGCGCCCGGGGACGACCCGCTCCCGGCGGACGCGCTCGACCCCAGGCTCCCCGTGACGCTCTGCGCCTCGGCCGAGCCCGCGGTGTACGCCGCGATGGAGAACACGACGGCGAGTACAGCGACGAGAGCTCCCAGTGCCCTCCCGATGTGGAACCCCTGTGCTGACATTCCTGATTCCGCTCTCTGAGGGTGTGGCCCCGGGGCCGATGATGAAAGAAAGTTAGCACCCGGTCGCCGTGCTGCGGTGATCAATGCCCTCAGTCGCCGGCGGCGTCATATCCGGGGTCCACCTGGCCGGATCCGAGGCCACGGCTGACCCCACGGCTGAGCCACGGCCCAGTCACTTGTCGAAGGCCTCCCGTAGCGCATCGCACTGCGCCCGGAAGAAGTCCTTACTGACCCCGGCGCGGGTGACGACCAGGTCGAAACCGTGGAACGCGCCCGGAACCGGGAGGAACTCGCAGGGCACTCCCGCTCGCTCGAGTCGATCCGCGTACACCTTGTCCTCCTCGAAGAACAGATCCACCGTGCCGACGCCGATCCACGCCGGAGCAACCCCGGTCAGATCAGGGTGGCGGGCCGGAGAGGCCGTGGACGGGTCGGCCCCGCCCAGGTAGCTCGTCCAGCCGAACCGGTTCGATCGTGCGTCCCACAGTCGGTGTCGCCGGTCGCGGGTGTCGGTCCGGTCGTCCAACATCGGGTACGCGAGCAGTTGCAGTACCGGGACGACGGGGCCCTCATCCCGGGCCCGGATCGCCAGCGCGGCTGCGAGCCCACCGCCGGCGCTCGCGCCGCCGACGGCGATCCGGCGTGTGTCGATACCGGGTTGAGCGGCAAGCCATCCGAGTGCCGCGTGACAGTCGTCGAGCGCCGCCGGGAATGGGTGTTGCGGCGCCAATCGATAGTCGACCGACACGACGGTCGCACCGGTTCTCCGCGCGAAAGCCCGGCAGAGCACGTCATCCTGCGCCGCAGAGCCGACGAGGTATCCACCGCCGTGGATCCATACAAGGCCTGCCGAGGATGACGACTGGCCACCTGTGGGACGGAAGACCCGCACCGTCGCGCCCGAGTCGAGTTCGTGGATCTCCGTTCCCCGCAGTCCTGGGAGCAGTGTCCCGATCCTCTGCACCGCCGGCAGGGTCCGCGGTCCCACGAGGCGCGGGGGCAGCACCACTGAGGCGAGGCGGAGATCGGGGTGATACCGGCGGCGATCGCGGATGCGACCGAGAATCGGGATGCGCATGGTCGTCCTCTGTGGCGGAGAGATCGCCGTGGGGTTGTGGAAGTCGGATCGGCGGTCGGGCGCAGTGCACCACGAGCCATCAGCGATCGTAGCCACTACCAGTGTCGAGGGCGGATCAACTCCGGCCTCAGGTCAGCGCGAACTGATCAGCCGTGCCGTCTCGTTCTCCACTAGCAGCGCCTGATCGTCGTTCACCAGAGTCAGCGGGTAGGTGCTCCCGTAGGTCTCCACGAGCCGCGCGATGAGCTCGGGCGGGTAGGGCGGGAGCGCGCCGTCCGCGTGGGGTATCACCACGGTGTCGACCAGACCGAGGCCGCCGTGGTCGGTGAGCTCGGGCGCGGCGGAGGGGTCGTCCATCAGGCTGACCGGTTCGATGCTGGGTCCGGTGATGACCGATCCGGCGCTCGACCCGATGTAGGGCAGTCCCGCCCGTACCCGCTCGACGAGGACCGCATCCGCACCGTGACGACGCAGTGCCGCCAGGAGGACGAAAGTGTTGCCGCCAGCGACGTACAACGCGTCGACACCGTCGAGGAGGCCGGTGAACTCGCCCGCATCGTCGATCCCTGCAACGGTGATGTCGGTCAGCACGTAACCCAGACTCGAGAGCTGATCGCGCTCTGCCGCCACGAACCCGGCTCCCGCGTAGGGGCTGGCGGCGTCGTTCAGGTAACCGATGCGCACCGCGGGTGCGGGCCGGTTGACGTGCTCGGCGATGAAGTCGGGGACGGCGCCCACGCCGAGGGACAGCAGGAGCAGGTTCATGGCGTCACCATACGGGGGCCCGGGTGCCCCACGCGGCGTGTCGACGACGGCTGCCCCGACACGTCCCCCACCGCCACGGCTCGGCCAATTTCTCAGCCTTTGACGCCCACGTAACAGCGTCGCAACGCAACGCCGTTTGACTAATTCCGATCGAATGATCGATTTGAAGGAGTCATATGGAACCCGCACTGCGCCCCGCTCCTGCGGCCTACCGGCGTCGCCTGTTCCACTCCCGCGACGCCGCCCCCGACCAGTGCTCCGACGTCGTCTGGATCCAGGGGAACCGGCTGTTCTGCGATGCCAGGTTCTCCACCGAGGCCTCGGGCGCGAAGCACTTCCATATGGGTTTCGCCGGCCAGCTCGACTGCACGGACGCCGCCACCGGTGAGTTCGAGTGGGTCCACGCCATCGCCGCAGGGGAGGCCTTCGGGTCCGCCGATATCGGCCGACTCTTCGACGTGCCGGGGTGGGGCCTGCTCGAGGCGGGTCGGGATCTCGACTACGTCGAACTCTGGCAGCGGTGCCCCGACGAGCCCGGCCCGGTGTGGGAGGCCAGGGGGGTCGACGCGCAGGGCACCGAGGCGCTCGTCGTCTGCGTCGGCGACCGCTTCGGGCTCGCGCTCGGCGCCGACGCGGCGGGGGGCCGGCCGTCGTCGGTGCACATCGGGTCACGGACCGCTCAGGGCTGGCTCGCGCGGTACTCGTCGTGGTCGGGGCCCGAGCCTCCTCTCTTCTCTCTCTCGCCCGAATCGGACGGCCGCTTCGTCCTCTCCTGGCGGGCCGGCGAGCACTCCGGTCCACCCACGAACTTCGACCCCGTCCACCCGACCCGCGCGTCCCGCCCGACCCACCCAGGAGCAGAGAATGACTGACCCCCACCGTCCCACGACCGACTTCGAGTCGATCCCGGTCATCGATGTGTCCACGCTCGCCGATCCCGGCGGGCCCTCAGCGGAGTGCGTCGACCGACTCGGCGAGGCCGCCCGAGGCGTCGGCTTCCTCCTCATCGTCAACCACGGCGTGGCCGACGAGACGTTCGGTGCCATGCACGAGGCCGCGCAGCGCTTCTTCGCCCAGCCCGACCCCGTCAAGCACGAGGTGTACATCGGCAATTCCACCAACCACCGCGGGTACGTCCCGGTCGGGGAGGAGGTCTTCGCCGGCGCCACCCCCGACCTCAAGGAGGCCTTCGACCTGTCCATCGATCTGCCGGCCGACCACCCGGAGTATGTGGCCGGAAACCCGCTGCTCGGACCGAACCAGTGGCCCGACCTGCCGGGGTTCAGAGAGGCGGTGACGACCTACTACGACGAGGTGTTCACCCTCGGGTCGCGGCTCCTCGCGGCATTCGCCCGGTACCTCGACCTCGACCCCGACACGTTCCTGGGGTCGGTGACCCAGCCGCCCTCGCAGTTGCGGCTGATCCACTACCCGTACAACCCCGACGCCGAGGACCGCCCCGGGATCGGAGCGCACACCGACTACGAGGCGTTGACCCTGCTCAAGCCCACCGCTCCCGGGTTGGAGGTGATGAACGGCCGGGGAGAGTGGATCGAGGTCCCCTACCGCGAGGACGCGATCGTCGTGAACATCGGGGACCTGCTGGAGGTCTGGACCAATGGCGCGTTCGTCGCCACGTCCCACCGGGTCAGGAAGGTCTCGCGGGAGCGGTACTCGTACCCGCTGTTCTTCACCGTCGACTACGACACCGTGGTCGCTCCCCTGGCTTTCCCCGGTTCGGACGACTCCGCATACGAGCCGATGCACTCCGGCGAGCACCTGTTCGCCCAGACCGCGCAGAGCTTCGCCTACCTGCGGAGGCGGATCGCGGACGGTGAGGTCGCCCTCCCCGAGGGTGCCCGCCCCCTGTACTCCCTCGGTCGCGAGCGCGCACTGGTGGGTGAGTCACGATGATCAATCTCGCCATCGGCGGCACCGTCGCCCTCCTCGTCGTCCTCGGTCTGTTGTCCTCGACGAGGGTGCGGGGTGAGAACCGCAACTTCGCCGTCGCGGGGCGCACACTGACCGTTCCCCTCGTCGCAGTTCTCCTGATGTCCCAGGTGGTCGATTCCAACGCGACCGTCGGCGCGGCCGATCTCGCGGGCGGCTTCGGATTCTGGGCCGGCGCCGCATTGCCGTTGGGCCTCGCCGCCTCGTTCCTGCTGATGGGGCTCTTCGTGGCCGAGAAGGTCCGGGAGCGCGAGCTGTACTCCCTGCCCGAGTATTTCCGACAGACCTTCGGACGCACCGGTGAGATCCTGACGGCGGTCCTGACGGTCACGAGCTTCGGCATCCTCATGGCGGGCAATCTCGTCGCCCTGGGGCACATGATGGACCACTTCATCGGGGTGCCCTACTGGGCCGCGATCGTGTTCGTCACCGTGGCGATCCTCGCCTACACCATGGTCGGCGGGATGTTCGCGTCCGTCTACACGGGCCTGTTCCTCATGGGCGTCATGACCGTCGGGTTCGTGGGGCTGACACTCTGGCTGTTCCTCGGCCCGGGTTACGCGGCGCCGGAGGGGCTCGGCATCTCGGATCTCGAGCAACTGACCGCCCCGGCGGCGGGCGCGGCGATCAACTGGGCGACGCTCTTCGCCCTGGGCTTCGGCAATCTGGTGGCCATCGACCTCATCCAGCGGGTGTCCTCGGCGCGGACCGCCCGGGGCGCCAGGCGCGCGAGCCTGATCGCTGCCGGCGGAACAGTGGTCCTCTGTGTCCCCCTGGCCGCGGTCGCCGTGGCCGGGGCGGGCCTGCTCGGGGACAGCGCCAGCGAGTCGCCGATCCTGTTCCAGCTCCTCACCGAACTGGTACCGACCCCGATCGCGATGCTCGTCATCGCGGCCCTGTTGGCGGCCTCGCTCACCACGGTGAGTGGAATTCTCCTCGCGACCTCGTCCATCGTGGTCGGTACCGTGATCGACACGCGCAAGCTCCGCCTGACCGCGCTCCAGGCCTCACGGTGGGCGATGGTCCCCGTCGCCGCCATCGGGGTCGTGGTCGCACTCCGGGTCAACCACACCGGGATCCTCCTCACCCTGACCTTCGATCTCCTGTGCGCGAGCATCGTGGTGCCGTTCCTGCTCTCCCTGTGGACCCGGCTGGTCAGCACGAGGGCGCTGGTGATCTCGGCGGCGCTGGGACTGGGCGTGCGGCTCGTGTTCTTCGTCCTCACCCCGACGATCTACGGCGTGGACAACACTCTGCTGTACATCCCGAACGACATGGTCAGCACGAGTGTCGACGGCTGGACCACGTTCCTCGCCGCGGCCGTGTCACTGGTGGTCTACGTGGCGGTGGCCGCCACCGACACCCGGGCCACCACCCGCAAGGACATGTCGTCGCCCGCGGTCGACGAACCGGCAGCTGACCGGGAAGTCGAGGTACCCGCCAGGGCATGACCCCGCCCGGGGGCGTCCGTCGCCGGCGGCGTCAGTCGTCAGACCCCGGGCCCGGGGAATCGAGAGCAGCGAGAATCTCGATTCCCCGGGCCCGCGTCTCGTCGGTGAGGAGGTCGGGGACCCGTGCCAGCGTGAGCGCCGCATCAGCGACGCGGGCCGGGGTGTCGTCCGGGATCGGCGACCGGGTCCGGCGCCGGTAGGTGATGACGTTCTCCACCAGCCCGACGAGCATCGCCACGTCGACGTCGGTGGCGGCCTCCCCTGTCGTGCGCTCCAGCAGGACCCGGTAGGCCTCGTGCAGTGAGTCCCTGACCTCGTGGAACTCGCTGAACTGGTCGCCGTCGAGCTCCGGATCGAAGTACAGGACCCCCAGGTTCTGCGGATCCTCGTGCAGCAACCCCGCATCGGCGTACGCCAGCGCCCACAACAGGACGTGCCCCGGGGCGTCGCTGGCCAACAGCCGGTCGGCGATCCGGTGGGACGGGATGACCGTGCCGAGCACCAGCCGCAGAAGAATGTCGTCCTTGGACCCGAACCAGTGATAGACGCTCGCCTGCTGCAACCCCGCGCCCTCCGCGATGGCCCGGGTGCTGGTCCGGCCGAAGCCTCTGGTGACGAACAGCTCTCCCGCGGCGTGGAGGATGTCCTGCTCACTGCCGAGTCCGGTAGGCGACCCGGGGTTGCGCCGCGGCCGTCCACGAGTCCTGGTCACCTCGCAGAGGCTATCAATGACCGGTTCGGTCGCGGTCAGCCCGAGACCTGCCGACGCCTGAACCCCACCAGCGGGTCCCCGCCCACTGGCGACGACGCCGTACGCAAGCAGCGAACTGGGAACTACCCGCGGGCGGCCACTGCGTGCTTGGCAGCCTCGACCAGGTGCTCCGCCGCGCGGCTCATCTTCTTCAGCTCTGCGGCGTTCAGGTCCTGATGCGTATAGGCAACCTTGTTCTTCAAGTTGAGCAGGGTGTTCAGATGTCGCTCGGATCCGCTGTCCGCCCGCTTCAGTAAGGCGACGGCCTCACTGTGGTTGCCGGTGTTGGAATGCACGCCCAGCCGCACGCAGCACATGACATCCGAGGCGGCAATGCCCGCGTCAACGTACAGGTCCCCGGCGGCGTTGGGCATCTCCTCCCCGAGATGATCCGCGGCGTCGAGAAACTCGGATGCCTTGGACATGCGCCCCGCGGTGACCACCGCATCGCAGTTCCGCTGCCCCGCCATCACGATCTCCTTGCCGAGCGCAGCTGCGAGATGAGCCAGGCCCGTGTCCCCGCGACGGTCAGGCCCTGCTGTTTTACGTCATCGAGCAGGGGCTCACCCGCGTCGACCGCAGCGCGGAACTCGTCCTCGGCGAACTCGACGATTCGGCCTTCGTTGCCGGTCCACGCGGTAACCAGCCGGGCGAGTTCAGTCACCCGCTGCTCCCAGACGTCGTTCTCGTAGTCGGTGGCGCGCACCAGGAACAGGTCGATGTCGCTACCCAGCGTCATGCGCCCCGTCGCCGCCGATCCGAACACCGCGCCGTACCGCAGTGCCGTCCCCCACTCGCCCAGGTGCTGTTCGAGGCGGCTGAGGAACGTGGAGTTCAGCCGTGACAGCTCCATAATCGGCCCGGTCGCGAGGTGCTCGGTGTTGAGGCGGTAGGTGTGGGTCCGGCCCACTTCGTCGTGGAGCACCACGCCCTGAGCAGTGAGGCGGTTGAGGACCTTGCGGATGCCCTCCCCTGACGCGGTGGAGAGGATCCGCTGGACCTGGCTGACCGTGAACGTGACGTCCGCGCTCGCCAGGACCGCCAGCACGTCGCCGTCCAGGGTCGGCGTCACCGTGGCGAACGGCTTGTTCAGCTGCATGGTCCACACCCCTCCTCTAACTAAAGTTAGAGTATCACAACTATAGTTGGAGAAATCCGGACGGCATCAGCGGCGGCGCGCCCTCGGGCCTCGCTGGCGTCATGGGGATGCGTGCTGTCGAACCCGATCGGGGAACTCAGTGTTCGTCACGGACACCCCTACCGCTCTGCGCCGTGCACTCAGCCCGAGACCTGCCGACGCCTGAACCCCACCAGTCCCGCGGCAACGAGCGCGCCGGCCATCACGAGGACCAGCACGAACGGCGACGGGGCGAACTCCTCCACCGGGACGGCGGCGAGATGGTGCAGGGGCGAGAGCGACCGCAGCCACTCGGGGAAGTCCAGCAGCTCCGCGAAGTTACTCACCAGGAACATCAGCGCGACCACCGCCCAGCCGACGGGCGCCGTCAACCGGGGCGCCCACCCGTAGAGCACCGCGCAGACCCCCAGCACCAGCAGGACCGCCGGGGTGGCACCGAGGTGCGCGCCGATGACCCCACCGACGAGCGAGGTGTCCCCGGTGACGACGGCGGCGGCGAGCGCCGTGCAGCCCCCGGTGGCCGCCAGGATGAGCACCGCACCGCAGGCCACCACGGTGAGGTGGGCGCCCACCCACGAGATCCGGCTGACGGGCGTGGCCAGGATCAGGTCGGCGCGACCCCTGCCCTCCTCGTCCCGGAGGGACTGCGTCGCGTAGACCGCGTAGGCGGCGGTGAGGACGGCGACGAACGTCCCGAGGAAGGCCACGTACCCGTCGACCAGGCCCCGGGCACCGAACATGTCCTGCATCGCCTGCGGCATGTCCCCGCTCGCACCGAGCATGGCGTCGGTGAACGCGCCGTTGACCGTTCCCAGGATGACGATGGCCGCGCCCCACCCGAGCAGGGCGCCGCGCTGGAGCCGCGCGGCCAGGCCCAGCGGCCGTCCGAGGAACCGGCCGGCATGGGCGGGACCGGGACGGGGGGCGAGGAGGCTCGCCCCGAAGTCGCGGCGTGACTGCAGGACGTAGGCGGCAGCAGAACCGGCCACGGCGACGACGACGAGGGGGAGCAGCGGCCACCAGCGGTCGTACACGTAGGGGGCCGTCTGGGCCGCCCACCCGAGGGGCGAGGCCCAGGACAGGGCGGTCCCCCCGACGGCCGCCATGTCGCCGAGGGCCCGGAGGATGAAGGAGACCCCGAGCACCAGCCCGGCCAGTCCCGCCGCCGCCCGCGAGTAGGCGCTGAGCTGCGCGGTCACCGCCGCGATCCCGGCGAACGCCATCCCCGTGAGCGCGGTGCCCAGCCCGATGAGCACCGAGCCGAGGGGGGCGAACCCTCCTGCGATCGCCAGTCCCGCGACCACCACGCACGCGAGGGCGTTGGTGATCGCGGCGACGATCAGCGTGGCGGTGAGGGCGGAGTGCCGGCCGGTGACGCTCGCGCGGATCAGCTCGGCGCGGCCGGTCTGCTCCTCGACGCGGGTGTGCCGGGTGACCAGCATGATGTTCATGAGCGCGGCGAGCAGGAACAGGTACGGGGCGTAGCCGGCGGCGAAGAACCGCTCGAAGGTGGGGGCGTCCATGCCGAAGGCCGGGCCGGTGAACATCCGGCCCACCGGCTGGGTGAACAGGGGCACCACCGCGGCCAGGTCGTCCTCCGTCGGCGCCAGCTGCGGGAGGGCCGCGCCGATGTAGACCACGAACAGCCCCAGGCCGCCGACCCAGGCCGGGAGCTTGATCCGGTCCCGCCTCAGGGAGAACCGGACGAGGGTACCGGTGCCGGCCAGCGGGGAACCGGACCCCGGGTTCGGGGGCTCGCGGGTGGCGGTGGCCGTTGTGGTCATCGCGCTGCCGGTCATCGGGCGGTCCCCCGCGCCGCGGGCCGGGTCTCCACTGTCTCGGCCTCCCTCGTTCCGGCCCCAGCACCGTCGCCGTAGTGGCGCATGAGCAGCTGCTCGAGGGTCGGCGGATGGGCGACCAGCGAGCGGACGCCCAGTGGGGCGAGTACACGGACGGCCTCGTCGACACTGTCCCCGTCGACCCGGAAGCGGACCTCGTCGTCGTCGATCTCCACATCGTGGACACCCTCGACCCGCCGCAGATCGTCCGCCGGTCGGTCCGTGCGGGCGTCCATCGTGGTGCGGGTCATGTGGCGCAACTCCTCCAGGCTCCCGGTCTCGACGGTGCGGCCCTGCCGCACGATGGAGATGCGGTCCGCCAGCGCCTCGACCTGCGCGAGGATGTGACTGGAGAGCAGGACCGTGCGGCCGGCGGCCTTGACCTCACCGATCGCCTCCTGGAACACGACCTCCATGAGGGGGTCCAGGCCCGCGGTGGGCTCGTCGAGCAGGAGCAGGTCCACCTCGGAGGTCAGGGCGGAGATCAGCGCCACCTTCTGCCGATTGCCCTTGGAGTAGGTGCGGGCCTTCTTGGTGGGGTCCAGGTCGAAGCGCTCGCACAGCGCGTCGCGACGGCGCCGGTCGAGCGGACCGCGCAGCCGGGCGAGCAGATCGATCGCCTCGCCGCCGGTGAGGGTGGGCCACAGTTCCACGTCCCCGGGCACGTACGCGAGTCTGCGGTGGAGCTCGACGGCGTCGGTCCACGGGTCGCCGCCGAGCAGCCTGACCGTGCCGCCGTCGGCCCGGAGCAGGCCCAGCAGGACGCGCATCGTGGTGGACTTGCCGGCGCCGTTGGGGCCGAGGAAGCCGTGCACCTCCCCCCGGGCCACCTCGAGGTCCAGACCGTCGAGGGCGCGCGTGGTGCCGAAGGTCTTGACCAGTCCTCTCGCCGAGATCACGACGTCGTCCATGGTGCTCACTGCTCCTTCCGGGGGTCGTCAGAGGTGTCGAAGGCGTCGGCGAACCGGTCGATGGTGCCGGGCTCGAACAGGCCCTGGGTGAACAGCTCCACGACCGGGAGCATGTAGGGGGCGAGATTCTCCGGCGGAGCCTCTGTGTCGAGGAAGTCCACGCCGAGCAGTCGGTTCATGTGCTCGTGCAGGACCAGCGACCCCAGTGACCAGAGCGTCAACACGACGACTCGTTCGCGCGGATGGGCGCTGGGCTTGATGAGACCGGCCTCGACGGCGGCCCCGGTGTAGGCCTCTGCGTCGGCGACCATCTCGTCGATGAGGTGAGCGATGTGATCGCCGCCCTCCGAGAGGGTGCGGGCCAGGTAGCGCAGCAGCGGGCGGCTGTCCTCGATCTGCCGCAGCGACTGGAGCGGGTCCAGCTGCGGGTCCTGACCCATCGCGGACTCCTTGCCCTGCCGCACCAGCCGCACCACGTGCTCGTCGCAGGCCCGGTGCAGTCGGTCCTTGCTCCCGAAGTGGTGGAGGATCAGTGCCTGCGACACCCCAGCCTCGGCGGCGATGGTCTTGAGGCTCGTCCCCGTGACGCCGTGCGCGCCGAACCTGGAGATCGCCGCGTCGAGGATGCGGTCGACTCCGCTTCGCTCGGTTCCACCCTGCTCGGTCCTGCCTTGATCGGCCCCACTACGGGCCGGGTCCTCGTGGGGCATGGCGGCCGCCTCCTGTGGCTGACTGAATGTTCAGTCAGCGTACGTCGACAGACGCGGCCGGTCAACGATCGACGAGCCGCACACGGCGCGGGTGCACGTCGCGGCGGTGACGGACGCTCCCCCGCCGACGAACTACCGGGGAGGCCGGACCCGGTCCCAGCCCGCCGTCTCCTCCGCCGCGCGATGGGTCTCCTCGAGGAACCTCAGGACCAGGGCGTCGGGATCCGGCGCCTGTCGCACGAGGTGGTACGGCAGCACGTATTCGCCCAACTCGGCGTCCCAGTACGCGGGGCCCTCGACCGCCGGATGGGTGTCGTACCCCACCGGGTGGGGATAGGCGTACGCGTAGAAGATGCCCTCCTCCGCGCCACCCGGCCAATACCCTGCGCTCGACACCTCGTCGCTGTAGGCCTCGTGCATGACCCGGTCAGGGCAGTTCGGGACGCCGCCGGGATGCTCGGGGGCGGAGCGTCCGGAGAACCGGGTGACGGCCAGATCGAACGCACCCCAGAAGAAGTGGACGGGCGAGCACTTCCCACGGAACCCACCGCGGAACGTCGAGAAGACTCCGTGCGCGCTGACCAGGGACCTCCAGAAGCGGGTCACGGCGTCGGCGTCGTACGACGCGTGCGTGGTGTCCTCGGCGAACGGGATCACCTCGGGCAGTTCGACCGGGGTCCCGACGATCGGCACGTCGAACCCGAGGGCACCGAGGTGGCCGGTGTACTCGGCGTAGAAATCGGCGACGGTCCGCGGTTCGAGCGCCATCCGGCGGGTGCTGCCGTCGGTGACGAGGATCAGCAGTTCGTGGTTGACGAAGTCGAAGCGGATCTCCAGGCCGCGGTGCCCGGCGACCATCAAAGACGTGGTGAGCCCCCGCGCGTCCACATACAGCGGGATGCCCCACCAGTGGTTGATCTCCGGCCCGAGGGCCATGCGTGTCTTCCCGACGATCTGGGTCCACAGGTGGAGGGTGTCCCTGGTGTCGATCCACGACTCCAGGGGCAGGGCCGGCCAGGGCTCGTCTCGCGTCTCCATCGACACATGATCCCCGATCTCGGGGCCGTCCGACACCCCCCGCGTCACCCGCGACGACGGCCGGGGGCCCGGTGCCGCTGGACGGCGTCGTGGTTACCGCACCGAGCGCTGCAGTAGCGCCGCCCGCCGTTCCGGCTGGTGTCGACGAACACCTCGGGACACCCCGCGCGGAGACAGGCCCCCAGACGGCCGCCCTCCGACTCGACGGCGAAGATCGCCAGACCGCCTGCGGTGATGGCCCTGACGCGCTCGACCACGTCGTCGCCGTCGGCCGCGAAGTGCAGGTGGGGCTTGTGCCCGTCGTGCGTGCTCAGGGACGGCCTCGACGCGGCCGATTCCAGCAGCTCGTTGATCGCGCCGCACGTGGAGTCCACGTCCGGCGCCGAGAACGGTGCCCTCAGCCGCGACGCCCACTCCCGTAGGCGCTTCGACTCCGCCTCGTCGAGATCGGGCCTGCGGACGCCGTGGGCGCGGAGCACGCCGACGGCCACATCGGCGTCCCACGACCGCGCGGCGAGCGAGGCCAACTCCGCCGCGAGGGTCGGGCCGACCATATTGCCATGGTTGAACTGCACTGACCCATTGCACCACAGTCAGCGCATGACCACATCAGCCTGTTCACCCACCGACCTCCACCGCGATCACGGCGTCCCCATTCCGCAGCCTGCGGACCCGGGCCGGCATCAGCACGACTGGCGTCGCCGCTCGTCCCACCCGACCAGCGAGGGCACCGTGGCCTACGAGTCCTGCCACTGCGGGGCGCATCGCATCCTGCGCGCCGGCGTGCCCGTCGCCCGGGTGTAGAACGGTCGGCGCTCAGGCGGTGGTCGAGATCGAGCGCTCCTTGACCTTGAACCAGATCGAGAAGTCCTCGGCGGCCCGACGGACGACGTCGTAGCTCGACCCGCCGGTGAGGTCGTTGAAGCTGTCCCGCACGCCGTCGACCCCGCTCGACCGCGTCTCCTTGGGGATGCCGAAGCCCATCTTCCAGTCGGCGAAGCTGCGTTCGGCCGCAGGTTCCGTCAGCAGGACCCGGACACGACTGTGCCTGTCATCAGCGGCGATGCGCGTCATCAACTCGTCGATCGCGGCCGGGGGGCCTTCGAGGAACTGGATGAAGCAGTTGTTCCTGAACAGGAGGACACCGGTGATCCCGGCGGCACGATTGCGTTCCCTGGAGGTGAAAAGAATGGACTCCAGGTCGCCCGGCAGCATCTTCCGCACAGGCACGCTCGTGTACACGAGATACTTCAGCTGTCCGGCACCGGGCGACGTGGGGGACTCAGCGTCCAGCGACATTCGGCTCTCCCTCGCTCGCATCGGAGAAGTACAGATCATTCAGGCTGGAGATCGCCTCGTCCAGCGAACCGGACTCGCCGTGCGGTCTCGACATCCTGTCGTAGCAGGTGAAACTGCCGTCAGAATTCTGGTCGATGTACCCCACGAAGTTCCCGCGGAAACTACCGACGAAGAAGCTGTCTTCCACCTGGGACCATCGTATTTCCTCGTATCCTTCGATTGCCGAAGTCACTCCCACCCCTTATTCCTCTCCAAGGTGTCTCACCCACTGCCGTACACGTCGAGAAGAACGTGGCCCGAGCCACGTCACCGGGAGACGCTGCCGCCGCGCGGCCGAACAAGGGAGGGATGCGCATCGACGTGTCACCCGACCCCGCACTACTCTTCGTTTCTGAGAACTCACATCCTGCTGACGCTGTCCGCCATAGCGGCACACGGTGCCATCATGGTGTGCGCCCGGGTCCTGCGCCACCGCTGGCACCGGCCACATCCGGAAGGCGGGCGAGTGCCCTGCTGGTCGCGGACGCGATCAGACCTCTCCCGGCCGCACCACAGTCCGGCCCAGCCGGCGTGACACGGCGGCCCCCCACGGAGTGGTGAGCCGGGCCGCGGCGAGGAGCCCCTCGTCCTGCAGCACGCCGTGGACGGGGCCGCGGGTCAGCGCTCCGCCCGAGAGCACCACCGCGTCGTCCGCCCAGGCCCAGGCGAGATCGACATCGTGCGTGGCCATGAGGATCGCGGCCCCCGCGGCGCGAAGTGACTCCAGCGCCGCCAGCAACTCCTCACAGGAGAGCGCGTCGAGCCCGGCCGTCGGCTCGTCGAGGAGCAGGACGCGGGGCCGCATCGCCAGCGCTCCCGCCAGGGCCACCCTCTTGCGCTGCCCGAAGGACAGGTGGTGGGGGACGCGGTCGGCGAGCTCGGTGATCGCCAGCGCCGACAAGGCCTCGTCGACCCGGCGGGCCACCTCGGCGCGATCCACTCCGAGGTTCACCGGGCCGAAGGAGACGTCGGCCCGCACGGTCGTGGCGAAGATCTGGTCGTCGGGTTCCTGGAGCACCATCTGCACCGACTGCCGCAGGCGGGTGCGGTCGGCGCGGCGGTCCCGGATCCGCTCGCCGTCGAGCTCCAGCTCCCCCGCCTCGAGGCGGTTCAGGCCCACGAGCAGCCGCATCAGCGTGGTCTTGCCACTGCCGTTACCGCCGAGGAGCGCCAGCTTCGCCCCGGCGGGGATCGTCAGGTCGGCGCCGTCGAGCACGGTGTGGGTGTGGCCGCCGTGGGCGTCGAGTCGCCGGTAGGAGAACCGGGCACCGCGCAGCGCGAGGACGGTCACGTGAGGACCCCCAGTATCGAGACGGACACGAGAACCAGACAGATGACGAGCAGGCGGGCCGCCGAGACCGGGGCCGCCTCGGCGAGCACCGCGGTCTGGCCGCGCTCGGCGCGCATGGACATGGCGTCGTCGATCGCCCGTGCCCGCCTGACGGACAGGACGAAGACCGAGGCGAACTGCGTCCCGACAGAGGTGATCGCGGCCCGGGCGGTGCGGTGTCCGAGCCTGAGGTCGTGGGAATGCCGCAGCGTACGGGCGGAGTCGATGAGCAGGCCGATGAGCCGGTAGGTGGTGTCCACGACGTGAGCCAGCGGGGCGGGCAGCCCGGCCCGCCGGCCGGCGGCCAGGAGGTCGGCGACGGGCGTGGTGCACGCCAAGGTGATGGTGGCGGCCGTCGCGGCGATCGCCCTGCTCACCGTCCGCCACGCGGTGTCGACCCCGCCCGGATCCACCACGAGTCGCCAGTCCACCAGGTCCAGGACGAGGGGTCCGGTTCCCAGGACCAGAAACGCGACGGGGGCGAGCAACGCCGCGAGGTAGATCCTGGCGGGGACGCGGGCCAGCGCAAGTGCGCAGTAGCAGCAGACGGCCAGGATCGCCACGTGGCCCCCCGGTGGCGGCACGAGCAGTGCCGCCACCAGCAGACCGCCGAAGAGCAGCAGCTTCTCGGCCACCGGGAGGTCCGACCAGCGGTTGTGGGAGGCCGCGAGTTCGAGTGGGTTCACCTGGTGCTCGGTCGGTCAGTGCCCGGTCGGACCCGTGGCCGCCGCCGACGTGGTCGCCGCACCCGCCGCGCTCTCCCGGCGCTGTCTGCTGCGCGTCCGTAGGACGCCGAGTCCGTATCCCACGATCCCGCCGCCGATCCCGGCCTGGAGGGCGAACACTCCTGATTCGACCTCCCCCGGCAGCTCGGGCAGGAGCGGCTCGAACCACGGCTCGTAGTCGGGAGAGACCTCGCTGATGGTCCCCTCGGCCTGACCGTCCGCACCCTCGAACTCGCCGCCCGCCCCGGCGCCGTAGACCAGGGAGAACACCGCGATCGCGAACGCCACGGCGACCAGTCCCACGAGCACCCATACGCTGACGTGCTTCCTCCCGTTCATCGCACCGGCTCCGTGGCCTCGACCCGATCGGTACGGTCCCCGGGATCCGCGAAGGTTCCCGCTCCGGCGAGTCGCGCCCTCCGGAAGAAGCCCACCAGGTCGAGCTCGCGGGAGGCGATACGCAGGAGCACGCTGACGATCACCACGACGATCAGGGCCTCGACGATCGCCAGCGGGATCTGGGTGATCGCGAAGACGGCGAGGAACTCGGCCATCGAGTGCCACAGGCCGTGCTCGGCGCTCGGGAACGCCAGTGCGAGCTGGGCGCTGGTGACGAGATACGTCACCAGGTCGGCGAGGAACGCGGCGACGAAGACCGCGCCGAGCAGCGGCACCGCGACCCGTCGACACAGGACGAACGCGCCGTAGGCGACCCACGGCCCGGCGACCCCCATGGAGAACACGTTCGCGCCGAGCGTGGTGAGGCCCCCGTGCGCGAGTAGCAACGCCTGGAAGATCAACACCACGGTGGCGACGAAGGCCATGACGGGGGGCCGGAAGATGATCGTCCCCAGGCCGGTCCCGGTGGGGTGCGAGCTGGAGCCCGTCACCGACGGGAGCTTGACGGCCGACATGACGAACGTGAACGCCCCGGCCACGCCGAGCAGGACGCCCGCCTCCGGTGTCCGCTGGACCGTCCTGATGACCTCGCGCGCGCCGTGGATCACGAACGGCGCCGCGACGACCGTCCATGCCACAGCGTGCACCGAGGGGAGGAAACCCTCTGCGATATGCATGTGCCTGAGACCTTTCTGCCCATCACCTCGCGGGCACTCGTGGTGGCAGCCACGGCCGGTCTCCTGGCTCACGGGTTCCCCCGGCCCACCCCGGAGGGATGGGCCGGATCGCCGCCGGTCCGCCTTCCCACCCACACAACGCGTGCGAGCAGTGGCACAGAGGACTGGCGACATCATCCGTTCACAGTGGCGAGGGCCGCCCCGGTCTCACACCGGGTTCCCGAACACCGCAGCTGAGCAGATCCTATCCCCCTCCCGGCTGCCGGCCCCGCGGTACCGACCCGGTGCGGCTCCGGCGCCGGCTCAGTACCGCACCGACTGGGCGTCCGAGACCAGACACATGCCACCGACTGACTGCAGAAGGGGTCGCAGTGACTGGAGGACCTCGTCGATCCTGTCGGGGTCGACCGCGACGAGCACGAAGGTGTTGTCGAACGTGGAGAAGGGGTCCCCGCCGCGCTCACCGTGCTGGCCCCGCCCGTAGATACCGGGGATCACGGTGCGGTGGGTCAGGCCCAGCGAGTCCAGCGCGCCGAGGAACCTCCCGGCGACCCCGGACTCCACCACCAGTTCGATCCTCTTGACGTCTCTCATGGGATCTCCTCGCCTCAGGCGCCCAGGTACTGGGCGACGGTGTAGTAGAGCGGAATGCCGACGACGATGTTGAACGGGAATGTCACGGCAAGGGCCATTGTGAAGTACCGGGACGGCCGCGCCTCGGGGATCGCGTAGCGCACGACGGCCGGCACGACGATGTAGGACCCGCTCGCCGCCAGCACGGCGAGCATGGTCAGGTCGCCGACCGGCAACCCGGCCAGGGCACCCAGGGACAGTGCCATCGATGCTCCGACCAGCGGCATCACGATGCCGAACCCGATGAGGAACGGCCCGACGTCACGGACCTCGCGCAGCTGACGAGCGACGAGCAGTCCCATCTCGAGCAGGAAGAAGGCCAGCAGGCCCTTGAACATGTCGTTGACGAACGGGGACATGGCCTCGCCGGCGTCGGCCCCCACCACGGTGCCGATCACGAGCGACCCGATCAGCAGCAGGTGCGCGCCGTCGGTGAACGCCTCGTGGAGGATCGCCCGCATCGACAGGGGTGCGCCCGACGCGGGACCGGAGGCTCCGGCCCCCGTCTCGCCCGCCATCTGGGCTGAGCGTTGACGTGACCGTGCCCAGGTGGCGAGAAGCACCGCCATGATGATCGCGGGCGATTCCATGAGCACCAGGGCGACCGTCATGTACCCGCCGGGCTCCTCCCCACGGGCGGTCACGAACTGCGTCGCGGCGATGAAGGTCACCGCGCTGACCGACCCGTAGGTCGCGGCGATGGCGGCCGCGTCGAACTCGTTCACCCTGCGCCGCAGGACCAGGAAGCCCAGTGCAGGGATCACCAGGGCCAGGAGGAGGGCGATGCCGACCACCGCCGCGGCACGACCGGTCAGGCCGGTCTCGCGCAGAGCCTGGCCACCCTTGAACCCGATCGCCATGAGCAGGTAGAGCGACAGGAACTTGGTGACGGGGGCCGGGATCTCCAGGTTGGAGCGCACCGCGGCGACGAACAGCCCCAGGAAGAAGAACAGGATCGGCGGGTCCGTGAGGCTGCCGAGAATGCTGAGGTCCATCGAGTCTCCCCTGATCTGACCGGAGTCCGTGCGCCGCCGAGTGGGACGAGCGGATCCCCGTGGTGGCGTGCGATCCGCCTGTTCCGAGCGAGTAACAGGAAGGACAATACACGATTCGCAAGACATGTTTTATAACAGGCTAAATTTGTGTCGTGCATTGCGGCGTGGCGGACGGAGCGGGGCCGCGGAAGGCCGGGGTCCGAGGACGCCCACATGCGTACCGTGATTCACGTCAGGCAAAATGGCACTCGGAAGTCGTCTGTGATGGGGTGATGTGGTGGCGGAGTGGACGTTTCTCACCAATCACGCGCACGTCCTGTTGTGCATCGCGCAGGACTCCGAGACGCGACTGCGCGACATCGCCGACGCGGTCGGGATCACCGAGCGCGCCACCCAGCGGATCGTGGCCGAGCTGGAGGAGGCCGGGTACCTCCAGCGGATCCGGGACGGGCGCCGCAACCGCTACAGCCTCAACCGGGACCTGCCCCTGCGTCACCCACTCGAGCGGGACCACATGGTCGGGGAGATCCTCAGCGTGCTGGGGGCACCGCGGAAGGGCGCTCGCGACCAGAGCGTGTGACCGCCGTGCCCCCAGGCCTGACACCGCAGGGGTCAGGTCCACCGCAGCCGCCCAGGAGTCCTAGCCGGTGGCCGTCTCCAACAGTTGCTGACCGATATAGGTCTGCCCGTCCCGCAAGCCTGGGGGAATCGCGAACACCGAGTTGGTCAGGTGCTGCAGGTACTCGGTGAGCAGGTCGAACTGCATGCGGGCGAGGAGCGGTGTGAAGTGTCGGCGCGGGTCGCGGACGAAGGCGATGAAGAACAGGCCGGCGTCCAGCCGTCCCAGTTCGTCCGAGCCGTCGGTGTAGTTGTAGCCGCGCCGGAGCATGTGCACCCCGGCGTTCCGGGTGGGGTGCATCAGCGCCAGGTGGCTGGCCTCGGGGATGGCGGGTGAGCCGCCCGTCGAGCGCGCGGTGAAGTCGGGGGCGCTGAACTCGTCGCCACCCGACAAAGGTGCGCCGGAGATCTTGTCCCGCCCGACCGCGTTCTCCTGATCTCGCAGTGGGAGTTCGTCCCACACCTCCATGGTCATCCGGATCTTGCGGGCGCAGAGGTAGGTCCCGCCGGCCATCCAGTCGGCGGCGTCGTCTCCGTCGCCCACCCAGACGAAGTCCCGGAGCAACTCGTCCTGGTCCCCGCGCAGCGACGCGGTCCCGTCTCGGAAGCCGAAGAGGTTTCGCGGGGTGGCCTGGCCGGGACCGGTGGACGAGGTCCGCCCGTAGCCGAGCTGGGTCCACCTGACGGTGGCCCAGCCGAAGGCGATCCGGGTGAGGTTGTGGATCGCGTGCAGCGCCACGAGCGGATCCTCGGCGCAGGCCTGGACCACGAGGTCTCCGCCGCTCCGGGCGGCGTCGATCTTCTCCGCCGCCATGCGCGGGATGTCCTCGGCCAGAGGGGCGGGCAGCCGGTCGGCGAGACCGAAGCGGTCGAGCCCTTGCGAATCCCGGAACAGGGTCTTGCCGAAGCCGATGGTGATGGTCAATCCGGAGGCACCCAGGTCGAACGCCTCGCCGGTGTCGTCGGGGGGCGCCGACTTGGACACCCGCATCGAGTCGACCGGCAGCCCGGCGGTGAGATTCTCGGCCGCGCGGGTCCACGCGGTGAGCAGGTCGATCAGGGAGCTCCGGTCGCGGGCCGTCACATCGAACGCCGTGAGGTGCATCTGTTGTTGGGCGGGGGTGGTGACACCCTGCTGGTGGTCGCCACGGAAGGGGTATGCCAGTCCGCCGGTCGCAGCTGCTCCGACGCCCTGGACTTCGCCACCCACCGTCGCCCGCCCGCCCACGAACCCGGCCGCCGCTCCCACACCCCCCGCGAGGCCGCCGGCCAGCACCGCGCGCCGGGTGAACCCGCGCGTCGCGGTGGCCCCCGTGGCGTGGTCGCCGTCGGGGGCGCGGTGGCCGGCGGCCTTCTCCTCTGCCCGCTCGCCCATGTCAGCCGACAACTACCTCGGTGAGCGTGGCCAGTGGTCGACGCAGGGCGTTGACGGCATCCGAGAGCTGCTTGCGCTCGGCGGCGTCGAGCTCGGTGAACGGCACGAACCCGTCCTCCCCGCTGCGATAGCCGTCGAGCGTGGAGGCGAGGGAGTCGATGCGCGAGTCGATCTCGGCGACCAGTTCGGCATCCTTCTGTTCGGCGAGCTCGCGGACGGTGCCGAAGGCCACCGCGGCTCCCTCGAGGTTGGCCTGGATGTCGTAGAGGTCCGTGTGCGAGAAGATCTCCTCCTCGCCCGTGATCTTGGTGGTCGCCACCTCCTCGAGCAACGCGATGGCTCCGTTGGAGATCTCGTCGAGGCTGATCGTGAAGTCGTCGGCGTGCACCAGGTCGTAGAGCATCCGGGTGTCGCGGTTCAGAGCATCCGCCATCTCCCGGCCCTGGTCCGGGGTGAGCGCCGGCTGGCCGGCGGGCAGCCACAGATCCTTCTCGATCACGTGCCACCCGGTCCACGCTCCGCCCGACTCCTGCGAGTCCGCCTCACGCAGGTCGAGTGCCGGGTCGATGTCGCCGAACGCCTCGGCAGTGGGCTCGATGCGCTCGTAGTGCATGCGCACCCGGGGATACAGGTAGCGCGCCCGGTCGACATCCCCGGTCGTGTACGCCGTCGTGAACTCCTCGGTCCGCGTGAGCAGGGCCCCCACCTGATCCCTGACGTAGGCGGTGTAACTCACCACTGCGTCATCGCGCAGTGCCTGCTCGTCCTCGGAGACCGCGATCTCCTCACCTGAGTCCGTCACGGTGAACTCGGCGACCCCCGTGACCTCGCCGACCATGTTGGGCTTGCAGGCGGTGTAGTAGGTGCCGGGCTCGAGCACGATGGTGAAATCGGTGGTCGTGCCGGGGCCGAGGTTCTCCCGCTCCCCCACGATCCGCAGTTTGTCGGCGGCGAGGATCTCGAACTCGTTGGGCTCGTCTCCCGCGTTGACCAGCGTGAATCGGGCCGTCCCCGACGGGGCCTCCGCGGCCGAGACCTGGCACTGCGCACCGTTGATCGTCACCTCGAGCGGCTCCGCACTTCCCGGCCCGGAGGGGTCTGTGTTGGCGACGCACCCGGAGAGTACAGCCATGGCGGCGCCGACACCCAGTGGGAGCGCGAGGATGGGATTGCGGAAAGCGGATCGGTTCACCGTGTGATGACTTCCTTGTCGGCGGGAACGGTGTGGTCTGCGTCGGGATCCGAGGGGTGGGCGGAACCTGTGGCGCCGCCCGCGGCCGGGCGCGGGCGGTGCCGCGAGGCACGGAGGAACAAGGGCAGGACGACGACGAGGTAGGCCACCCACCCGAGGACCTGGAGCCAGGTGGGCATGAGGTTGACGTTCACGATCGCCACCGCGAGCGTGTACGGCAGGAGGCCGATTCCGGAGGTGGGCGCCAGGTGCGAGAGGTCGTAGGCCCAGTTGCCCCACCCGGGCAGAACGGAGGCCTCCTGGAGGTCGCCGAGACCGTAGGAGACGATGCCTGCGGCCACGATGATGAGGAAGATCCCGCTCCACCGGAAGAAGGCACCGATGTCGATCCGCACGGCCCCGGCATAGATGGCCACCCCGAGCACAGCGGCGGTGGCGAGGCCGCACAGCACCGCGACGGCGGGGACCGCCGCCGAGGTCGCCATGGTCGAGCGGGCGGTGGCCCAGACGAACATCGCGGTCTCGAGTGACTCCCGGCCGACCGCGATCAGGGCGATCCACACGATGCCGCGGCCACTCCGGTCCACTGCGCGGGCGATCGACGACTCCAGACCGGCCTTCTGATCGGCGGCGTGCCTGCCCATCCAGAGGATCATCCAGGTGATCAACGCCACCGCGAGGAGGCTGAGGATGCCGCCGAGGACCTCCTGGGCGGCGAAGGTCAAGGTGTACGGGCCCCAGGTCATGAACGCGCCCGCCGCCAGAGGGACGAGGGCCGCCACTGCGACGCCCGCCCACAGCCGGGGAAGGAGGTCCCGGCGGCCGACCTTGACGAGATAGGCGACGAGGACGCCCACCACGAGGGCGGCCTCCAGCCCTTCGCGGAGGGCGATGAGGAAGTTGGCGAGGAACACGACTGACCTGGGTTCTGTGCGGGGTCCCCGGGTCGCACGGCGCGGTCCGGCTGCGAGGTCGATTCAGCAGCTTAGGAGAGGCTTACCTGTTCTTCCTGCGAGAGCAGTTCTACTCCTCGATCCGGCCCGGCGCAATAGGACTCCGCGGCCACCGAGCTGGGGCACACTGGCCCGCATGTTACTGACGATCACCGCCCGCCGTTCGGAGGCGCTCACCACGCCAGGTGATCTGGGATTCCTCCTGCACAAGCATCCCGACAAGGTGCAGTCCTTCGGGGTGTACGCGGGCACGGCGCACGTGTTCTACCCCGAGGTCAGCACAGAGTCATGCACTGCCGCGGTGCTTCTTGAAGTGGATGCGGTCGCTCTGGTCCGGGGACGCTCCGGGCGCAGTGACGCCTTCGCGCTGGGGCACTACGTCAACGACCGCCCGTACGTCGCATCCTCACTGCTGGCGGTGGCGATGGGAAAGGTGTTCAGGTCGGCGCTCAACGGTCAGTGTGTCGGCTACGAGGACCTGGTCGAGGCTCCCCTGGATCTGACGATCTCGCTGCCGGCGGTGCCCGGTGAGCCCGGCCTCGTACGCCGGTTGTTCGCGCCTCTGGGATGGGACGTCCAGGCCGAGCCGATCGCGTTCGATTCCACCAGGCCCCAGTGGGGCGCAGCGCCACTGGTGAGACTGACGTTGACCGGGTCGGTGCGCCTGACGGACGCGCTCAGTCACCTGTACGTCCTGCTCCCCGTCCTCGATGAGGCCAAGCATTATTGGGTGGGCCGGGACGAGGTCGACAAGTTGCTGCGTGCCGGTGACCAGTGGTTGCCCTGGCACCCCGAACGGGATCTGGTGGCACACCGCTACCTGGCCGGCCAACGAGCTCTGCGCGAGGATGCCCTGTCTCGTCTCGCCGAAGTCGATGACCGCATCGCGGAGAACGTCCGTGACGAGGCGGCCGGAACGGACGATGCCGCCACCCCTCGTCCCCTGGTCAGGCTGCGCCACGAGGCCGTTCTGGAGGTGGTCCGCGACCTGGCGCCGAGCACGATCGCCGATGTGGGCTGCGGCTCAGGCGCCCTGCTGGGCGGCCTGCTCAAGGTCCGGGGCGTGGCACGCGTGATCGGCACGGAGGTCTCGGACGTCGCCTTGTCCAAGGCTGCCACGCGATTGCACGTGGACTCGATGACCGAACGCCAGGCTGACCGCCTGTCGCTTCTGCGCTCCTCATTGATGTACGAGGACGAACGGTTGGCCGATCTCGACATGGCGATCCTCATGGAGGTGATCGAGCACGTCGACCCCGACCGGCTGCCGGCTGTGGTGCGCAACGTGTTCGGCGCGATGCATCCCCGGCACGTGGTGATCACCACGCCCAACGTCGAGTACAACGTGCACTACCCGGCGCTGGCCGCAGGAGGCTTCCGGCATCCTGACCATCGGTTCGAGTGGACGCGGGAGCAGTTCCAGTCCTGGGCCCGCTCCGTGGGCAGCGCCCACGGCTATCAGGTGGAATTCCGTCCCGTGGGCGAGCCCGACGGGCAGGTCGGGCCGCCGACGCAGATGGCCGTGTTCAGTCAGTCCGCCCCGGTGGAGGTGTCCGCATGAGTGAACTGTCCATCCCCGAGTTGTCCCTGGTCCTGCTCATCGGTGTGAGCGGTTCCGGCAAGTCGACCTTCGCGGCGACACACTTCGCCCCGACAGAGGTGATCTCCAGCGACGACTGCCGGGCGATGGTCTGCGATGACCCCAATGCCCAGGACGCCACCGCAGATGCGTTCGCGGTGTTGGAGTTCATCGCCGGCAAGCGCCTGGCACGCGGACTGCTGACCGTGATCGACGCGACCAATGTGCAGCCGGCGGCCCGCAAGTCCCTGCTTGCCCTGGCCAAGGAGCACGACGTGTTGGCCGCCGCCATCGTGCTCGACCTGCCCACCGCGGTGGCCGTGGAGCGCAACGAAGCCCGCGCGGATCGCGACTTCGGCGCCCGGGTGATCAAGCGCCAGCAGGGCCAACTGCGCCGCTCGCTGCGCGGGCTCAAGAAGGAGGGGTTTCGCTCCGTCCACGTGCTGGATTCGGAGCAGGCGGTGGCCGAGACCTCGATCGTCCGGACCCGGTTGTTCAACGACCGCCGCGACGATCACGGGCCGTTCGACGTGATCGGCGATGTCCACGGGTGCCGCGCCGAGCTGGAGGAGCTGCTCGGGACGCTCTCTCCGGGAGTCCTGAGGTTGGCGATGGGCATGGTCGAGTCCGGTAACGCCCTGTGCGTGTCGGGAAATCTTGAGGCAAAGCTCGCCAAGGCACTGGGGCGGGGGTCCGTCAAGGCCACCCATGGTCTGCAGCAGACCCTCGACCAGTTGGCGACAGAGGACGGCTCGTTCGTCGCCAGGACACGTGCGTTCTGTGACGGGCTCGTGGCGCACTACGTCCTGGACGACGGCAACCTGGTCGTGGCACACGCCGGTCTGAAGGAGAAGTACCACGGTCGCGCATCCGGGCGGGTACGCGCGTTTGCCCTGTACGGAGACACCAGCGGCGAGACAGATGAGTTCGGCCTACCCGTCCGATATCCGTGGGCCGAGGACTACCGCGGATCAGCGACGGTGCTGTACGGGCACACCCCGGTCACCGAGACCGAGTGGGTCAACAACACGCTGTGCCTGGACACCGGGTGCGTGTTCGGCGGGTCCCTGACCGCACTTCGCTACCCGGAACGCCAGATCGTCTCGGTGCCCGCCCAGGACACCTACTACGAGCCGATCCGGCCCCCGGCGCCGCCCGAACGGGATCCCGCGACGCTGAAGCTGACCGATGTACTCGGGCCCCGGGTGATCGAGACCCAGTACATGGGACGGGTGTCGATGCGCGACGACAACGCGGCCGGGGCGCTGGAGGTGATGAGCCGCTTCGCCGTCGACCCGGAGCAGCTCTTCTACCTCCCTCCGACGATGTCCCCGGTGGACAGCTCCCCACGCGAGAACCTCCTCGAACACCCTGATCAGGCGTTCGACTACTTCGCCGCGCACGGAGTCGATCGGGTGATCTGCCAGGAGAAGCACATGGGTTCCCGCGCCGTCGTGCGCGTGACCGACCAGGGCAGCGGGGTGATTCACACCCGCACCGGTCGCGCGTTCCTTCCGGACGATCAGCAGTCGGTCGTCCTGCAGCGGATCGCTCGAGCGGCCACAGTCGCCGGGGTGTGGGAGGACCTGGGTGCCACCTGGTTGCTTCTCGACACCGAGATCCTGCCGTGGACGCTCAAGGCCGAGCCGATGATCCGAGGCCAGTACGCCGCAGTGGGCGCCGCCGCTACCACCTCCCTCGCCTCCGCCCTCGACGTGCTCGACGCCGCCGCCGAACGCGGCATCGACGTCGAGGACGTGCTCTCCCGAACCCGCACTCGAGCGGGCAATGCCGTGAGGTTCGTCGAGGCCTACCGTCGCTATATCCAGCCGGTCGACAACGAGCTAGGCCTGCAGATCGCTCCGTTCCAGGTCGTGGCCAGCGACGCCGGCACCTACGAGAACCGCGACCATCACTGGCACCTGGACCTGGCGGACCGACTCGTCGTCGCCGACCCGGAACTGTTCCGCACCACCCGCCGCCTCGACGTCGATGTCGCCGACAACGACTCCCGCGCGGCGGGAGTGCGCTGGTGGGACGATCTCACCTCAGCTGGTGGTGAGGGCATGGTCGTCAAGCCGCTGTCCAACCTCACCCGAGGGAAGAAGGGCCTGGTCCAACCCGGACTCAAGGTCCGCGGACGTGAGTACCTGCGCATCATCTACGGCGCCGACTACACCACCCCGGGGACACTGGCCGGCCTCAAGAATCGCTCGCTCGGACAGAAGCGCTCCATGGCGCTACGGGAGTACGCGCTCGGACTCGAGGGCGCGCGCCGGGCCGCAACGGGCGAGCCGACCTGGCGGATCCACCAGTGCGTCTTCGGCGTCCTGGCCATGGAGTCCGAACCGGTCGATCCTCGGCTGTGACGGACTGCTCGGGGACCCCGGACAGGGATGCCGCTGCACGGTCTGCCTCGTCACGCCCGTCGTCGTCGCGCCGTCGACGGGTGCCCGCAGGTGTGCTGCTGGTGGCACTCGGCACGATCTGGGCAGCACTCGCCGTTCATGCGGCGTCCCAGCCGGCCAGCCTGGGAATGGAGGACGTCATCGGGGGGTTCCTGCTCGTGTTCCTCGCCGCGGCATGGCTCACGCGCAGTGCCCAGGTGTGGCTACGGCGTCAGGAGGTCGCGGGCGGATGGTGGCCGCTGGCAGTGGTCCCGGTCGTCGTTCTGGCAGGTGTGGTCCTGGCTGAAACCTCGATTCCGTTCGATGTGAGGTGGTCGGCCTCGCACGACGACTTCTCGGACGCGGTCACCGAGATCGAGAACGGCCGCCATCTCGAGTCCTTCGCTGACACCCGGCTCGGTCGCTACCGCGTCGTCTTTGTCGACCGCAGCCACGACGGCCACCTGCGCTTCATCACGCACACGAACTGGGTGACCTACGCCGGGTTCACGCACGCGACGTCGGTTCCCGACGAATCCCGCGGGTACTTCTCGTACCAGCCACTCGCCGATACGTCCTGGTATCGGATGAGCGGCAGCTAGTGAGTCATCCACTGTCGGGGACCGTCTACCTCCGCGGAGCGGTCCCGCAGCACGAGTCACAGGCGGAGCTCATCGAGGTGTGCCGTATCGGGAGCGGGAGCAGCGGACGGCACACACCATGAGGGCGGCGACCGCAATGCCGAGTAGTACACGTCGGTCTGCCAGCCACGTCAACGGCCACTCGGCGAGCGTGAGTGCGCGCGATCCAAGGGTTGCCTCGGGCGCGCTGGGAGGACCGTGGAACTCCGTGACGAGCTCACCTAGACTCGCTGACTCTCCGTCGAGAGATGCAGTATTGCGCACGCATCCCTCCGCCTCAGTCGCGCGGATGATGCCGTCCTGGCCTGTCCCCACGAACAGGTAAGTAGTTCCGCGAGGCGGAGTTCCCGGGCCGCAGCTCGTCTTATTGGCCGTCACAAGGACTCGTTGCGACACTTCGCCGCTGTAGACCTCGTCCACTGCGTAGACGACGGCTCCGGGGAGTGTTCGCACGACTGTGCCTTCAAGTACAACGTCGTATCTGGAGATCAGATCGGACGCTGCTTGCCGAGTCTCGGGTGGCACGCATGAGCAGGCCGAGGCGACGCCTGCCCCGACGATGACCGCAATCAGCACGACCGCCCACACCACGGGCGTAGGCATCGCGCAGCGCGTCGATGTCATGCCCACCGAGGTTGGAGATCGCGCCGATCAGCGCCTGATCGTCGAGGTGGCCGATGGTCTCGTTAATTGCCTCGGCTTCGGGTCCCGTACCGGGGATCCGGTCTCGGATCTCCTGCGCGGAACACCGCAGCAGCCTCTGGTATTCGGGTTTGGACATGTCACGAATGCGCCGTTGCAGTGCCTGGCCACCGGGACGGGCGAACAGTCCTTCCAGCGTTCGACCGAACGGGACGGTGAGGACCTGCCAGCCCGCGGCGGCGAACATCTTCTCCAGCCTGCGCGCGGCGATGTTCGGTACGACGCGGTCGAGCGACTGCCGGTTCATGTCGACGACCCACACCACCTCGCCGAGGTCGGCCACCGGGAGTCGAGCACCGCCTCCCACACCGCGCCCTCGTCGAGCTCGGCCTCGCCGACCAGCGAATATTGGCGACCGGGGCCGGTGGGGCCGAAGGTGGTGTCCACATAGCGCCGGGCCATCGCCCCCCACAGCGGTGCGGTCGCCCCGATCCCCACCGAGCCCGTGGAGTAGTCCACGCGATCCGGGTCCTTCGACCGACTGGGATAGGGCTGGAGCCCGCCGTACTCGCGCAGCGTCGTCATATAACGCTCGTCGAGGTCGCCGAGGAGATAGTTGATCGAGTGCAGCACCGGCGAGGCGTGGGGTTTGACTGACACGCGGTCGCCGGGACGCAGTTGCCCGAACCACAGCGACGTCATGATGTGCACCATGGACGCGCACGATGCCTGGTGCCCTCCGACCTTCAGACCGCTCGGATTGGGACGGACCCGGTTCGCGTGGTGAATCATCGCGGTGGAGGTCCACAGCACGCGCCGGGCGATCGAATCCAGTATCGCGCTGTCGGCCTCCGGGGCGGCGGCCTGCTGTGCGGTGTCGGCCTCCGGGGCGGCGGCCTGCTGTGCGGTGTCGGTCATAGCAGGGACTCCTTCTGACGGGGCGACGAGGCCGTCGACGCGCTGAAAACCGGCGCCCACCGCGCCTTGAGGAACGAGACGAGGGAGCCCGCGGACGACGCCGCCGAGGTCTCGGTGTTCCAGATGATGTGCCCGTCGCAGCGGACCGCGACCGCTCCACCTGCCTCGAGCCCCAGAAGACTCTCGGCGCGCGCGGGTTCGACGGACCGCTGGCGGACGTCGACCACGTCGATCGCCACCGGACCGGTTCCCTCGCCGTCGAGGTGGTAAAGCCACGCCCGGGGATCGGCGGTGATGAGCGTGACCGTCTGTGGCGAACGGTTGACCAGTTCCAGGATGGACCGCCGGCCATCCGCGATATCGACCAGCGACACATGTGGCAACCGCCCGCCCGGCACGACGGACGGTACGTAGTCCACGACCTCGTCCGGTGCGCTGGACTCACGCTCCCGACCGCCGCCGGCCACCAACGGGCTGTCGTAGCAGTATCCGAACTCGAGGCCGGTCGAGACGAAGTGCGGCAGTTGGAGCGGGATCGCGGCGGCGGCTCGCTCGCGGGCACGCAGCGCACGGGGGGATTCCCTGAGGAGCACGGCCGTCCGCGCGAGGCCGCCCCGCACCAGGTGCTCGGACAGCCACGCCGCCACCCCCGCCGGCAACCACGTCAGTGGCGCCCGACCCATCAGACGGGTCACCCGATACAACGCACGATTGGTCGCGCCGAAGTGTCGTGTGACCGCGTCGAGGTGGAAATGGTTGGCCACGCTGTGCTCGGCGAACCGCTCGACCACCGGCCGGCGTTCCAGCTCGAAGGTGTCGAGCAGGCTCTCCTCGGCACCGTGGTTGAGCACCGCGTCGAGTTTCCACGCGAGGTTGTGCGCGTCCTGGACCCCGCTGTTGAGTCCGTACCCCCCGGTGTGCGGGAAACGATGCGCTGCGTCGCCGACCAGGATGACCCTGCCCCGGCGGAATGTCGACGCGGTCTGAGAGGTCATCGTCCAGGCGCCGGTCGACTCGATGTCGTAGGTGACGCCCTCACCGAGCACCGCGGGGAGCGTCTCACGCCAGTACCGAATCGGATCGGCGGCGATCGGCTGACCGGGATGCAGGTAGGTCCCCATCAGGACGTAGTGGCGGTCGGCGTGCGCGATGAGCACGCCGGCGAACTCGGGGCGGTAGATCCAGGTGAGCAGTGGCCTCTCGCCCGGATGCAGGTCCGGGGAGCGGAAGAACGCACTGGCCATACGAGCCAGTACCGGGCCCCTCAGACTGATCCCGAGGCCCTCCCGGATCGGACTGTTGGCCCCGTCCGCCCCGATCACGAACGGCGTGGTGAACTCCCCGTCGTCCGTGCGCACCACCATGTGGTCCCCCACCTCGGAGACCTCGTACACGGTCACCCCTCGGCGGAACTCGACCAGCGGCTCGTCGTCGAGCCACTGCCAGAGCACGGGCATCAACAGGTGCTGTCCGACGTGCGAGATGAGGAAGTCGCTGAGGGAGCGGACGTGGTCCAGTTGCTCCGGGTCCGAGAGCAGATCGATCTCGCCCAGTGGGGGCGCGGTGGTCGAGGAGATCCACCGGATGAGGTTGATCTCGGATATCGGCGGCGACAGGGCCGCGATCTGGCCGGCGAGGTCGGGGTGGATCTCTCGCAAGATCTCGAGCGAACGGGCGTTGATGACGTGCGCGGCGGGGTGGGTCAGCGGATCGCGCCGTCGGTCCAGGACCAGAGAGGCGATCCCCCGCGATGCCAGCAGCAGGGCGAGGGTCGCCCCGGAGCTGCCCGCGCCGGAGATCACGACCGGGTCACGAGTCTCCGGGTTCATAGCGTGCGAAAGGTGATGGCGCGCTTGTTGGCCCGTGCCCTCGTGCCCGGACGAACGCCCGCCTGCCGGCTGGCGAGCGCGGACGTCGGCTCCCCGTTGCGGAGACGTTCGAGGAGGTACGACGGGTCGATCATGACACCGATGGGGTTGGCCGCGAACTCCTCGCTGTCGAAGTACGCGGCGGTCTCCTCGGGGGTCGGGAAATTCTCGACCTGGAACTCGAGACGGATACCGTCCGGGTCCTCGTAATACAACGAGGTGGTGGGCCCGTGGTTGATCGACCACACGGGCTCTATGCCGTGCGCGGCGAGGCGCTCGTGATTGAGCAACAACCGTTCGAGCGAGCCGTAGGTGAACGCCAGGTGGTCGACGCCGAGGACTTTGCGGCGGAGTCTGGCCAGCGGGAAGAGGTAGCGCATCACCCCGGGGATCTTGACGAGGGCCAACCGGTGGCTCTCCTCGTCCCAGGTGAGAAAAGCGATCTGCTTGTCCTCGTGGACGACCTTGGCGCCCAGGACTGTCCTGTACCACTCGATCATCTCCGACGCGCGCGGCGTCTTGACCACGTAGTGGGCGAGGATCTCTGGAGCCAGTGGGCTGTCAACCGGGTCCGCGGGTGTCATCGTGTCTCTCCGTTCGGTGTGTCTGCGGCGATGATGGGGGTGCGTTGCTTGCCCAGGTCGAGAGATCCGTCCCCGGAGCGGATGGAGGCGGTGACGAGGTCGCCCGGCCGCAGGAACGGGCCGTCCTCGTTGCGACGGATGAACAACCGCCACATCACGTGCTCGGGGAGCAGCGCGGTGGCCAGGCGTCGGATGAGCGGATGGGGCGACTTCGCGGCGGTGCCGTGCGGCGTACCGGTGAGGACCACGTCTCCGGGCGACAGATTGCAGAACGTGCTCAGTTCGCTCAGCGACTCGGCGGGGCGGTACAGCATGGTCGACGTCGAATCGGTCTGACGGACCTCGTCGTTGACCCGCAGCTCCAGGGTCAGGTCGTCGAGCAGCGGGTAGTCGGCCTCATCGAGTACGAGGAGCTCGGGGCCGAGTGGACAGAACCCGCGGTAGCTCTTGCCCTTGAAGTACTGCCCCTGCGGCAACTGGACGTCCCGGGCCGAGAGGTCGTTGCCGATCGTGATCGCGGCGACGTACCGGGGAAGCTGGTCGTCGGTGATGGTGACCGGCCCGTCGATGGTCGCTCCGATCACCAGGCCCAGCTCGATCTCGTAGTCGAGCAGACGGACGTGGCCGGGGCGCGTGACCGGATCGTAGGGCCCGGTCACCGAGGCGTCGGTCTTGTCGAAGAAGAGGTTGAACGCGCGGTTGTCTGGATCCATGCCCGATTCGATGGCGTGCTGGCGGTAGTTCGCGCCCTGGCAGACCACCCGGCACGGGACGGTCACCGGGGATACCACGGTCACGGCGGACAACCGATGAGTCGGCGGCCGGTCGACAGCGGCGCGCCACTCCTCCGCCCCGTGTTCCAGCACCTCACCGGTGGTCGGATAGTCGCCCTCCAGAGCAGTGACCTCGTCACCGTTGACGGTCCCCCAGTGCGTCGTCCCGTCGGCGACGAACCGGACCAGCCTGGTGGCCATGATGGCTCCTTCGTGTCGAACTCGATGCCGCGGACACTACCGACTTCATTGACTGCCAGTCAATGACTATCGGTCAACGATCTCAGAGAGCAGGCCCCTCTCGTACACTCGGGGGCGTGAAGAGGGATGCCAGTCCGCGCCCCGAGGACAGCTCCGACGCCACCAGCGCCCTGACGTCACGAGCCGAGCGCAAGGTCGCGACGCGCGGTCGCGTCCTCGATGCGGCCGCCGAGACATTCGCCGAACGCGAGTACAGCGCGGTCACGGTCTCGGAGATCGCGCGACGAGCCGGCGTGGCACACGGCCTCGTCTTCCACCATTTCGGTTCGAAGCAGGGGTTGTACCGGGCGGTCCTGGACAGATTCGTGGAGGACATGGACTCGGCTTTCGCCGCGGGCGTCGGCGACGACCCTGGTGACGCGATCCGGGCCGGCCTTCGTGCCCACCTGTGCCACGTCGCCGATCACCCCGCCCTCGCCCAGCGGCTGATCGCCGGCGGGCGATCGCCGGACTCGGATGTGCGGGAAGCGTCGCAGGCAGGACGCGACAGGGCACTCGAGATGATGGCCGAGTTGGTCGGGGTCGACGTCGATGACGCCACCGTCCAGTTCGTCGGGCGAACCCTCATCGCGGCCGCGGACGAGGCCTCGTTGAACTGGGTGCGCACCGGGTGCCGAGTGCCCGTCGACCACCTCGTGGAGTGGCTTGTCGAGGTGGGCTCCGCGGCCATCAGGGGCGCAGCAGTTCTGGACCCGGACCTCGACGTCGATACCGCCCTCGCGGTCGTGCACACCGGCCGGCGGCCGGAGACCGGCAGCACTGTGGTGTGAGGGGCAATCCCGGCAGGAACCTACGGCGCCACCCGCCGCCGCTTCGCCTCCCGCTCCGGGCTCGACGCGTACAACCACGACTCGGCCTCCCCCGGCCGGACCAACGCACGGCCCACCAGGATCACCGCAGCCTGCCGCAGGCCGGCCGACTCGACCGCGTCGGCGATGTCGCCGAGGGTGCCCCGCAGCTCGACGCGGTGCGGGCGGCTGGCGTTGGCCACCACCGCGACCGGACACTCCGCGCCGTGCGTGGGCACCAGCCGTTCGGCGAGCTCGCGGATCCGGGTGATCGCCAGGTGCAGGACCAGCGTCGCCCCGGTGGCGGCGAAGTTCTCGAGCGACTCCGTCGACGGCATCGCCGTCGACCGGGCCTGGACGCGGGTCAGCACGACCGACTGCACCACCTCGGGCACGGTGAGCTCCACCCCCAGCTCGGCGGCGGCGGCAGCGTAGGCCGGGACGCCGGGCACCACGTCCCAGGGCACGCCCGCTGCATCGAGGCGACGGGTCTGCTCGGCGAGCGCGGAGTACAGCGACGGGTCGCCCGAGCACAACCGCACCACCTCGAGCCCTTCGGCATGCGCTGCCGCGATCTCCCCGATGATCCCGTCCAGGTTTAGGTGCTGGGTGTCCACCAGCCGCGCGTCCGTTCGGCAGTGGTCGAGCACGCCGTCGTCCAGATAGGTGCCCGCGTACAGACAGACGTCGGCCGCTGCCAGCGCGGCGGCCGCGCGCAGCGTGAGCAGGTCGGCGGCGCCGGGTCCGGCCCCCACGAAGTGAACGGTCACGGCATCTCCTCGGTCGCTGACGAACGCGGCTTGACGGCGCACCACTGGACCACGGCCCGCGCCGGTGCCCAGCCGGTGAACGAGCCGATCGAGTCGGCGTGTTCCACGTGGAACCGTACGAGCTCGCCGCCGAACTCCGCGCGGGAATCGATCAGCACCCGCTCCGTCTCGATCGTCACCGCGTGCGCGACCAGCCTGCCGCCGGGACGCAGCGCCTCCCAGCACTGCCGCAGCAGCCCGGTCGCGGTGCCACCGCCGCCCACGAACACCGCGTCGGGGCGAGGGAGCCCCTCGAGGGCCTGCGGCGCGCGCCCATGAACAACCGCCAATGTCGGCACGCCCAACCGCGCGGCGTTCCGTTCCACCCGCGCCGCCCGCTCGGGATCGGCCTCTACAGACACAGTGCGGCACGACGGGTGCGCTCGCATCCACTCGATGCCCACCGATCCGGCGCCGGCGCCCACGTCCCACAACAGTCCTCCGGCCGACGGAGCGAGCCGCGAGAGGGCCGAGGCGCGCAGATCGCGGCGGGTGAGCTGGCCGTCG
This sequence comes from Dietzia sp. 2505, assembly GCF_040546785.1. Classification (NCBI taxonomy): domain Bacteria; kingdom Bacillati; phylum Actinomycetota; class Actinomycetes; order Mycobacteriales; family Dietziaceae; genus Dietzia; species Dietzia sp. 2505. Next base: position 322,634 of record NZ_JBEPON010000003.1, on the reverse strand, counting down.
TTCTCGAAGGCGTCGTCGGGCAGACCCGGCGCCAGGCCGAGCGGGCGGGCGGAGGCGTCGGCCACGCACTCCACGGCCAGCACGTGCAGCTGGGGCGCCTCGCGTCCCGGGTCCCAGTCGCGCGCCACGCAACTCTGACGCGCCTCGTCCGGGCTGCCCAAGTCGGAGAGGACTGTCATCGTGCTCTCCCCGAAACCGGCACCAGCCAACACCCCCGCGACGCGAGACGGCGTGTGGCGATCCTCCGAGAGCACCAGCACCCGCCGCCCCGGCGCCACCTCGCGCACGAGGGTCCGGTGATCGCGCAGCACCGCCACCGACTCGGCGGGCCACCGCATCCGGGCGCGCGCCAGCGCAACCGACGACACCGCCGGCAGCACCTCCACCGACTTCGGGCCGAGCAGGTCGATCAACGTCGTGGCCACCCCGGCCACCAGCGGGTCGCCCGAGGCCAGGGCCACGATCGACCGGCCGTCGTAGCGCTCCAGCAGATCGGGCAGTCCCGAGCGCAGCGGCCGCGGCCATGCCACGCGCTCGCCCACCACCTCGCCCGGCATCATCGCCAGGTGCCGCTCCCCGCCCAGCAGGACGTCGGCGCCCAGGACGGCACGGCGACGGGACTCGTCGAGGCCGGCCCAACCGTCACCGCCGATGCCGACCACCACGACCACCCGTACGTTCATGACGCGGAACCCTACCGTCGAGCGCGGCCACCCGGCCCGACCGCCCGGAGCCCGAGGACGCTGGGTAGCCTCGGCCGGGAGAGACAACTACACCCCAACAGCACGAGGTGCCCCACGACCCGCCCCGGGCGGTGCGGAGGGGAGAATCAGGGAAGCCGGTGAGAATCCGGCACAGGGCCCGCTACGGTAACCCGGCCTCTCAGGCGATCGCGTCCAGCGCGAACGCCCGAGATGAGCCGGGAAGTCCGGAGACCGGCCTCGCGCTGACCAGTCTGGCAGACGAGAGCGGGAGCCCCCATGCCACTGCACTACCCCTTCAGCGCCGTCGTCGGTTCCGACGACATGGCGCTCGCCCTCCTACTGAACGCGGTCTCGCCGTCGGCCGGCGGCGTGTTGATCCGCGGCGAGAAGGGCACCGCCAAGTCCACGATGGTGCGCGCGCTGGCCGGGATCCTGCCGCAGATCGAGGTGGTGGCCGGTGACAGGTTCTCCAGCGCCCCGACCGACCGCGGCACCGAGACCCCCGACGGCCCGATCCCCCACGACGCGCCCACCGAGCACCGGCCGGTCCGTCTGGTGGAGCTGCCGATCGGTGCGACCGAGGACCGCATCGCCGGGTCGCTGCACCTGGAGAAGGCCCTGAGCGAGGGCGTCACCGCGTTCGAGCCCGGCCTGCTGGCCCGCGCGCACCGCGGACTGCTCTATGTGGACGAGGTCAACCTGCTCCACGACCACGTGGTGGACCAGCTCCTCGACGCCGCCGCCATGGGCCGGGTGACCGTCGAGCGGGACGGGGTGTCGGTGGAGCACGCCGCCCGCTTCGTCCTGATCGGCACCATGAACCCCGAGGAGGGCGAGCTTCGGCCCCAGCTGCTCGACCGCTTCGGCCTCACCGTCGAGGTGTCCGCACCGCGCGAGGCGGCGCTGCGGGCCGAGGTCATCCGCCGCCGGGTCGCCTTCGACTCCGACCCGGAGGGATTCTCCGCCACCTTCGCGGCGGACGAACTAACCCTGCGCGAGCGGATCGCCGCCGCCCGGGAGCGCGTGGGCGGCATCGAGCTCACCGACTGGGCGCTCACCACGATCGCGACCGTCTGCGCCGGATTCGACGTGGACGGTATGCGCGCCGACATCGTCACCGCGCGCACGGCCGCCGCCCACGCCGCCTGGGAGGGCCGGACCCGCATCACCCGCGCCGACATCCGCGTGGCCGCGCGCATGGCGCTCCCCCACCGCCGTCGCCGCGCACCGTTCGACGCCCCGGGGCTCGACGAGGACCTCCTCGACCGCCTCCTGGGGGACGACGACGAGCCCGATCCGCGAGACGACGGCCCGGACACGGACGGCCCGGGAGACGACACGAAGAACGACGACGACAACGCGGGCGACGCCACGACCGGTCAGCAGGATCCTGGGGCGAGCGCATCAGCCGAGGACACCGGCCACGCCGGACACGCGGAGTCGGATGCGGGCGACACCGAAGGCACCGAGTCGGGTGCGGCTGAGGACGGGCCGACGTCGGAGTCGAACGGCGGCGCCGACTCCGAGACCGACGCTGATGCTGACGCCAGCGACGAGACCGGTGCCCCGCAGCAGGGGGATCGCGACGCCGGTGAGAACGGCCGACCGGGCGCCGCGGCGGCCGAGCCGGGGACGGTCACGGCGGCCTCGGACCCGTATCGCACGCGGCTGCTGACCGTCGCTGGCACGGGCCACGGCGTCTCCGGCCGCCGGTCCCGCGCGATCACCTCCACCGGCCGGCGCACGGGCTCGGCCGGGTTCACCGGCTCCGACGTGCACCTGCCCGCCACCATCCGCGCCGCCGCGTCCCATCAGGCGGCGCGGGGCCGCGAGTCGGGAGCCGATGGCGGGCGACTGCTCCTGTCCGCCCGCGACCTGCGCTCGGCGGTCCGCGAGGGGCGGGAGGCCAACCTGGTGCTGTTCTGTGTGGACGCCTCCGGATCGATGGCCGCGCGCACCCGCATGGAGCAGGTCAAGACCGCCATTCTCTCCCTGCTCCTCGACGCCTATCGGCGACGCGACAAGGTGGGGCTGGTGACCTTCCGCGGGTCCGGCGCGCAGGTCGCGCTGCCGCCCACCTCCTCGGTGGACGTGGCCGCCGCCCGCCTGGCCGAACTGCCCGCCGGGGGCCGGACCCCACTGGCGGAGGGTCTGCTCACCGCCGCCCAGCTCCTCCGCGTCGAGGGGGTCCGCGATCCGCAGCGGCGACCCCTCGTCGTCGTCGTCACCGACGGCCGCGCCACCCACGGCCCGGACGCCCTCGCCCGGTCCCGCGCCGCGGCGGCCGGGCTGGCCTCCCACGGCGTGGCGTCGGTGGTGGTGGACTGCGAGAGCGGCCGGTTCCGCATGGGTCTGGCCTCCGAGCTCGCCACCCACCTGGGCGCCGAGCACATCCCGCTGGGGGAGGTGACGGCCGAGGGACTGACCCGCACCGTCCGCACCCACACCGCACCCACCCACACCGCACCCGCCCGCACCGCGGCCGGCGGCCCGGCACGACCCAGCCCCGCCCACCCCGAGGGAGAGGTGGCCTGATGCCGCAGGGACAACCGGCCCGGGTGCCCGACGACGGTCTGAGCACCCGGCAACGCCGCAACAAGCCCCTGATCATGGTCCACACCGGGCCCGGCAAGGGGAAGTCGACCGCAGCGTTCGGCCTGGCCATGCGCGCCTGGAACCAGGGGTGGGACATCGGGGTGTTCCAGTTCGTCAAGTCCGCCAAGTGGCGCATCGGCGAGCAGACGGTGATGGAACGGCTCGCGCGCCTGCACGCCGACACCGGTGAAGGCGGGCCGGTCGAGTGGCACAAGATGGGCTCCGGCTGGTCGTGGTCACGCAAGGACGGCACCGAGGAGGACCACGCCGCGGACGCCGCCGAGGGCTGGGCGGAGATCAAGCGCCGGCTCGCCGACGAGCGGCACGACCTCTACCTGCTCGACGAGTTCACCTACCCGATGAAGTGGGGCTGGGTGGACGTCGAGGACGTGGTCGAGACGCTGACCTCGCGGCCCGGTCGGCAGCACGTGGTGATCACCGGCCGCGACGCCGACCCCCGTCTGGTCGCCGCAGCCGACCTGGTGACCGAGATGACCAAGGTCAAACACCCCATGGACGCGGGTCAGAAGGGTCAGAGGGGGATCGAATGGTGACCGGATCGCCCACCGACCTGCCCCGGCTCGTGGTGGCCGCGCCGGCGTCGGGTCACGGCAAGACCACCGTCGCCACGGGGCTCATGGCGGCCCTGCGGCGCAGGGGCCTGACGGTCTCGGGCCACAAGGTGGGCCCCGACTACATCGACCCGGGTTACCACGAGCTCGCGACCGGGCGGCCGGGCCGCAACCTCGACCCGCACCTGGTCGGCGAGGACAGGATCGTCCCCCTGCTGCTGCACGGTGCGCAGGCCGCGCCGCGCCCGGCCGACGTCGCGGTGATCGAGGGAGTGATGGGCCTGTACGACGGCCAGATCGGGGGCGACGGCTTCTCCTCCACCGCCCACGTCGCCGGCCTCACCGGCACCCCGGTCCTGCTGGTGGTGGACATCTCGCACGCCTCGCGCAGCATCGCGGCCGTGGTGCTGGGGATGGCGACGTTCGATCCGTCGGTCCGGATCGGCGGGGTGATCCTCAACAAGGCCGGGTCCGTGCGGCACTCGGACGAGGTGCGCCGCGCCCTCGAGCCACTGGGGATCCCCGTGCTCGGGGTGCTGAGCCGGGACGACGAGGTCACCGCCCCGTCCCGCCACCTCGGCCTGGTCCCCGCGGCTGAGCGACCGGGGGCGGCCGGCAGCCTCGACCACCTCGCCGATCGCCTCGCCGCCTCGGTGGACCTGGACGCGGTGATGCGCCTGGCCCACACGGCGCCGCCGCTGTCGGGTCCGGCCTGGTCCGCGGAGGAGGCGCTGGTGGGGGGCCTGCCCGACTCGGGACCGCCCGCACTGGCGCTCTCCGGGCCCCGGCGTCCGGTCGTCGCCGTGGCGGGGGGCCGCGCCTTCACCTTCCGCTACGCCGAGACGGTCGAGTTGCTCGACGCCGCGGGGTGCGACGTGGCCGTCTTCGACCCCCTCGCCGACTCCGCTCTGCCCGAGGGCACCTCCGGCGTCTACCTCGGGGGCGGATTCCCGGAGGTGCACGCGGCGGGGCTGGCCGCCAACCGGCCGATGCTCACGGCGCTGCGGACCGCCCTCGGCGCCGGCGTACCCACCGTGGCCGAGTGCGCGGGACTGCTCTACCTCTGTCGCACCCTCGACGGCGCCCCGATGATCGGGGCGGTGCCGGCGGACGCGGCCATGTCCCCGCGCCTCACGCTGGGTTACCGTCGCGTCACCGCGGGGTCGACGAACCTCCTCACGGCGGCGGGCACCGAGGTCACCGGCCACGAGTTCCACCGCACCACGGTCACCCCGGGTTCCGGGGCGTCCGGGCCTGGCGCGGCGGGCGCGGCTGCGGCATGGACGTGGGGCGATCGCGTCGAGGGCTTCGCGACCCCCACCCTGCACGCCTCGTACCTCCACACCCACTGGGCCGGGCACCCCGCGCTGGCGGCGAGGTTCTCCGCCGAGGTCGCCCGCGCACACAGCAGGCCGCCCGCCGACAGTGGTCGACGGGCGGCCCGCATCAGTTGATCAGGACGCGCCGGGTCACATCAGGTAGCACGCCTCGGTGAACTCGAAGTCGGCCGCGGTCGGCCCCTCGTACCACTCCTCCTCCAGGACGAGTCCCGTCGGGCTGTCCGCCTCGATCCGGTTGAAAATGGTCGAGCGGGAGGCGTGCTCGTTGACGTCTCCCGAGTAGTCGCCGGCGCCCTCGGCGAACATCCCGTCGGTGTCCAGCCCGGTCAGGGAGTCGGCGGTCTCGAAGACCCCGGCGCGGGTGAGCTCATCGTTCTCGATCGCCTGCTGGAGCAGGCCGCGGATGACGGTCTGGGCCGCCCATCCCAGCGTGAACCAGTCGTTGGGCTCGGCCCCGATGGACTCGGCGAACTCGCGCATCTCGTTGTGGCCCTCGGAGTCGTAACCCCAGGGGGCGACGGTGGCGGCGCCCCGGTATCGGGCTTCGAGTGCCGGGGCGGCCTGGCTTCCCATCAGCCCCGCGCTCCAGGTGGGGGTGGCGCCGATGAACTGGCCCTCGTACCCCTGCGCGACGGTGGCGCCCACGATGGCGCCGGTCTCGATCGCGCTGGTCGCGAGCAGGACGACGTCCGGCCGGTCCGCCAGGATCCGCTGGATCACCGCGGTCTGCTCGTCGGTCCCGCCGGGGGCGGTGGTGTACCGGGTGAACTCGACGTCGCGCTCCTCGGCGGCGATCTCCGCGCCGTTCGCGGCGTCGTCACCGTAGTCACCGGGGAAGTGCACCATGCCGACGCTCGTGGCATCGAGCTCGTCGACCGCGTAGTCCACCATGTTCATGGCCTCCGCGCAGTAGCTGGTACCGAACTCCAGCACGCCGTCCTCGAACAGCCAGTTGGACCCCAGCGAGGCGGGGACGGCGAGGATGTTCTGTTGCCGCGTGTCGTCGAGGATGCCGTTGGTGTGGGCGGTGCCCAGCGAGTGCGCCAGCACCAGGATCTGGTCCCGGATCTCCCGGTACTCCTGGGAGTGGGTGGTCTCGTTGTACCCGCTGTCGCGCACGTGGGTCACCATGTCGACCTCGTAGCCGTCGATGCCACCGTTCTCGTTGACGTTCTGCCAGTAGGCCTGCGCACCCTCGATCATCGGCGCGCCGACCGGGGAGAACGGGCCCGTCAGGTCGGTGATCGCGCCGAGGTAGATGCAGCCGTTCGACTCGTCGACGGCGTTGGGACACGGTTCCTCGGTGATCCCGGCGACCTCGGTGTCGGAGGTGTCGTCGCGGCCACAGCCCGACAGGACCAGGGCGACGGCCGCCAGACCGGCCACCCCGCTGCGTAGTGTCTTCGACTTCATGGTGTTCTCCTCAGGTGTTCCAGTGGGTGAGATCAGTAGGTGAAGGGGAAGCTCTTCCAATACATCCGCATCCGCAGCCATATGCCGTACAGGCCCCGGGGCTCGAACAACAGGAAGGCCACGATGAGCCCGCCGTAGAGGATCGCCTCGACCTCGTAGATGTTCGGGCTGACGTTGGGTGCCGTGGAGATGAAGGGGATGAAGTGGGTCATCTCGGAGGAGATCCGGGGCAGCGACGCGATGAGCAGGGCGCCCATGATGGTCCCGGAGATGGTCGCGGCCCCGCCGATGAAGACGATGGCGACGAACTGGATCGACATGATCAACCCGAACTGTTCCGGACCGAAGTGCCGGTTCGCGACGAACAGCAGCGACCCGCACACGCCCGCGTAGAAGGACGAGACCGTGAACGCGATGAGCTTGTAGCGCGCCAGGTCGACGCCCATGACGCCGGCCGCGATGTCGCGGTCGCGGATCGCCCCGAAGGCGCGGCCGACCCGGGAGCGGGCGATGTTGCGGGCCGCGAGCGCGCCGATCAGCAGGAGCGCGAGGAAGAACCAGTACAACTTCTGGTCGGAGGTGAACGCGCTGTCGAGGGTGAGGTCGTCGCCGAACAGCACCGGGCGGGGCGCCTCACGTCCGACACCCTGACCACCGGTGACACTGCTCCACTCGGTGAAGATGTAGGTCCCGAGGAACACGAGACCCAGCGTCACCACCGCGAGGTACAGGCCCCGCAACCTGGTCGCGAGCGGCGCCACGATCACCCCGCAGAGCGCCGCCATCGCGCCGGCGGCGAGGATCCACGCCGGGATGAAGGTGATCCCCAGGCCCAGCGCGCGCCCCTCCGGGTCACCGGCCACCACCGACGCGGTGTACGCACCGACCCCCACGAAGAAGGCGTGCCCCAGGGAGATCTGACCCGCGTACCCGGTGATCAGGTTGAGCCCGATGCCACCGATGGCCAGGACGAGTCCTAGTCCCAGGATCCGCAGCAGGTCGTCGCTGACGTTGAACGGCAGCAGGATGGCGATGAGGACCAGCAACCCGGCGCCGAGTGCCTTGGCCCGCGTGTTGAACAGCGCCTGTTCCTGCCGGTAGCTGGAGTACAGCTCCGGTCGGCCGCGGGGCCGCCCGAAGAAGCCGGTCCGTTGTCCGGTCGGGCCGCTCGACGTCCCGGACGGCTCCGCCGTTGATACGAGTTGGCTCATACCCGTTCCACCTCCTTGGTGCCGAACAGTCCGTGGGGTCTGACCAGGAGTACGGCCAGCATGATGATCCAGGGCATCAGCGGCCCCAGGTTAGTGGTGAGGTCGGGAAACCACTGGTTGTGATAGGTCGACACGACGGCCTGGGCGATGCCGATGGTCAGGCCGCCGATGATCGCGCCGCCGATCGAGTCGAACCCACCGATCACGATCGCGGGTAGCGCGATGAGCGCCACCAGCCACAGGGTGTTACCGATCGGGCCGCCGGTCGCCGCGAAGATCCCCGCGATCGCCGCCAGTGCGCCGGCCATCGCCCAGGAGAGCGCGAAGATGGCGCTGGCGCTGACCCCCTGGGCCATCGCCGCCTCCTGGTCCGACGCGACCGCCCGCATTGCCAGGCCGACCGAGGAGTACCGGAAGAACAGCAGCAGCGCGATCACGATCACGGCGGCGGTGACGAACGCCGCCACGTGCCGGTGTTGGATGACGACCCCGCCGATCACCGAGACGTCGGTTCCCCACGGGTCCCCGACCGAACGCGGCTGGGTCCCGAGGAACATTCCTGCGATGGTGCGGATGACGATGTCCAACCCCACGGTGATGATCGCGACGATGAACACCGCCTTGCCGACCATCGGTCGGATCGCCGCACGCTCGACGAGCAGGGCCACGACGCCGATGGCGATCACCCCGAGGATCGCCCCGACGTAGAACCCCATCACCGGCGCGAGGAAGCTGACGATGATCGCACCGGACATGAGGAACGCGGGCTGCGCGAAGCTGATGACGCCGGTGGCCTTGAAGATCATCACGAAGCCGATCGCGACGAGTGCGTAGATGGCACCCGAACCCAGACCGACGCTCAGGGCACTGAGGAACTGGGTCATCGTGCCCCCTCGTAGAGCTCGTCGACGAGGTCCGCGAACATCCCCGTCACCGCGGAGCGCTTGACCTTCTGGGTGGCGGTGAGCTCACCCTCGTCGTGATCGAGTTCCTTGGGCAGCAGCGCGAACGCCTTGACCTGCTCCACGGCGTTGAACCTCTCGTTGGCGGTATCGACGACCCCCTGCACCAGCTCGCGGACCTCGGGTTTCTCCGTGAGGTCCCGGTAGGTGGTGTAGGCGATCCGTTTGCGCGTGGCCCAGTCACCGACTGTGTCGAGCTCGATCCCGATGAGCGCGGTGAGGTACCTGCGGCCGTCGCCGATCACCAGGGCCTCCTTGATGTAGGGGGACACCTTCAGGGCGTTCTCGACCTCCGACGGCGACACGTTCTTGCCGCCGGCGGTGATGATGATGTCCTTCATGCGGTCGGTGATCTTGACGTGGGTCCCGTCGACCCACTCGCCCACGTCCCCGGTGTGGAGCCACCCCTCGGCGTCGATGGTCTCGGCCGTCTTCTCGGGGTTTCGCCAGTACCCGGCGAACACCGCCGGGCTGCGGACCAGGATCTCGCCCGTCCTCTCGTCGATCTTGAGTTCGGTTCCCTCGTGGGGTTCACCGACGGTCCCGAGCTTGACCCGTCCGGGCTTGTTGGTCGTGGCGATCGCCGAGTTCTCCGTCATCCCGTAGAGCTCGTGCATCGGTACGCCGATCCCCATGAAGAACTTGAGCACCTCCGGGGCGATCGGCGCCGCTCCGGAGACCGCGTGGCGGGCGTACCGCAGGCCCGTCCGGACCCGCAGCGCCCGATACATGCAGATCCACCCCAGCACGTACCAGGCGCGGCTGGCCGGGGTGTGGCGTCCGCCGTTCGAGACCAGGGCATCGCCGATCCGCTCGGCGCGCGCCAGCCAGAACCCCGACCACTTCCGCTTGAGCCACGTGGCGTCCTCCAGACGGATCTGGGCCGAGGCCAGGAGCTTCTCCCAGATCCGCGGCACACCCATCACCAGGGTGGGCTGCACCTCCTGGAGGTTCTGCGGCACGGTGTCGATGGATTCGGCGAAGGTCACCTGAAGTCGGCTCGCGCAGCTCATCCACGTGGTGAAGAAGCGCTCGGCGACGTGCGACAGCGGGAGGTAGGTGAGCACGTAGTCGGAGGGTCCCGGGGGCGGATCGGAGGTCCCCCCGCGGGTCATGACGGTGTCGATCGCGAACTCGACGTTGGACGTGGTGAGCATGGCCCCCTTGGGCGGCCCCGTCGATCCCGAGGTGTAGACGAGGGTGATCAGGTCGTCGGGTCGGGCCTGCTCCATCCGCCGGTCCACCGCCCCGTCGTCCTTCTGTCGGTGTTCGCGACCGAGTGCCAGGAAGTCGTCCCAGTGGATGAGGCGCCCGTCGTCGTAGTGCCCCCGGATCCCGCGCGGCTCCAGGTACACGATGTGGGTGAGGTCGGGGCACTGGTCGGAGACCGCCAGTGCCTTGTCCACCTGCTCCTGGTCCTCGGCCACCAGCAGCTTCACCTGGCTGTTCTCCAGCAGGTACCCGACCTCGGCGGCCGGGTTGGTCGGATAGACACCCACACTGACGCCCCGGACGGCCACGGTCGCGATATCGCAGATCAGCCACTCGGGCCGGTTCTCGCTGTGGATGGCGACGCGGTCCTGGGTGTCGATCCCCAGCGCGATCAGCGCGTGCGCGACGTCCTGGATCTGGTCCCAGTACTGCGCCCAGGTCGTCGGCTGCCAGACACCCCGGGACTTCCGCCGCAGTGCCACGTCGCCGGGGTGGGCGGCGGCGTTGTCCCGGACCCGGGTGGCCAGAGTCGTGGTGCTCATCAGCTCCCCCCTCCGTCCGCGGGCACCGCGGCCTGGCCGCCCAGATAGGCCTCCACCACCGCCGGGTGGCTCTGTACCTCCGCCGGGGTGCCGAGGGCCAGCGGGGCGCCGAAGTCGATGGCCAGCACGCGGTCCGCGATGTCCATCACCAGGCTCATGTCGTGCTCGACGAGGATCATGGGGGTCTTGAACTCCTGTCGGATCGAGAGCAGGAAGCGCGCGGTGTCCTCGGTCTCCTCGAGGTTCATCCCGGCCACGGGTTCGTCCAGCAGGAGGATCTCGGGCTCCATGGCCAGTGCCCGCCCGAGCTCGATGCGCTTCTGGATGCCGTAGGGCAGCAGGCCCACCGGGAGCTTGCGCCACGCCTGGAGTTCCAGCAGGTCGATGATCTCCTCGACCGCGGCGCGGTTCAGTTCCTCCTGGCGCCTGGCCGGCCCCACCCAGGCGATCGCGGCCAGGGTGCCGTAGCGGAACTTCACGTGCCGGCCCAGCATGAGGTTGTCGACCAACGTCAGGTTGGCGAACAACTCGACGTTCTGGAACGTCCGGGCGACCCCCAGGCGGGCGATCCTGTGCGGGCGCATCCCCAGGAGCTGTTGTCCCTTGAGCTTCACCGACCCCTGCTGCGGCCGGTACACGCCCGAGAGGACGTTGAAGATGCTGGTCTTGCCGGCGCCGTTGGGGCCGATGATCGCGAACAGCTCGTCCGGGTTGACGGTGAAGTCGACGCCGTCGATCGCCTTGAGGTTCCCGAAGGACAGGCTCACCTGCGAGAATTCGACGACAGGGGTGGATGTGGACGGTGCAGTCATGACGCCCACCTCTTGCGTCGCCGGTACTGTTTGACGTTGCGATAGGACTTCGTCTCCTCGGAGTCCGAGCGCGCGCCCAGGTAGAACTCACGGATGTCGTCGTTGTCGAGCAGGTCCGCCGCGGGACCGTCCATGACCACGCGGCCGGTCTCCACCACGTACCCGTGTCGGGCGATCGACAGCGCCATCGCCGCGTTCTGCTCGACCAACAGCACCCCGGTCCCCTGCGAGTTGATCTCCACGATGATGTCGCGGATCTGCTCCACCATCTTGGGCGCGAGCCCGAGGCTCGGCTCGTCCAGCAGGAGGTATCGCGGTGCGGACATGAGCGCCCGGCCGATCGCCAGCATCTGCTGCTCGCCGCCGGACAGGTAGCCGGCGACTCGCGACCGGCGCTCGTGGAGCACCGGGAAGAGCCCGTAGACGCGCTCGAGTCCCTCACGGAGGTGCCGGCGCTTGACGTGCGCGCCGATGCGCAGATTCTCCTCGACTGAGAACTCCTTGAAGATGCGCCGGCCCTCGAGGACGTGCTTGACGCCGTGGCGCGCGATCGCGGGTGCGCTCAGCGAGCCCATGTCCTCCCCGTCGAGGGTCACCGAGCCCTTGGTGATGGCCCCGTTGTGAACATCGAGCAACCCGGAGAGGCTGCGCAACAGCGTCGATTTGCCGGCTCCGTTGGCGCCCAGCAGCGCGACGATGTGGCCGTCCGGCACGTCGAAACTCGCACCTCTGATGACGAGCATCGCGTCGTCGTAGACGACTTCGAGATTACGAACTGATAACACTCGACCTCCTGGTGTGATGGAGACCACACTATTCTCAGAGGCCTGAACTTGTCTGGCTTTGGGCCGATTTCTCTGATCATGTTCTCCGCACGGGCGGGCCGTCCAAAGTCCCTGCGGGTGGCGACGACGTCGTGGTAGGCGGAGCGCGCCCACGGTCGTCAACCGGTTTGACCTGCGTCGATACCGCCTGGAGCGAGATCACGTCCGGCATGGACGGACACGGCCACGCGAGGCGTCGACCGTCTCTACACGTGTGTTAACGCCGTGAGCAGGCCCTGAACCGGTGCCCCGAGTGGAGCGACCGGAGCGCCTTCAGGCCAGCGTCCTGACCCGGTCGACGGCGGCCACCGCGTCGGCCACCACCTCTACGCCCGGAGCGGCACCGGGGCGGCGCACCACGACCACCGGCACCCCGAGTTCGGTGGCCACCGCCATCTTCGGCCAGGTGTGTGAGCCGCCCGAGTCCTTGGTCACGAGCACGTCCGCCCGGTGCTCGGTGAACAGCGCCCGCTCGCCATCGGCCGAATAGGGGCCCCGGTCGAGCAGGAGGCGCCATCGGGCGGGGATCGGCCCCTCGGGCGGGTCGACCACCCTCACCAGCGCCTCGCGTGTGGCGAGCGGTCCGACGAACCGGGCCAGTGACTGCCGGCCGACGGTGAGGAACGGGCGGCCTCCGAGGTCCGCGGCGGTCGACGCCGCCTCGTCGTGCCCCGGTACCCAGTGCCACCGGTCGGCGCCGGGGGCCGCCGACCAGCCCGGGCGCTCGAGCCGGAGCAGGGGGACGCCGGCCTCCGAGCACGCGGCGGCGGCATTGGCGGAGATCCCCGCGGCGAACGGGTGCGTGGCGTCCACGACCACGCGGACATGGTGGGCCCACAGGTGGTCGCGGAGCCCCTCGACCCCGCCGAAGCCGCCGATTCGGACCCCGCCCACGGGCAGCCGTGGGCGCGCCACCCGCCCCGCCAGGGACGAGCAGAACTCGTGACCCGCGTCCTGCAGCAGTCTCGCCAGCTCCCGCGCCTCGGCGGTCCCACCCAGGACGAGGATCACCGCTCCGCCCCCGGCTGCAGGAACGGCATCTCCGGCGCGCCCTCGCGGGCCAGCTCCACCAGGGCGTCCAGATCGAGGTGCTCCTCCGCCAGATCGCCCAGCAGGTCCAGTCGCCTCTCCCGTGCGGCGGCGAAGTCCACCCCGGAGGGTTCGCGGATCCGGCCGACGCGGGCCGCGACCTCCGCCAGGTACGCCTGACGGAACCCGTCCGATTCCAGGCTGCCGTGCCACATGGTTCCCGCCACACCGTCGCGCCTCGCACCCCCGAGGAACTCGTCGTCCGCACCGAGGCCGATCCGGCCGTGGTGGATCTCGTAGCCTGCTGCCGCCTGACCGAGTGCAGACCCCACCGGCAGCCGGAGGACCTTCTCCGAATCGAACCGGGTCTCCACGTCCAGCAGCCCGAGCCCCTCGACCTCCGCCCCCTCGGGCCCCTCCACCCCCTCCGGGTCCAGGACGAGGCGGCCGAGCATCTGGAAGCCACCGCAGATCCCGAACACCGACCCCCCGGCGCGGGCGTGGTCGATCACCGCGCGGTCCAGACCGCGGGAGCGGAGCCAGGCCAGGTCGTCGATCGTCGCCCGCGTGCCGGGCAGGACCACCAGGTCCGCGCCCCGGACGGTCCGGGGGTCGGTGACGAACTCCACGTCGACGTCCGGTTCGAGCCCCAGGGCGTCGACATCGGTGAAGTTGCTGATCCGGGGCAGCCGGATCACGGCGACCCGCAACGGCCGGTCGGCGCCGGCGCGGCGACCGCCGATGTCGAGGGCGTCCTCGGAGTCCAACCACACATCGGGGCTCCAGGGCAGCACGCCGTGGACCCGCCGGCCGGTGAGCGCCTCGAGACGGTCCAGCCCCGGTCCCAGTAGCGAGGGGTCACCGCGGAACTTGTTGACGACGAAGCCTGCGACGAGCCGCTGGTCAGCCGGCTCCAGGAGTGCCACCGTGCCGTACATCGCAGCGAAGACCCCGCCGCGGTCGATGTCGCCCACCACGACCACCGGCATGTCGGCGTGACGGGCCAGGCCCATGTTGACGTAGTCGCCGGCACGGAGGTTGATCTCGGCGGGGCTCCCCGCGCCCTCGCACAACACCAGGTCGACCCGGTCGGCCAGGTCGTCGTATGCAGCATGGGCGGCGGTGGCCAGATGCGCGCGACCGTCGACGAAGTCTCGGGACGAGACCGTGCCGCCGGGGCGGCCCATCACCACCACGTGGCTGCGCCGGTCGCCGCCCGGCTTGAGCAGCACCGGGTTCATCGCCACCTCGGGCTCGGCGCGTGCCGCGAGGGCCTGGATCCACTGCGCGCGCCCGATCTCCCCGAAGCCCGCCGGGCCCCTGACGACCATCGAGTTGTTGGACATGTTCTGCGCCTTGAACGGCGCGACCCTGATGCCCCGCCGGGCGAACGCCCGGCACAGCGCCGTCACCACCACGCTCTTGCCGGCATCAGACGTGGTGCCGGCGACGAGGAGGGAGGCTGCCATGGGGATCGATCCTAGCCGCGTCCTCCCCCACCCCCACCGAGGTGCTCCGCCGAGGGGGCGACCGTCCGCGACGCCTCGATCACTCCGGCAGCGCGTCCAATCCGGTGCTCTCGAGCGCCCTGCGGCCACGGTCGGAGGTCACCAACTCGCGGAACCGGTCGGCCGCGACCCGTTCCACCTCGCCACCGGGACCGCTCTCCCCGCCGGGCACCCGGGCCAGGACGTATCGAGTCGTGCCGGCGGCCTGCATCAGGTCCCGTTCGCGGCCCTCCACCTCGACGGGCGCCACCCACCCGTTCGAACTCGCCACGTCTGTGCGGTAGATGATTCCCACGTCCATCTCACCGTCCGCGAGTCGGGCCGCGAGAGCGCGGGACCCGGCTTCCCACGTGACATCA
The DNA here is from genome assembly GCF_040546785.1 of Dietzia sp. 2505. NCBI lineage: Bacteria > Bacillati > Actinomycetota > Actinomycetes > Mycobacteriales > Dietziaceae > Dietzia > Dietzia sp. 2505. Next base: position 307,551 of record NZ_JBEPON010000003.1, on the reverse strand, counting down.
GCAGGCTCCACCGACCAGGCTCCGAGCACCTTCTCGGTCGCCTTGCCGCACGGGGTGTCCGACGCGCACAGTCCCACCCGCAGCTCCGGACGGACCAGGTCACCCATGCCTCTGACGCCGCCGGGGTTTCCGGACGGGACCGCCACGACCACGTGGTTTCGGGCGAAGACCTGCGGCTCCACGGCCGTGCCCTGCTCCACGGCGATCTCCATCACCTCCTCACTGGCGGAGGCGAAGACGTTGAGGTCGGTGCGGTCGGGCAACCCCTCGGCGATCTCGTCCGACCGTCCCAGTTCGAGATGGACCCGGACCCCGGGGTTGTCCTCCTCGAACATCCGGATGATGTCGACGAACGCCTCGGACAACGACGGAGCGGCCGCGACCCCGAGCGAGACGACCGTGGTGGCCTCGGGCTCCTCGGTCGCGCACGCGAACCCGGAACACACCAGGGCGACGCCCAGCACCGCGATCCCCCGACGCCGCCCCACCGGTCACCCTCCGGCGAAGGGGGGCAGGACGTCGACCTCGGAGATCCCGTCGATCGACGCGAGGGGGTCGCGGGTGGTCTCCTCGCCGATGAGGAACGACGAGACCGTGACGATGCTGGCCAGTGGCTCACCGTGCCGCTCACAGACCTCGCGGGCCAGTTCACCGATGGTCGTGGCGTCCGTGTGGAGGCGCTCGCGGGCGGTGCCGGCCGCATCCTCGGCCGCCGCGTAGTACCCCACGGTGATCATTCTCGATGTCCTGCTCACGGTGTCGACTCTAACCGCTACCTGCGACGAGCAACCGTTCACTCGATGACAAGTTAGCCACCAATGTCACCCATCGGGGGAACCCGGGTCATCCGCCGATCGCACCCATCGACCTGCGCGGCCGATGGAACGCCGTCCCGCCGATCCCGTGACCGGCCTGCTTGCCCCACATCGCCCCGCGCCATACCTCGGCGACCTCCGCGTCCCCGGCACCCGAGCGCAGGACTCCCAGGACGTCGGTCTCGTCGTCGCTGAACAGGCACGACCGCACGGTCCCCTCGGCGGTCAGCCGCGTCCGGTCACAGGCCGCGCAGAAGTTCCGGGTGACGGTGGCGATCACCCCGACGTGGGCCGCGGACCCCGCCACCGATCGTCCGGCCACCTCCCACAGCTCGGCCGGGGCGGACGGGTCCTCGCGACCGGCGGGGACCAGGTCGAAGCGCGCGCCCAGCACGTCGAGCAGCTCCTGCGCCGTGACCATCTCGACCCTGGACCAGGTGTTGTCGGCGTCGAGCGGCATCTCCTCGATGAACCGCAGCTGCACGCCCTCCTCCAGTGCCCAGTCCAGCAGGTCGGGAGCCCCCGGCAGGGTGGCCCGCATCGGCACGGCGTTGACCTTGACCGGGGCGAGTCCCGCCTCGACCGCGGCCCGTACCCCGCGGAGCACCGACGGCAGCCGGTCGCGACGGGTGAGCTCGGCGAACTCGAGTCGGTTGACCGTGTCCAGGGAGATGTTGATCCGGTCGAGCCCGGCCTCGACCAGTGCGCCCACCCGGTGCTCGAGGCCCACCCCGTTGGTGGTCAGGGCGATCGGCAGGTCAGGGCACGCCGCCCGGGTCCCCGCGACGATCCTCTCGAGGTCCTGCCGCATCAGCGGTTCGCCGCCGGTGAAGCGCACCTCGCGGACCCCGAGGTCGTGATGCGCCAACGTGACCAGCCGGATCACCTCGTCGGTGGTCATGCGCGCGGCGTCCGGGATGGGCGGCAACCCCTCCTCCGGCATGCAGTACGTGCAGCGCAGAGAGCACTTCTCCGTCAGCGACACGCGCAGGTCTCGTCCGGTGCGACCGAAGGTGTCGATGAGCAACGGGGAGGCCGGCCGCGTGCCATCGGTGCGCGGCCGAGGGCTCGGGGTGTCGGGCGTGGTCACGCGCACCTCCGATCTGCCGGCCGTTCGGGTCGAGTGTAGGCGTGTGCGCGCCACCCTGCCGCCTACCGTTCCGGGACCTCCACCTCAGGGTTCGGTCCGAGCAAGGTGAGTTCGTGGATCTCGTCGCGCTCGGCCTGTGCCCTCAACTGCGGCGCGATCACCCGGGCGAGGTGGTACCCCAGCACCACCACGAGGGTGCCGAGCGCGATCCCGCCGAGCTGGAAGTCATCCGTCACGGTCAGGGTCGTGTCGCCCACGGCGATCACCACGCCCGCCGCCACCGGGACCAGGTTGAGCGGGTTGCCGAAGTCGACCCGGTTCTCCTTCCAGATCTTGGCGCCGAGCAGCCCGATCATCCCGTAGAGGACCACGGTGATCCCGCCCAGCACGCCACCGGGCGTCGCCGAGATGACGGCGCCGAGTTTGGGCGAGCAGCCCAGGAGGATCGCGGTCAGCGCCGCCACCACGTACGCGGCGGTGGAGTAGACCTTGGTCGCGGCCATCACCCCGATGTTCTCGGCGTACGTCGTCGTCGCCGATCCGCCGAACGAGGTGGCCAGGACGGTGCCGGCACCGTCGGCGGCCAGGGCGCGGCCCATCAGGCCGTCGGTCTCGGTGCGCGTGATCTCACCGATCGCCTTGACGTGGCCGGCGTTCTCGGCGATCAGGGCGATGATCCCGGGGACGATCAGCAGGACGAACGCCAGGGAGAAGTCCGGCGCGTGGATGCCCACCACGCCCGCGGCCTCGTCGGTCATGGGCGGCAACCCGAGCCACGGCGCGTCCCCGACGCCCGACCAGTCCACCCGCAGGTGCTCGGTCACCTCGCCGGCGGTGGCGCTGAACGAGGTGATGGGGCCGGTCACCAGGTCGAGCACCCAGGACAGGACGTAGCCGAAGATCAGTGCGAGGAAGATCGCGATGCGGCCGGCGAAGCCCTTCAGGCCCACCGTCATGAGGACCAGCGCGATCATCACCGTCAGCGCCACCCACTGGTCCTGCGGCCAGTAGGTCTCGGCCACCACGGGCGCCAGGTTGAAGCCCAGCAGCATCACCACGGCCCCGGTGACGACCGGGGGCAGCACGGCGGTGACCACGCGCCCGCCCACCACGTGCACGATGATGCCGACGACGGCGAGCACGGCGCCGGCCACCAGCATCGCCCCGGTGACCTCCGCACTCGTGCCACCCTGCGCGCGGATCGCCGCGACCGCCCCGACAAAGGCCACCGAGGTACCCAGGTAGCTGGGGACCTGCCCCTTGACGATCGCCAGGAACAGCAGCGTGCACACGCCGGAGAAGAGGATCGCGAGCTGGGGGTTGAGCCCCATGATGATCGGGAAGACGAACGTCGCGCCGAACATCGAGACCACGTGCTGGGCGCCGATGCCGATCGTCCGGGGCCAGCTCAGGCGCTCCATCGGGGCCACGACCTCGCCGGGCCTGATGTTCTTGCCGTCGCCGTGCACAGACCACAGCTTCCTCGAACCCCGCGCCCCGTCCGCCACCGTGTCCCCTTTGATTCGCCGCCTGCGCCCCGCGCGCGGACCGTAGGCACAGTACAACGCGATTACCGTGGGGACATGGCCTCCCACCCCGACCCCCCGACCCACCCCGCCTCCCGGCCGTCTCCCGCCGAGTACCGCGGGCTACTGCGCACCCATCTCGCACCGGTTCTGGAGCGGGCCGCGCAGAGCACGCGGTTGCCGGTCGTGGCGTGCGCGGACTCGGTGCTCGCGCAGGATCTGCTCGCGTCGGTGGACCTCCCCCTGTTCGTGAACTCCCAGATGGACGGCTACGCGGTGCGGTCGGCCGACATCGCCGGGGCCGGTGTGGACTCGCCGGTGCGGCTCCGGGTGGTGGGGACGACCCACGCCGGTGACGGACCGGGGCCGGAGGTCGACGACGACGAGGCCTGCAAGGTGATGACCGGAGCTCCCCTGCCCGGTGGTGCCGATTGTGTCGTCCCCGTGGAGGACACCTCCGTCGAGGGCTCCGCCGGCCCTGCCTCCGACTCTGCCGACGCACCGGGGTGGGTCCTGGTCCACGCCCCCCGGGCCGCCGGGGAGTTCATCCGGCGTCCCGGAGACGACGTCCGCGCGGGCGACCTCGTGCTCCCCGCCGGGGTCCGGCTCGAGGCCCGGCATCTCGCGGCGGCGGCCTCGCTCGGGGAATCCGGCCTCGACGTGCATCCACGCCCGCGGGTCGGGGTGGTGGCCACGGGCGCAGAGCTCGTCGCACCCGGGCGTCCCCTGGAGCCCGGCCAGATCTGGGAGTCCAACTCCATCACGCTCGCCGCGGCGCTCAAGGCCTGCGGGTGCGAGGTCACCGCGACCGTGATCAGCAGTGACGACCGCGACGACTTCACCGCGGCGCTCGACATCGCCGCCGGGGACGCAGACCTCGTGGTGACCGTCGGGGCCGTGTCGATGGGCGACGCCGAGGTGGTGCGTCAGGTCCTGGCGGACCGCGAGGGGTCCCGCTTCGCCCCGGTCGCCATGCAGCCCGGAGGTCCGCAGGGGCTGGCGACGTGGCGTGATGTTCCGGTGGTCTGCCTGCCGGGTAACCCCGTCAGCGCGCTGGTGTCGTTCGTGGTGTTGCTCCGCCCGGTCATCCTCGAGGCCGTGGGGCGGGCGCCGATCGGAACCCTCCGGGCCGTCCTCTCACGGGACCTCGACTCCCCCGCCGGGAAGACGCAGTATCTGCGGGGCGCGCTGGTATCCGAGCCGCCCGCCGCGCCCTCCGGCGGGGACCTGCCCGGCATCCCCACGGTCGACCCGGTCTCCGGCCCGGGATCACATCTCGTGGCGTCCATGGCCCGGGCCGACGTGCTCATCGAGGTCCCCACCGACGTGACCTCCCTGGCCGCGGGGGACGAGGTGGCCGTCATCCCGCTGTAGTGGGCCTTCAACGACAAGAGCGTCCCGCACTCTCATCACTCGCGCGATGTGTGCGGAACGCTCTTGTCGACGGGCCGGGACCCGGGGTCAGAACCAGTGTTTACGACCACCGACCGCGCGGCCGGCTGCGCCGAGGATGAAGAGGATCACGCCGATCGCCACGAGCACGAGACCGATCGTCCAGAGGATGGGGATGTCCAAGAGGAATCCGAGGATCAACAGAATTGCGCCAAGAATGATCATTGGGTCGTCCTTTCACTAGTCCGGTTCTGGAGTGGCCTGAGCGTACAACGGTTCAACATTCGCCACGACCGCTGTCAGGCGTTCCGCCGCCGAACGGGCCGGCGACTTCGCCTCACCTCGGCGAGATCGGCCCTCGGGCCCCACTCCCAGCGCTACCCTGAGAGAACTCTCATCATTGCGGGCGGGACGAGCCGCCCAGCTGTCGCGGCAATGCCGCGATCCGACACATCCGGCACCACCCCGATCGACCCCCGGAACCGCCCTCCCCGATCTCCGACGCGGTTCCCCGGTCGGCTCGGCCAGGTCAACCAGGGGTCCACCATGTCGCAATCGCCCACCTCGTCGTCGTCCCGTTCCCTCCCCACCGGTCCGCCCGCCGCGTCGATCCCCCGCCGCGCCTTCCTCGGTGGCACCGGGCTGCTCTTCGCCGCGGGTGCCGCGGGCGCCACGTTCGGCTCCTCCGCGATCCCGGGCACCACTCCCGCCGCCGGGGCCGCGGTCGGGGAGGGCCGGATCCGGAGGCGCCCCAACATCGTCATCATCATGACCGATCAGGAACGGCGGCCCATGTTCTGGCCGGAGGGATGGGCCGCGCAGAACCTGCCGCAGCGCCAGCGGTTGATCGACACCGGCCTGTCGTTCAACTACAACGCCTGCAACTCCACGATGTGCTCACCCAGCCGCAGCACCATGTTCACCGGCGTCTACCCCGCCCAGCACGGCGTCTACCGCACCCTCACCTCGGGCGGGAGCCTGTCGGACGCCGAACCCCAGTTGTCCCCGACCACGCCCAACATGGCCGGCCTGCTCGCCTCCGCCGGGTACGACGTCCACTATCGCGGGAAGTGGCACATGAGCAAGGGCGCCGACGGCCTGGACCCCACTCCCGCCGACGTCGAGAGCTTCGGCTTCCACGGGTGGAGCCCCCCGGAGGCCGGGCAGGACATCAAGCCGGAGAACTTCGGAGGCGGAACCGCGAACAACGACCAGCGCTACGCAGACGAGGCCGTGGCGTTCCTGAACTCGGTGCCGAACGACCCGGATCGGCCGTTCGCACTGGTCGCCAGCTTCGCGAACCCTCACGACATCCTGGCCTACCCCCAGACCTGGGACCTGGAGATGCCCGACGGTGGCACCAACTACCTCGATGCGGCGCCGGGCTGCTTCCAGATGGGCATCGAGCTGCCGCCCACGTTCACCGAGGTGCTGGCACTCAACCACAAGCCACGCGCCCAGACCCAGATCAACCTGGCCTCCCAGTTGGGGCTCGGCCCCCTGGTGGGCGAGGAGAAGGCCCGCAACTACGCCAACCTCTACGCCTACATGCAACAGGTCGTGGACCGACACATCGGCGCCGTCATCGACGCGGTGGAGAGCAACGACCTGCGGCAGGACACGATCATCATCCGGGTCTCCGACCACGGCGAGATGGCCATGTCCCACGGCGGGATGCGCCAGAAGGTGTTCAACGCCTACGAGGAGACGATGCTGGTGCCGCTGGTCATCAGCAACCCCGGACTGTTCCCGACCGGGGTGACGACCGATGCCCTGTCGACTCTCGTGGACCTCATGCCCACCCTCGCGACGATCGCCGAGGTGGCGCCCGAGGTGCGAGCGGGTTTCGACTTCCGCGGGACCGACCTGTCGCCGATCATCGCCGACGCCGTCGAGAACCCGGGGGCCCCGACCCGAGAGGTGCAGGACGTCATCCACTACGTCTTCGACGACGACAACATCGGCCAACCCGACGGGCAGACCTCGGTCACCCAGCCGAACCATCTGCGCACGGTCCGGGACCGCACCCGCAAGTTCACGATGTATTTCGACCCCCAGTGGGTAGAGCCCCCGGTCTTCGAGATGTACGACCTCGCAGCGGACCCCCTGGAGCTGCGCAATCTCGCGGACCCCTTCGCCCCACTGCAGTTCCGGGCCGACATGTTCGCCGAGATGCTGCCGGTCCTCCTGGCACAGATGGCGGAGAAGGGGACCACTCCCGTCGGGATGCCGGTCGACCTGCCGCTTCCGACGGGCCCGATGGGATCGCTCGGGTCGGTGGGGTCCTGAGGGGCCGTCAGCGCGTGGTCACTCCGTCCAGCGCCTGCTGCCAGAAGTCAGCCTCCAACCGGGTGGCCGTGCGGAACACCTCGGAGAGCTCGTCCAGGCGGCGGTCGGTCAGCCCTCCCTCGGACAGCACCTCGAGCTGCGCGATCGCGGCGCGGGACGCGGCGGTGAACTCCGCACCCGAGTACTCGGCGATCCACTCGCCGTACGGGTGCCCGACCCGCCCGCCTTCCGCTGTGTCGTCCTCCCCCGTGCCACCGTGCTCCGCGAGCCGAGGCTGCAGGTGTGCCCCGATCTCCGCGTAGCCGATGGTGCACGGCGCCAACGCCACGTGCAGGTCGAGCAGATCGCCCACCATGCCGCAGTCGAGCACGTAGCGCGTGTAGGCGACGGTGGCCTGCTTCTCGGCGGCGGCCTCGAGTTCGGTGCGTGGGATGCCCCAGCGCTCGGTCAGCCGCAGGTGCAGCTCGGTCTCCGCCAGGATCGCCCCCGTGGCATGGTGGGCCGCGGTGATCTCGGCCAGCGTGCGGCTCTTGAACGCGGCCAACGCGTTGGCGCGCGCGAACTGCACCAGGAAGTGGAAGTCCTGGATCAGGTAGTCGCGGAAGGCCTCGAGAGGCAACGTCCCGCGCCCGAGTTCCTCGACGAACTCGTGCCGGGTGTAGGCCTCCCACTCGGGACGGCAGCGGTTCTTGAGGGTCTCGAACAGGGTCAACTCAGGTCTCCTCGGTGATGGGATCGGACACGGCTGGGCGGAACGCCCTCCCACCGGGTGAACGTACGGGTGAAGGTGGCGGTCTCGGAATACCCGAGTTCGCGCGCCACCTCCGACACCGGGACACGCAGCGCCAGTAGTTCCAGAGCGCGGTGATGCCTCACCTCGTCGAGCACCCGCCGGAACGAGGTCCCCTCCGCGGCCAGGCGGCGACGCAGGGTGCGGACGTCGACGTGCAGCTCACCGGCCACCTCCGCCATCGCCGGCCAGCTCCCGCGTTCGTGCTGCAGCCGACTGCGGACCTGCCCCGCCACGCCCACCCGCGCCACCCGGTCGTCGAGCAGTTCGCGGCACTGCCTCTCGAACAGCTTCGCCGTGTTCTCGTCGCCCTGCGGCAGCCGCGTGTCCAGCCGCTCACGGGTGATCGCCAGACGGTTCCGCTCGGCATGCGGCCGGACCGCGCCGGCGGTCAGCCCCCATGCCTCACCCACCATCACGGCGCTCTCCGGGCCGAGGGTCGTCTCGAGGCCTGTGACGCCCACATCGATGTGGGCTCCACGGAGGGCCGCCGCCAACCCCGCCAGGTCGCGTTCCACCACGAAGGCGCGGACATCCGCGGGGATCTCGTCGTCCGCGGCGATCAGGAAGGCCGCCCCTGGGTCGGTCTCGGAAGCGGCATCCTCCTCGAGCGAGAACCGCAGGTGCGTGGGCGAGAGCGCGAGGTACGGGATGGCCCTGTCGAGCGCCGCCCGCACGGTGGGCCCCGCGAGCATCATGAAGCCGATGACGCCGGTCCGCCCGAGGGTCGAATGTGCCCCGATGCCGGCCCCCAGTCCCGGCCGGTCCCCGAGTCGGCCCAGCAGATTGCGGATCACCACGAACTCCTGGTGCGCCCAGATCTGCGCGATCTCGTCGTCGAGATCCAGGGGGTCGAGCCCGGTCCCGGCCAGGCACTCCCTCGTCGTCATCCCGCGTGCGACGCCACCGTCAACCATGATGCGGATCCCCTCGGTGCCGCGAGGCACCGCCCACACCGGCGAGGACGAGCCCGGACTCGACGGCGAGGTCATCGCCCGACCGTATCAACGCACACCGCGTCGTGACCGAAAATGCCAACTATGCGACCGCCGGTGCCCTATCCCCGCTCCCCGCCAGTGGCTACCGTCACATCCATGACTCTCGCCAGCGACACGACCACCGGTACCGAACCGGCAGGACCGACCGGGCTGGCCGAGGCGATCGGGCAGCTCTACGCACGGGCCAAGGCAGAGGTGGGCCAGGAGGACCTGGACCACATCCGCCACGTCACCGCCTACGGGCAGGCCATCGACGCCCGCCGCCGCGAGTTGTTGCGCGAGGGGGGTCCGCGCGCGATCCGCCGGGCCACCGCGCTGGAGATGATGTACCGGCTCATGCAGTTCTCCGAGCTGGGCCACAACATCGTCCACGGCAGTTACGACCACCTGCCGGGCAACGGCGACTACCACTCGGATCGCTACGACTGGGACTTCAACGTCGACGTCGACCACTGGAAGACGATGCACCACGCGGGCCACCACCCCAACACCAACATCGTGGGCAAGGACCACGACCTCGGCTACAGCGTCTTCCGCGGCAGCGCGGGCCAGGACTGGTACGGCCACCACCTCGGCCAGGTGGCGTTCATCTCCGCGCTCGCCGCCATGGCCCCGGTCGCGGCGCCGTTCTTCCTGGCCAACATCGCGCGCAAGGTCGAGGGCCGCCCGTTCTTCAGCTCGTACGCCCTGCGCTCACCCGCAAGGATCGCCCGGCGGGACGCGCGCCGCCGCTTCGTGGACGAGCCCTTCCGTTCCGGATGGAAGCCGCTGCCGACCCTGGTGGCCAACTACCTCGGCGGGGTCACCGGGTACATGTCCGTGTTGTTCCTGGTGCTCATCGAACACCACGCGGGTGAGCTGGAACTGTTCACCGATCCCGGCCCCGACGAGACCCCCGACCAGTACTACGAGCGGCAGATCCGGGCGACCCGCAACTTCCTGCCGAGCCCGCAGATGGACGAGGCGCTGACCCGCATCCTGGAGGAGGAGGTCCCGTTCGACGATCGCCCCGACCTGCGGATCTTCTACGGCGGCCTGGACACGCACGTCGAGCACCACCTGTTCCCCGACCTGCCCCCGTCCATGCAGCGCAAGATCGCGCCGGAGGTGCGCGCCATCGCCGCCCGGTACGGACTGCCCTATCACGAGACCCCGCTGCTGGAGACGGTGCCGCTCATCGCCAAGACGCTCACGGGCCTGTCCGTGCCGTTCGGCGAGCGGGAGTTCGGGCGGCCGGCCGAGTTGCTGCGGGACCCCCTCGCGCTCGGGCGCCGCGTGGTCTCGGGCTTCACGTATCGACCCCTGCCCGAGTCCCCGTACCTGGACAAACCGCGCTTCCACAACGTCCCGGCGAAGGTCCTGTCGGCCACGCCTGTCGCCGGCGGTGACGCGCTCTCCGTGCGCCTGGCCAGGCCGCGTGGCTGGGAGGACGTGGAGTGGGACGCCGGGGCGTACGTGTCGGTGCGGGTGGAGGTCGACGACGACGACCACGGCACCGGCACCAGCACCGCCAGCGGCCCCGTCGAGCTGGTCCGCCAGTACAGCCTCGTCCGCGACAGCACCGACTCGCGCCTCGACGGATCGGACGCCCTGGAGATCTGCGTCAAGCGAGTCGCAGGGGGTCGGGTCTCCGCCCGGCTGAACGACACGCTCAAGGCGGGGCGATACGTCACGCTGGTCGGCGTGCCGCAGTCGTCGGGCGACTTCGCGATGGAGTCCCCGGCCGCCCCGTCACTGCTCATCGCCGGCGGGGTGGGCATCACGCCGATCATCAGCCTGCTGCGCCGCATCGCCCGCGACGCCGGGGCCGGGGCCGGCACAGGGGCCGACGCGATCGTGCTCTACTTCAACCGCGACGAGCGCTCCGTGATCTACGAGGCCGAGCTCCGCCGGCTGGCCCGCGACTCGGGCATCACGCTGCACCTGTTCACCGACGCCCCGTCCGAGCGCGACGGCCTGACCACCGGCCGACCGGATCCCGAGCTACTGCGGCGCCTCGTTCCGGACGCCGCCGACCGCGAGACCTACGTGTGCGCGCCGGCAGCCGTGATCGATCTGGCCCGCGGCTGGCTGCGGGATCTCGGACAGCCGGCCGAGCGCTTCCACGCCGAGTCGTTCACCGCCCCCGAGCTCGAGCGTCCGGCGGACGACGGCAGTCGCTACACCGTGCGCTTCCGTCGCAGCGGGACGTCGGTCGAGATCGACGGGGCCACGACCCTCCTCGAGGCGGCGGGCCGGGCGGGCATCGCCGTCCCGACCGGATGTGAACGCGGACTGTGCAAGGCATGCGTGACCGGCAAGCTCAGCGGCACCACGAGCGCGGAGGCCCGCGCGGCCGCAGGTGCGACCGACGCCGTCGTCCAGGAGCGGATCACCGTGTGCACGTCCATGGCCAGCTCGGACATCGAGCTGGACCTCTAGCCCCCGCCCTGTCCGGTCCCGAGTTCCCTGGTGGGCCCGTCGCGTTCCGCGGTGGATCCATCGAGAAGGACGTTCCGCGCATTTCTACTCGGCGGATGTGCGTGGAACGCTCTTCCGGACTCTGGCGTCGGGTCTCTGGCGTCGGGGCTCTGGAGGTCGGGGCTCTGGAGGTCGGGGCTCACCACTTGCCGCGCGTGTACTGCGGCGGGTACGGCGCATCGCGCCAGTTCACACCGAGCTCGGCGGCCGCGCGCTGGGGCCAGGCGGGCTCGCGCAGTCCGGCGCGGCCCAGGAAGACGACGTCCGCACGCCCGTCCACCAGCACCTGCTCGGCGAACACCGGGTCGCTGATGAGACCCACCGCTCCGGCCAACACCGCGCCGGACGCCCGGACCTCCTCCGCCAGCGGGACCTGGTATCCCTGCTCGAGTGGCACCGGTGGAACCGCGGGGGTGTTGGCGGCGGACGAGACGTCCACGAGGTCGACGCCGTGCTCGGCGAGGTGGCCCGCCAGCCAGCGCGAATCCTCCGGGGACCAGCCGCCGGTCACCCAGTCCGTCGCCGAGATGCGGACGAACAACGGCTTGCCCTCGGGCCAGAACTGACGGACCGCATCGCAGATCTCCACCAGGAGTCGGGCGCGGTTCTCGCGGGAGCCGCCGTACTCGTCCGTCCGCTCGTTGGACAGGGGTGAGAGGAACTCGTGGACGAGGTACCCGTGCGCCGCATGGATCTCGACCACGTCGAACCCGGCCTGATCCGCGCGTCGGGCGGCGTCGGCGAAGGCGGTCACGACGTCCCGGATCCCCTCGAGGTCCAGCGCGACGGGGGTGGCCATGTCGCCGAACGGGATCGCCGAGGGGGCCACGGTGCTCCATCCACCCTCCTCCACCGGCAGCGACCCGGTGGGCTCTCCCGGAAAGGCCCTGTAGGTCGACGCCTTGCGACCGGCGTGCGCCAGCTGGATCCCGATCGCCGCGCCCTGCGAGTGCACGAAGTCCACGATCGGTGCCCACGCGTCCCGCTGCGCGTCGTTCCACAACCCGGCGTCGTGGGCGCTGATGCGACCCTCCGGTACCACCGCGGACGCCTCCGCGAGGATCAGCCCGAACCCGCCCTGCGCCCGCGCGCCGAGGTGCACCAGATGCCACGGGGTGGGGACACCGTCACGGGCGTCGCACGAGTACTGGCACATCGGCGACAGCCACGCGCGGTTCCGGATCTCGAGATCGCGGATGCGGATGGGGTCGAAGAGCAGTGGCATGCCACCGATTAAACCCGCGCCGGCCGGGTCCGGGTCGCCGGGGACCACCCCCGGGCGGGCACTCACGCACCCCGCCGCCGCCGACTAGCGTGGGCGCCATGACCGACGCCCAGACCGGACCGGGTTCCTCCTCGGAGCCGACGCCGACCCAGCCGCAGCTGACCCATCTCGACGCCGAGGGCCGGGTCCGGATGGTCGACGTGGGCGACAAGGCCGTCACCACCCGCACCGCCACCGCCGAGGGGGTCTTCCGCACCCGGCCGGAGGTGGTGACCATGGTCGCGGGCGACGACCTGGGCAAGGCCGACGTGCTGGCCACCGCCCGGTTGGCCGGGATCGGCGCCGCCAAGAAGACCTCCGAGCTGATCCCCCTGTGCCACCAGATCCCCCTGAACTCGGTCAAGGTCCGCTTCGACCTCGACGCGCCGGCCGGCGAGATCCGGGTGTCGGCCACCGCAAAGACGACCGGCCGCACGGGGGTGGAGATGGAGGTGCTCACCGCCGTATCGGTGGCCGGTCTGACGCTGCACGACATGGTCAAGGCCGTCGACCCCCTGGCCACCATGGACGGGGTCAGGCTGGCCGCCAAGACCGGCGGCAAGCGGGGCGACTGGACCAGGGAGTCCGACGACGAGTCGGCTCACGCGTCCACCGGGCGGGCCGCGGTGGAGACGGGCCGGAGCGCCGTCGTCGTCGTCTCCTCCACCGCCGCCGCGCACGGGCGACGGGAGGACACCACCGGCCCCGCCATCGAGGGCTGGCTCCTCGAGCGCGGTTTCTCCCCGGTCGAGGTCCACGTGGTCCCCGACGCCGAGATCGCCGCGGTGGTGACCGAACAGGTCCGCCGCTCCCCGGCCGTCCTGCTGACCACCGGCGGCACCGGGGTCGCCCCTGATGACCGCACCCCCGAGGCCACTGCGCCCCACCTGGAGCTCGAGCTGCCCGGCGTCGCCGAGGCGATGCGCGCCCGCGGCCTGGCCTCGACCCCCACCGCCGCCATGAGCCGCGGCCTGGCGGGCTTCGCCGGACGTACCCTGGTGGCGAACCTCCCGGGCTCTTCGGGCGGGGTACGCGACGGACTGGCGGTACTCGACGGACTGCTGGACCACCTGCTCGCCGTCCACGCCCACGGCGGTGGACACTGACCGTCCCCGCCCGCAGCCGCCCGGGACCGAATCGCGAGGAGGAACCGACCATGACCGTCCGCAGTCCACTCGTGCAGATCACCGAGACCACGATCGACCCCCGTGAGGTCGAGAAGGCCGTCTGGAGTACCGCCGACGGGGCCATGGTCACGTTCTCCGGTGTGGTACGCGACCACGATCACGGTCGCGACGTCCTCGACATCGAGTACTCGGCCCACCCCACGGCGCAGGACGTCCTGGAACGGCTCTGCGACGAGGTGGCGACCGAACACACCTCTCCCGACCTCGAGAAGGGCGGGCCGCTCGACCCGCGGCGCTCCGTCCGAATCGGTGCGGTGCACCGGGTGGGGGTGCTGTCGGTGGGCGAGGTCGCCGTGGTGGTGGTGGCCGTGGCGCCGCACCGGGCCGAGGCCTTCGCCGCCTGCTCGGAGCTGATCGAACGGCTCAAGCGGACAGTGCCCATCTGGAAGCGGCAGCGCTTCAGCGACGGGGTCTCCGAATGGGTGGGCGTCGGCGACTGCTGAGTCGGTCAGGCCGGCCGTCTGCGGGATCCGTGCCTGCCGCGACGAGGAGGGTTGACCAGCGTGCCGTCGTCGGCGATGGTGCGATCCGCGTAGGCGTTCCACTCGCGTTCCCGGATGGCGTCACGAGCACGGGCCAGGGGGCCCTTGGGTCTGGTGCGGTGTTCGTGTCCGGTGTCGGTGATGATGACGAGCTCACCCAACGGCCCGGACCGGTAGGCGTTGGTCCCGAACGTCTTCTCGCGGTGGTGTTTCCGACACAGGCAGACGAGGTTCCACTCGGTGGTCGGCCCGCCGAGTTGAGGGTCCTTCTTGTTGAACGCGAGCACATGATCCACATCGCAGTTCTTCGCGGGAACCGAGCACCCCGGGTGCCGGCAGGTGCCGTCGCGCAGACGGATGCGTTCGGCCATCGCCGGGGTGATCACGTAGCGCAGGGCGTGTTCCGGGGAGTCGAGCACGCCCGGGGCAGGGTCGATGAGCTCGAACCGCACGCTCGCGTCGTCGCCCTCGAGCAGCTCCGTGCAGAGCCACTCGAAGCTGCTGTACGTGCCGTGGACGAACTCGACACGGTTGGGCAGGCCCCGGGCCGCGGAGGCGATCACGCTGATGCGGATCGGCTGACCGGCCCGCGCGGCATTGCCCAGTGTGGGCCGGGGAAGGTCCGCCCCGACCCTGACGTCGCCGAGTTCGATGCCGTCGTGCTCGATGCCGTCGTGCACGGACTCGGGAGCAGCGGCGGAGCCGGTGTCAGCCGCGGACCGGCCGTCATCAGACGGGTAGACGGCGAGCGCGGCGAGGGCGTCGGCGCGGAGCTGGTCCATGGGACGATCCAGCCCGTCCGCCGATGCGGCCGACGCGTCGGTGTCGATGCGACGCCGAAGCAGTTCGGCATCGGCAGCGCTGAGCCTGGCCCACATCGTGGCCATGCCGTTGCGGGCGCCGAGGAATCGGACGGAGCGGGTAGCGGCCGCAGCGGCGGCGGCGTCCTCCGCGGCAGCCGGGTCGTGTCTCTCCACGGCATCATCGATCAGGGAGTCCACCGCGACGCGGCTCGGCCGGTCACCACCGTCGAGGTCCTCCATGACGCGCGCGACCACCTCGTCCTCCACGTCCGACACGATCGCGTCGGGCACCTCGGCCAGGCGGCACGCGATGTCGATCGCCAACTGTTCGGGCGTCAGCCCGCGGTCGACCGTGGACCGCAGACGAGGCAGTCGCCGGTGGATCTGCGTTCCGGCCGTCACCAACCGGGCAGCATGCCAACACGTGAGCTGACACGCCGCCACGAGGTGATCGCGGGCCCGCGCCTGCGGATCCAACCGCGCGTACGCGGGCCGGCGCGAACCGTCGGCTTCCTCGTCGGCCCGTGCCCGTTCGGACCGAGCGAACTGTTCGACAAGGACATGTGCCGCTGCCAGCCTCGTGGCCCCGGCGCGGTTCTGCGCCAGCGTCGCGGCACGGGCCGCCTCGCTGACGGCTTCCGCGTCGACCATGCCGAGGGGCTCGGGCACGGCGAACAACTCCCTCGTCGTCACCACGCTCCCACCTCCCGTCGTCGAACCTACATTCGATACTACCCAAGGGGGGCAAATAGCACAAGCGTTCGACCACTCACCCCAGCCGGGTGCCCACCCACTCGGCCAGCACCCGTGCGCAGGCGTCCACGCTCTCGACCCACGTGGCCCCTGCGGACTCGTCGGCCGGGTCGGACACGTACTTGACCAGACGCGTGGGAACGCCCAACATCGCCCCGGCCGCGGCGACCGCGTACCCCTCCATGTCCACCAGGTCCGCGATCGACGCGAGGTGATCGCGCAGCGGTCCGCCGGCTACGAAGCGGTCGCCGGACGCGAGCACCGGCGCGGCGCTCCCGCCGGGAGTGGACGGCACCGCGTGGGCCGGCTCCGGAGTCACCGCGAGCTCGGCCGAGAGGGCCAGGGGAGGCCCGTCGTGGCGGCCGGTGACCGCATGGAGCGCGAGGTTGTCGAAGTCGTGCTGGAACACTGTCGCGATCTCGTGCGTGCCCTCCATCCCGAGGTGCAATCCGCCGGCGGTGCCCACGTTGACGAGTTCGCGCGGTCGGACCCCGCCACCCAGCGCGTGCGCGACCGCCACGGCGGCCCGCACCTTGCCGACGCCCGTGACCAGGACGGGGAAGTCCGTGACGAAGTGCCGGGCCTCCTGTTCCAGGGCGACGACGACGAGAGGGTGTGCCGGGTCGACGGCTCCGAGGAGTTCCACGGCGTCCACGGTAGTCATGGGGGATCGGTTCACGGCATCCGCTCCCGCGCCTGCACCGCCGCTGCGCGGGGGCGATAGAGCTCTTCCGTTGCGCTTCCCGTGCATTCCGCGGCCCCCGCCTACGGTGGGACCAGATGGCCAGCCCTTCCAGCCCAGAGGTGAACCGCGATGTCGATCCACACCCCCCGAACCCCCGCCCGCCTGGCGATACTCCTGCCAGTGGTGGCGCTGCTCACGGCCGCCGGCTGCGCGAACGGCTCTGACGACGAACAGAACCCCGCCGAGCCGACGGTCACCGCCACCGTGACCGCGCCCGTGGAGACCTCCGAGCTGCCCACCGAGCGACCCGCGGCGGACGCGTTCGACAGCGGGAACTGCGCGACCGAGCTCTCGGGCCAGAACATCTCGGGCGACGTCCAGGTCCGCGACGGGCAGACCTGTGTGCTGTCCGATCTGACCGTCACCGGTGACATCGACGTCTACGGCGGTGGCCGACTCGAGGCCCGCAACGTCCGGGTCACCGAGGACATCGAGGCCGAGGGGCACGCGTTCGTCCTGGTCATCGGGGGCGAAGTTGCGGGGTCGATCGAGCTGGACAGGGGTGGCGAGGCGACGGTCGAGAACGTCCGGATCGGCGGCGACCTGGAATCCGAACAGAACTCCGGCCCCCAGCGCTTCGAGGGCAACACCATCGGCGGCGACCTGGAGTGCGAGGGCAACGCCGAGGCCCCGACCGGTGGCGGCAACCAGGTCAGCGGCGAGCGGGAGGGGCAGTGCGCGGGCCTGTGACCGGGGTGTTCATGCGACGCCTCTCATCCCGGCGACCGCTTTCTTCCCGGGAACGGCGCCCACCAGCGCGGCTCCGCCTCCCCCAGAGGTAGCCGGTCGACCACCTCGTGCCGGGCCCGCCCGCGAGGGCCCTCGCCGAGGAAGGAGTCGACCAACGCGATCTCGGTCACGGTCCAGGTGCTGCTGGTGAACGTGTCGAGCACCCGCAGCCACGCCGTGGCATCGTCGCGACCGCCGAGCCGGGCGAGCGTGAGGTGGGGGCGAAACCGCGCCCCGTCGGGGACGCAGCCGGCCGCGTTGGCAGCCGACCGGGCCCCCGCGGCCAGCGCGTCGAGCGGACGCTCGCGCCGATCATCACCGATCGCCGGGGACTGCTCGACGCCCGCCCACAGCACCTTGGCCCGCTCGACCGAGGGGAACGCCCCCGCCCCGGCCAACCGCAGGCGGAACGGCTCGTGCCTGCGGGCGACCGCACCGAGCCTCTCGGCGAGGTCGTCGATCCGCCACTCGTCGACATCCGGGCAGAAGGTCAGCGTGAGGTGCCACTGCGAGGGGGTGGTCCACGCCGGTCCCGGGCGTGGGTCGAGGAACCGCTCGAGTTCTCCGCGGACCTCGTCCGGCGGCATGACCGCGGCGAACATCCGATGACCCATTCGGGACGCACCCCCTCCGACTGAGCAGGCCGCGGTCTGCACGGTGTCGGCGGCTCGCGACAGGTTCATATCCACGATGGCCCACCACGCACCCGGAGACAAGGCCGCTCGCGCAGTCCGATGCAAGTGCGATGCCGTCGGGGCCCGCGTCGAGCTGGCGTCACGGTGCAGAAGCGATACGATGGGTGCCATCACGGCGGTGGGGCTCGCCTTCAACTACGGCATCGATGTCGTCAACGGTCCCTGGTTTCATTTCTTGAGGCTGGTTGCTGCCGTGAACACTCCTCGACAGCACCTCTCCGGTCATCCCGGCCGGGCCTCCCCGAACTGGGCGCCACTGGGCGGCCATGGATGGAGGGCGGCAACGATGAGCGGTGACTTCACTGTCAGGGACCTGCGAGCCCTGGAAGTCCTGGATTCTCGGCGAGATCCGAACCCTCGCGTGGAAGTGAGGCTCGGCTCGGGCGCGACCGGCTGGGCAGGTGTGCCTTCGGGAGTCCCCCTCAGGATCGCCGCCATTCAGCCGCACCTGCCGTACGGGCTTTCAGGGGCCGAGCGGTGAGCTCCGGCCCGGATCGACCCTGGCACGGAGACCCCACCGGCTCGTGCCTCGTCTTCGGCGCAATACCCGGCCAGGACCCGCACGTCGTTCGAGCTGCCGCGGCACTGGCCGCCCGGATGCAGTCCAGCCTGGTGTGCGTGTGGTCCGACCCGGCGAACATCATCGTCAGACGCAACCCGGACGGATCCGTCGACACCGTTCCCACGGATCCCGATGGCGTGGGCGATCCGGACCGCCCCACGGGAGAGGAGATGCTGTTCGCCCAGCTCGAGAAGACTCTCGCGGCCAGCCCCGCACCGTGGCGGTTCCACTACGCCACAGGGACGCCGGCGCGCGCGCTGCACGAGGCCGCCGAGGAGGTCGATGCCGTCGCGATCGCGATAGGCACCCGCCAGCCCGGGTTCGGGTCCTGGGCCGCGGAGAAGATCGACGGTTCCGTCGCCGCGCGCCTGGCCCACCATCAGCACCGACCCGTCATCCTGATCCCGCGCCCGGACGACGAACAGAGCGAGGAGCGCCCGTGAGCCGTTCACTCCACCTGCACCCCGGGATGATCGCCCTCGTCGCTCTCGGCGGAGCCGCCGGCACCCTGGCCCGATGGGCCATGACCACATCGTTTCCCGCCCACCATGCGTGGCCGATATCGACCCTCGCCGAAAACCTCATCGGAGCATTCCTCCTCGGACTGCTACTGGAGACCCTGGTTCGGGCCGGCGACGAGATCCCCTCGCGCCGGATGGTACGACTCGGGCTCGGCACGGGTGTCCTGGGTGGATTCACCACCTTCTCCACCTTCGCCCTCGAGGTGGAGAGGCTTCTCGGCGCCGGCGACGGCGTCCACGCGATCGGCTATTTCACGGTCTCGCTCGTCGGCGGATTCCTCACCTGCCTGCTCGGTGTCATCGTGGCCAGCCGACACCATCAATGGCGTACCAGTCGACTACCCGTTGACCCCGACCAGAGTGTCATCCCCGACCCCACCCGGCCCGGGAAGGACCGCCAGTGATCGTCGCACTCATCGCCCTCTTCGGCGGAGTCGGAGCCGCCACTCGATTCGTGGTAGACGGCCTGATCCGGACTCGCTGGTCCAGTGCATTTCCCATCGGTACGGTCACCATCAACATCACCGGATCACTACTGATGGGCTTCCTCACCGGCGCTGCTGCAGCGGGGGCGGTCGGAGGCCGAGGGCTGGAGGCAGCCACCATCGGCTTCTGCGCCGGTTACACCACCTTCTCCACCGCCATGGTGGAGACCGTGCGCCTGGTCCAGGGCGGGGACTACCGCAAGGCCGTCGTCAACGCGCTGGGAACAGGGGTCCTCGTCGTCGCGGCGGTCGCCGCCGGGCTCGCTCTCGCCGCGACGATCTTCTGAGCACACGCCGGTTCCACGAGCGCTACCAGCCCCGCCGCGACCGTAAGACTCCCGACGGGCGGCCTCACCCCGAGAGTCCGGCCTCCAGGGCGGCCTCGAGGCCCGCGCGGTCGCCGGAGATCTCCAGCCCCGCGTCGTCCGGGCCGACCCGGCCCCACAGCAGGAGCGCGAGCGACTCGGGCGAACCCGACACCTCGACCTCCCCGGTCCCCTCTGCACCGGGCAGTTCCCACTCGAGGGCGCCCGGGGACGTCGCACCCACCGGTTCGGCGCCCGTGGCCAGACCCTCGGGGGCGTGGAGCACAGCGCGAAGACGGATCGTCACGGGCAGCGGCCGGCTGGCGCTCTTGTGCGGGTACATCACGGCGCAGAACTCGTCGATCGTGTCCACGGCCACGTCCTCCGGGAGCGGCGTCGTGGCGGAGGGCCCGCCCAGCGCGTTCTCCAGATCCCACCGGTGTAGAGCCGTCTCGTGGAGCTGCCGCCGCAGCCAGAACGATGCGGGCCCCGGGCCACCGAAGGTCCACGTGGGGGCGTCGACGTCGGTCTCCGTGAAGGTCTCGAGCATTCCCGAGGCCTGGGACGCATACCAGTCGGCGAGCGCGGCAGCGCCCGCCACCGACGACGGGGCGGACTTCATCGCCTCGCCCAGACCCCGCGAGCGCTCGTGTGGGTTCCCGTCGCGCACGGTGGCACCGCCCCAGCGGTTGACGGCGCCGAGGTGGGTGACGAGGTCGTGCAGCGTCCAGTCCGGGCACGACGGCACAGGGGCGGCCGGTTCGACCGCATCCGAGTCGCCACCCCCGGCGAGCGCGAACCGCACCAGACCGACCTGGGCCTCGATCGCGTCGAGCATCCGCTCCCGCGTCAACCGGGCGCTCATACGCGCGTCGCCGCCTCGTTCGATCCGATCGATCCGCTGTCCTCCGTGCCCGCCCGACGGCGGGTGAAGTCGATCTGCCGTCCCGCGTTGGACACCGCCACCACGGTCCCGGTGCCGAACACGCCGTCGCGGTCGAAAAGCGAGGCGCTGCCCACCGCCACCCCCGCGTCGCTGAGGTGCTCGTCGGCCTCGATGCCGATGTCACCCGAACGGGGCAGGCGGGCCAGCGCCACGGTGAGATCGGCGTTGATGAAGCCGATGCCCTCGTCGCCCCAGTGGGACATGAGGCTGGTGGACTCGGCCAGGGTCACGGCCCGCTGGAACGGGGTCGCGTCCTCACCGGCCACCACGTCCAGCGGGTGCAGCCAGAACCGCTTGCGCTGGTCGTTCTGGTGCGCACTCATGTCGCGACTCCACGCCTCCCCCTCGTCGCCGCTGCCGAAGAACACGTTCGACCCCGGCCGGTTCTCATGTGGGTCCGCCTCCGGCGGGGCCCCCACCCGCCGGCCCGAGCGCCACACGTTGCCGGGCGGCTGTTCGCCGCGGCGCAACTGCACGAGGGTGCCCCGGGCGACCAGCTTCCCCTCCTGCAACATCCGGACGTCCGCGACCCGGATCCGGTTGCCGGCCCGGACCTCCTCCGTCACCGCGACCAGCGGCTCGGTCCGGACGGGCGCGAAGAGATCCACGGTGAGCCGGGCGGGCTGGAACCCCTCCGCCCCGTGCTCGGCCTCGAGCGCACGGGCCGAGGCCACCACCACCGCGGGCCCGTTGACCATGGTCTCCGACCAGGCGCTGCGCGCGTACCTGGTGGGGATGTACGCCCCCGACTCGTCGAGGGTGAAGAACGAACGCTCGCCCATGAGCTCAGCCCACCATTCCGATTGAAGAGGTTGCGGGTCCGGCAGCTGTCGCCGGGCGGGCTCCACCGGCGGCCCAGGACCGCAGGATCGCCGCGAGCTGCGTCTCGAAGTACTGCTCGGCGCTCGGCGACTCGCGCCACACGCTGAGTTCCAGCGACACGACCCCGTGCAGCGAGGCCCAGATCGCGGTGGCCGCCTCGTGCACGTCGGTGGCCCGGAAGACCCCCTCATCGACCAGCGCATCGACGATCTCCAGCAGCGGTTCCCTCCACTGCGGGTCACGCGACTGCGGGTCGCGGCGGTCGGCGTCGGCGCGGGGTGAACGGACGGGCTCCCCCACGACGAGCGCGTACAGGCCCTGGTTCTCCAGCGCCCACCGGCGGTAGGCGCGGCAGAGGGAGCGCATGTCGGTCTCGACACTGTCGTGACGCAGCGACTCGCGCAGAGCCTCGGCGAGCATGCGATCCGCCTCCTCCGCGACCGCGGCGAGCAGGCCGGACTTGCCCCCGAACATGGTGTAGATGGCCGTGGTGGAGGTGCCCTGCGAGGCGGCCAGCGGCCGCAGTCCGAGCTGCTCCGGCGCCGCTCCCCGGAGCCTGCGCGTGGCCTCCCTCAGGATCCCCAGCCGGAGGGCCTCGTCGTACTGGGCGTGGGGTGGGGCGCCGGTGGTGGCGCGGGAGAGGGAACGGGTCACCCGGGCAGGGTACGACGACGACGTGACCATCGCGTCACAACGCCGTGGCGTGTCCACCGGAACGGTGTCATCCCACCGCCATCACCGTTGCTGCCGGCCGCCACTCGGGGTGCGGAAGACGGGAGTGACAACGGTGTCCCACCTGCCGTGACGGCGTTGCCGGGGATCTACGCTGGAGCCCATGCCCACTCTGAGCCGTCACGAGTCCGTCTTCGTCCTCCGCTTCTCCGAACCGGAGGACCCGGCGGACGCCCCGGACAACGCCTTCTCCCCCGATTTCCTGGACTCCCTCGATGCCGCCTTAGACGAGATCGAGGCCTCCGAGGGGCCGGCGGCCCTGGTCACGACCGGGGCGGGGAAGTTCTACTCCAACGGACTCGACCTGTCGGTGATCGCCTCCGATCCCGCCGGGCTGCCCGCCTACGTCTCGCGGGCCCAGCGGGTGTTCGCCCGGGTCCTGCGGCTCGAGCTACCCACGGTGGCCGCGGTCAACGGGCACGCGTTCGGAGCCGGGGCGATGCTGGCCCTGTCCCACGACCACCGCGTCATGCGCGCCGACCGCGGATTCTGGAACCTGCCCGAATCGCAGTTGGGTATGCCGTTCCCTCCCGGGATGAACGCGCTCATCACCACCCGGCTGCCCCACACGGTGGCGAGCACGGCCATGCTCACCTCGAAGCGCTATGCGGCGGATGAGGCGATCGCGGCCGGGATAGCCCACGAGGCGGCAGAGGCGGACGCGGTGCTGGACCGCGCGGTGACCGTGGCGGCGGAGATGGCTCCGCTCCGGAGTGCCAATTACGCCGGAATCCGTGCGGGACTCGTCGTTGGCGCCCTCACGCACCTGGATGAGCCGATCACGCGGCTCTGAGGGTCCACGCCTCTCAGCCCCGGCACCGCCGCGGACCCGCGACCTCATCCGGCCGAGAGGTGCCGCATGCGAATAGACGGAAGGGCCCGCACCCCCTCTCCCGGGGATGCGGGCCCTCGCTCGTGCGATCAGTTGGCGGCGGCGTACGCCTCCATCACGTCGGCCGGGATACGGCCGCGATCGGAGACCTCGAAGCCGTTTTCCCGCGCCCATTCGCGAATGGCCTTGGTATCGCCCGAGCTGGACTTGGCGGCAGCCTTGCGCGCGGGCTTGTTCCTGCCCCCGGTCACGCGGTGACCTGCGTCGATGTACGGGGCCATCACCTCACGGAAGGCATCGGCATTCTCGTCGCTCAGGTCGATGGAGTATTCCTTGCCCTCGAAGGCGAACGAGATGGAATTGGCCTCCTCGCCCAGTTCCGTCCCGTCGATGTCATCGATGTACCTGACCTGGAATTGCTGAGCCATTGATTCTCCCTAGCTAGGTGCGACTTCTACTACACAACAGTATGCACCAGTACCGGGAAATTAGGCCTGGTCACATTTGCCGGCCATTATCGATAAGTGATTCGTTCCTTATCGGATCGAGAACAGCCGGGCCGGTCAGCGTATTAATTCCGTCGAATTCTCCAGGTATAACCGGACGATCAGATCGACTATCTCCGGGTTCGCACCGAGCGGCGGAGAGGTCACGTCCGCGCCGGCCGCCGCGATCCGGTCCGCGAAGAACCCGGGCGCCAGCAGATGGGTGGCCACGGCCACCCGGCGATGACCCCGCTCCCTGAACCCGGTGATCGCGTCGGCGACGGTCGGACTGGCCGCGGAGGCGAAACCGGCGGACACCGGCACCCCCAGCACCCTCTCGAGGGCCGAGGCCAGGGCCCGTGTCTCGGCCTGTGAGGACTCGTCACGGCTTCCCGCCGCCCCCAGGACCACGGCGTCGGGGCCGAAGGCCCCGACGGCCCCCGCCTCCGCCAACCGCTGGATCAGTGCCCGCACGATCTCCGGTTCACCACCCACGTGGGGCGCCAGCGCGACCGGGCCGGGGGCGCGACCGCACGCGCCGTCGACGTCCTCGGTGACGTGGAACCCGCGGGCCAGGAAGGCGGGGACCACGACCGTGGGGACACCGTCGGCGAGGATCCGGTCCGGGCCCGGAGCCTGGACGTCGACCCAGGCCAGCCGGCAGTCCACACCGTCGAGCTTCTTGCGCGTCTCCACCAGGACCCGGCCCAGTTCCCGACGGCCTGTCGACGACCGGGTCCCGTGTGCCACCAGGAGCAGGCGGGGCCGCTCGGCGACCGGTTCGGCGAGGGGCGCGTTCGTCGTCATCCCCCGAGCATGCCGGATTCCGGATGCGTCCCCCCGATCGCTGGACGAGACTGGGGGGATGGACGCAGGAGCCGGACGTATCGGGCGGGCCCTCCGACCGGGTCGTCGGAGCCGGGAACGGCCGGAGGTGACCCTGACCAACTTCGAGGCCGTCTACGACTTCTACGGCCCCGGCCGCCGGAGGGACGGCTTCACCCATCCCCTGCTGGCCTTCGTGGGGGCGTTGTACGCGCCCGAGGTGCGGATCCGGCCCGAGACGGAGGCCGAGCTGCACCGGCTGCACGACGCCGGCGTGGGGATCATCGTGGCCGCCAACCACCCGTCACACCACGACCCGTTCGTGCTGGCCTCGGCCGTGTACGACAGGCGGGTCCGGTTCCTCGCCTCCGGCACCGGCCTGACCAAGGACCCGCTCTTCCGCGGCCCGCTGCGACCGGTGTTCGAGTACACGGGAACGGTCCCGGTCTTCCGCGCCAAGAACTACGGGGGCACCGAGCGCGCGGTGCACGACGCGGCGGCTTCCCGCCTGATCGGCCTGTGCGTGGACCGCCTGACCGCCGGCGGGGTGGTGTTGACTTTCGTGGAGGGCACCAACTCCTCCGCGGACGATCTACGGACGCTGCGGCTGGACTCGGTCAAGAAGGGTGTGGGCCAGATGGTCCGCGGGGTCCGCGAGGGGGGCGGTCGGGTGGCGGTGCTGCCGATCGGGATCGTCTATCACGGACGGGAACACTCCAGGCTGCCCCCGCGCCGCCCGGTCGTGGCCGCCGGACCGCTGGCGCTCTGGGAGGACCCCGGGCCGGCACCGTCGGTCGACGAGGTGCGGCACGCGGTGCGCGAGGGCATCGACGACGCCCTCACCGACGCCTGGCGGTAGGGCTCAGGCCCCGCCGTCGACCACGCCGGGGACGATCTCGAACGTCACGCCGGCGGCCCGGAGGTCGCGGGCCCGATCCGCCAGGGTGTCCGCCGCGACGATCCGCACGACCCCGTGACCGGCAGCGCACCGGGCGGCCACCACTCGCGCGACCGCGTCGACGGGCAGGGTCGACCCGACCTCGATCACCTCGACGTCGTCGTCGATCTCCGCCAGCAGTCCCGGATCGGCCGCACCGTCCACCACCAGCACGTCCGCGGCGTGGACGAAGCGCCGGGCGCGGACGGTGAGGAGGTCGCCGTCACCGCACCCACCGACCAGCACGAGCCACCCCGCCTCGGGGCGACGCCGGGCGCGCAGTCCCGCCGGCGCGGTGGCCAGCGACCTCGCCACGTGCCGCCCCACCCGGACCGACCGGCGGGGGTCCGAGGAGTCCACCGCGATCCGGACGAGCCCTGCGGGCGTCGACACCGCGGTGCGCGCGGGCACCCGTGCCGACCCGAGCGCGGCGTCGCCTGCGGCCACGCACCAGATCCGCCGCTGCTCGCACAAATCGGCGACCTCGGCGTCGACCACCGGGTCCCCGGTGGCGACGTGCACCATCCAGGGAGTGTCCAGGTCTGAGGCGCGGAAGTTCCTGACGACGACGACGAGCTGGGCACCCGCCCGCGCCGCGAGGTCGGCCATCGCCGGGTCGACACGAGGGGCCACGACCCGGACCACCGCACCGGCCTCGAGAAAGGTCTCGGCGCGGCGGACCGACACCGGCCCCGCGCCCACCACCAGCACCTCGCGTGCGGACAGACCCACCGTCAGGGGGAGGCCGTCCAACGCGGGGACCGCCGGCCGCTCGGCCGCGGGAGCGGCGTCGGCGAACGCGATCGTCACAGGTGGATGCCGCACTCGGTCTTGGAGGAACCGGCCCAGCGACCGGAGCGCGGATCCGCTCCGGCTTCGACGCGGTGGGTGCACGGCTCACAGCCTATCGACGGGAAGCCGTCGTCGAGCAGTGGATTGAGCAGGCACCCGTGCTCCTCCGCGTAGGCGTGGACGCGATCCAGGGTCCACGCCACGAGCGGGTTGATCTTGATCATCGAGTGCTTGGCGTCCCACTCCACGATCGCCGCTCCGGCGCGGTGGTCGGTGTCCACCCGACGCAGACCGGTGATCCACGCCTCGTATCCGGACAGTGCCGCGTCGAGCGGCTCCACCTTGCGCAGGCGGCAGCACAGCTCCGGGTTCGTCTCGAACGGGCGCGGGCCGAGCGCGGCCTCGTGCTCCTCACGGCTCGCTGGGCTGTGCACGTCCACGACGTTCAGCCCCGGTGTGGACGCCAGGGCGTCCCGGACGCCGATGGTCTCCGAGAAGTGGTAGCCCGTGTCGAGGAAGAGCACGTCCACCCCCGGGGCGTACTGCGCGGTCATCTCCGGCACCACCGTGTTGGCCATCGAGCAGGCCACGGCGAGAGCGTCACCGAAGGTCTCGCCCGCCCAGGCCAGGACCTCGGCGGGGTCGACCTCGCCGTGGTGGCCGTAGAGCCCGCGGTCGTCGAATCGACGCGCCGCGTCCTCGGCGATGGCCTTGAGTTCCTCGGTGGTCCGGCGCCGGCCGGGGCCGGGGGTCAGGACGGTGCTGCGGGGCAGCAGATCGAGTGCGACTGCGGTCATACCAGGACCTCCTCCTCCACACGGTGGGCCCACTCGGCGAAGGTCTCGCCGTTGGCACCGGTCTCCATGTACTTGCGGATCACGCGCTCCACGTAGTCGGGCAGGTCCGCGGACGGCACGCGGAGGCCGCGGACCGTGCGGCCGAGCCCACCCGACTCCTGGTCCTGGGAGGCCAGGCCGCCACCGAGGTGGACCTGGAAGCCCGGGGTGTCGCCGTCGAGCAGCTGGCCCTTGAGGCCGATGTCGGCGGTCTGGATGCGCGCACAGCTGTTGGGGCAGCCGTTGAGGTGGATCGACAGCGGCGTGCGCAGGGGCGCGTCGTCGGCGAACCGGTTCTCGAGCTCGCCGATCAGCGCGGTGGCGGTGTCCTTGGTGTCGACGAAGGCGAGCTTGCAGAACTCGATACCGGTGCACGCCATGGTGGAGCGGCGGAAGGAACTGGGCCGCGCGTGCAGTCCGATCGCGGCCAGCCCCTCGACCAGCTGCTCGACCTTCTCCGGCTCGACGTCCAGCACGAGCAGCTTCTGGTGCGGGGTGAAGCGGACCCGGTGGGAGCCCGCGGCCTCGGCGAGGTCGGCGACCTGCGCCAGCTTCTCACCGCCCACGCGGCCGACGGTGGGGGCGGCGCCGACGTAGTACCGGCCGTCCTTCTGCTCGAAGATCCCGACGTGGTCGCTCGAACCGACGCCCCGCTCGGGCGCGGGCCCGTTCGGGAGCTCACGGCCCAGGTACTCGTCCTGGAGGACCTGGCGGAACTTCTCGGCTCCCCAGTCCTTGATGAGGAACTTGAGCCGGGCTTTGGTGCGCAAGCGGCGGTAGCCGTAGTCGCGGAAGATCCCCACCACGCCGGCCCACACCTCGGCCGCCTCCTCCTGGCGGACGAACACGCCGATGCGGGTGGCGAGCTGCGGGTTGGTGGACAGCCCGCCGCCCACCCAGAGGTCGTAACCCGGGCCGAGTTCGGGATGCTGGACGCCCACCAACGAGATGTCGTTGATCTCGTGGACCACGTCGAGGCTCGGATGCCCGGTGATGGCGGACTTGAACTTGCGCGGCAGGTTGGAGAACTCGGGCGTGCCGATGTACTTGGCCTTGATCTCCTCGATCACCGGGGTCGGGTCGAGGATCTCGGACTCGGCCACACCGGCGACCGGGCTGCCGAGGATCACGCGCGGGCAGTCGCCGCAGGCCTCGACCGTATCGATCCCCACGTCCTCGAGCCGCTGCCAGACCTCGGGCACGTCCTCGATCGCGATCCAGTGGTACTGGATGTTCTGCCGGTCGGAGATGTCCGCGGTGCCACGGGCGAAGTCGGTCGAGATGCCCGCCAGTACCCGCAGCTGGTCGGTGGTCACCGCGCCGCCGTCGGTCCGGACGCGCATCATGAAGTACTCGTCCTGCAGCTCGTCGGCCTCGAGCTTGGAGGTCCGCGAGCCGTCCAGCCCCTGCTTGCGCTGGGTGTACAGCCCCCACCAGCGCATCCGCCCCGAGAGGTCGTCGGACGGGATGGAGGCGAACCCCTCCTTGGAGTAGGTGTCGAGGATCCTCTGCCGCACGTTGAGTGCGTCGTCGGTGAGCTTGAACTCCTCGTTGTGGTTGAGCGTGAGCTTGCCGTCGATCTTCCACTGGCCCTGCGGCTTGGGGGCGCGTGCGGGACGAGCGGGGCGGGCGGCGGCGTCTGTACCGGTCATGTCCGCGAGGGTAGCCGTCGACAGACCGGTCTGTCTAATGTCGGACGGTAGGCTCCGCCCCCGTCAGCGCCCGCCCACCGGCGGCACCGGCCCCACCCACGAGATCAGCCGCCCCCCACGGAGGGAGGCGGCTGGGTATCAGACCTTCGTGCGGACCGTCAGACCGGCGGCATGATGGTCGAACCCAGATCCTCGGCGACGCCGAACACGGTCCACCAGAACACCTCCACGATGTGGACCGGGAGGAACGTGAGCGTGTCGACGAGCGTCGACCCCGTGTCGGTGGCCAGACTGCCGGCCGCGCCGACGGTCGACCCGGCGAATTCAAAGAGACTTCCCCACATGATGAACTCCTTCCAGGACGGCCCTGGTCAGCCCACCCCTTGGACTACATCTCGGTCGCCCTTTCCCGATCATATGACGATCCTCATCAAGTAGGAACCCCCCAGCAAGGGACTTACGAATATCCTGAGAAGCTTTACTCGAGAGGCAAGTTTGTGGAAACGCCCGTGGATCGTCAGTACCGTGAGTGACGTACCCCACCAACCCGTGGGGGACCACCTCTCGAAAGGACACCACATGTTCTCTGACTTCTGGTTCTCCCTCGCCAGCGGCTCCGCCGACCTCGTGCCGAACGTCGGCTCCGCCGCGATCGACGGCCTGCTCGGCCTGCCGTCCTACATCCTCGCGACCCTCGGTGGCGGCGCGGAGCTCTTCGGCTCCTAATCCTCAGCGACGAACGCCCCGGTGGTCCGCCACCGGGGCGCTTCGCATTTCACGGGGTGTGTCACAGCCCGCAGAACTCGAACCAGGTGTCGACTTCCCGCCGGGCCTGCTCCCTCCCGAGAACGTAGGCCTCGGCGAGACGGTCGACCCTGCGCTCGTAGCTCCGGATCAACACCCGCTCCGGACGGAACACCGCCGCATCGCCGGACTCCTCGAGAGCCTCGATCTCGTCGAGCGTCTCGTTGTAGAGCGCCCACCTGTGCAGGAGCGCCTCCCCCACCGCCGGGAACCTCCGGAAGTACGAGCGGTAGAACGGCGTCAGTCGCCGCGGCGGGATCTTCCGGTAGCCCCTCGGTTGGGTGAGCACCACGAGGAACCTCTCGTATCCGGCCTCCCGCGCCGCGGACAGCGGGATCCCGCCGTCATGGCCCAGGGCCCCGTCCACGTAGTACTCGCCGTCGATCAGCACCGGTGGCATCCACACCGGCATCGTCGAGGACGACCTGACCATCCGCATGAGCTCCGGCATGCTCGAGGCGTCCTCCTCGGTCCAGAAGACCGTGGCACCGTCCGAACACCGGAACGTCCCGATCCTCGCAGCCGTGCCGCTCCCCGAGAACGTGTCGAAGTCGTAGGGCAACACCTGGTCCGGGAGACCGGTCTGCTCGTAGATGTACTCGGCGTTGAACAGACCCTTCCCGCGGGCGAAACTGCGCCAGTCCCCGAAGTTGGGGTCCGCCGCGAGTTCGACGAAGCTCTTCCGCGCGCGGACGCCCTCGCGGGACAGATAGTTGGCCACGTGCGTGGCCCCCGCGGAGATCCCGGCGGCCATCCCCCCGTGGATGTCCGCGTCGATGAGTGTCTCCACGACCCCCGCCGTGTGGACCGCCCGCATTCCCCCGCCCTCGAACAGGACGGCGACATCCGGAGCGGTGGGCGATAAATCGGTCACGACACCAGGGTAAGTCGCATCGTCACATCTGCGATGATCGACTACCGTCACCTGAGTGAGCGCCATCGCCGACTTCATCGCATCCGTCAACGATGTCTACTGGTACGCGGTCATCGCGCTACTCGTCATCGCCGGCCTGTACTTCTCCTTCACCACCCTGATCGTCCAGATCCGGATGTTCCCGGAGATGTTCCGGACGATCGTCGAGAAGCCCTCGGACATCGAGCCGGACAAGAAGGGCATCTCCGCCTTCCGGGCCTTCACCGTCTCCGCCGCCTCCCGCGTGGGTACGGGGAACATCGCCGGCGTCGCGATCGCGATCACGGTCGGCGGACCCGGTGCGGTGTTCTGGATGTGGATGCTGGCGATCATCGGAGGCGCCACCGCCTTCGTCGAGTCAACGCTCGCCCAGCTTTACAAGGTCCGGGGCAAGGACTCCTACATCGGCGGCCCCGCCTACTACATCCGCGACGGCCTCGGGTGGAAGCCGGTGGCGGTCGCCTTCGCGGTGATCATCACCGTGACCTACGGCTTCGTCTTCAACGCCGTCCAGGCCAACTCGATCTCCGCCTCCGTGCGCAATCAGTTCGGCCTCGAGGGGCTCGGGTCCGGCCTGGTCATCGGCGTCGTGCTGGCACTGGTGGTGGGCGCGGTGATCTTCGGCGGTATCCGGCGACTGTCCGCGGTCACCGAGATCGTGGTCCCGCTCATGGCGATCGCCTACATCGTCGTCGCCCTCGTGGTGGTGGCGATCAACATCACCGAGGTCCCGGAGATGATCTCCCTGATCGTCGGCCACGCCCTGGGCTTCCGCGAGGTCGCGGGCGCCGCGATCGGCGCGGCCATCATGCAGGGCATGCGTCGTGGCCTGTTCTCCAACGAGGCCGGCATGGGCTCGGTGCCCAACGCGGCGGCCACCGCGTCCGTCTCCCACCCCGTCAAGCAGGGCCTGGTGCAGGCGCTCGGCGTCTACTTCGACACGCTGGTCGTGTGCTCGGCGACCGCGTTCATCATCCTGCTCGCCAACCCGGAGTTCGGCGGCGACCGCGAGGGCATCACCCTCACCCAGGACTCACTGGCCTCACAGGTCGGCGACTGGGGCGTGCCCTTCCTCATGGTGGTCATCTTCTTCCTCGCCTTCTCCTCGATCCTCGGCAACTCCTACTACGGCGAGGCCAACATCCGCTTCCTGCGCGAGAGCCCCGTGGCCCTGCGGGTCTTCCGCGTGCTGGTCATCCTGGCCGTGCTCGGTGGCTGCCTCGGTTCGGTCGACCTCATCTGGAACATGGCGGACCTGTTCATGGGCGTCATGGCCACCATCAACCTCATCGCGATCATCCCGCTCAGCGGTCTCGCGGTGGCCCTGCTGCAGCACTACCTGCGGCAGAAGGCCAAGGGCCACAACCCGGTGTTCCACCGTGACGACCTGCCGCAGGCCCGGAACGTCACGTCCTGGGACGGTTCCGATCCGATGACCCTGCAGCACGTCGCCGACGAGGCGCGCGACGTCGAACCGAAGGGATGAGCCACCCGGCACCGGCCGCGCACTCCCCCGTGTACGAGCGTTTCGCCGCCCTGCCCAAGGCGCACCTGCACGTCCACCTCGAGGCCGCGATGCGCGCCGCCACGATGCGCGAGTGGTGTGCCGAGGACGGCGTGGAGGTCCCGCCGCTCGTCGAGTTCCCCGACTTCACCCGCTTCCTCGACGCCTACGGCCTGCTCATCTCGCTCCTGCACACCCCGGAGCGGGTCGGTCGGCTGCTCGACGAGGTGGTGGCCGACGCCTCCGCACAGGGCGTCGTGGCACTCGAGTTCGCCTCCATCCCGGACAAGTCGGCCGCCTTCGACACGGCCGAGGACGCTCTGGGGTTCATCCTCCCCGCCGCCGCGGAGGCCGGCCGGCGCCACGGGGTGTGGACCGGCGCCATCGTGAGCATCGACCGCGGTGCCGGGCGCGCGCACGCGCTGGAGGCCGCCCGGCTTGCAGCGCGGTTCGCCGACCGTGGGGTCGTGGCCGTGGGCCTCGTGGCCGATGAACGTGGCAATCCCGTGGCCGGGGCGGCGGAAGCCTTTGCGATCGCCCGCGATGCCGGTCTGAGCGTGGTGCCCCACGCAGGGGAACTCGCCGGACCCGAGGAGGTGCGTTCCGCGCTGCGGCTGGGCGTCGACCGCATCCAGCACGGGGTCCGGGCCGCCGAGGACCCCCGGCTGGTCCAGACGCTCGCCGCGAGCGGGGTCTGCCTGGACGTGTGCCCGAGTTCGAACGTGATCCTGGGCGTCTACCCCACGCTCGAGGACCACCCGCTCCCCGCGCTGCTCGACGCCGGGGTCCGCTGCTCGATCGGCGCCGACGACCCGCTGCTGTTCGGCGTCGACGTGGTGGACGAATACGTGCTGGCGCACGAGCGGATGGGCATCCCGGAGGCGCGGTTGGCGGGGTGCGCCCGGGCCTCGATCGACTCGTCCTTCGCGCCCGCCGAGCTCACACGCGACGCCCTCGACCGGGTGGACGCATGGGAAGCCGGGACAGCCGACCCGGCCGGCTGAGCGCTCAGGCGCCGCGGCGGATACGGTCGGCTGAGCGCTCAGGCGCCGCGGCGGATACGGTCGGCCGCGAGGATCATCGGCACCTGCAGCGGCAGGCGGCCCCACGCGATCACCTGGTAGGGCCACACCGGCTTCCGCCGCCAGGCCCGCACCATCTGCACGTTCCCGGGTAGTACCCCCACGAACAGCGCCACGGCCGCCGCCCCGCCCAGGGCCCGGGTCCGCGGCACGGCCAGCAGTGCAGCCACGGCCATCTCGGCCACGCCGGACCCGTAGGTCCACGCCCTGGCACTCCCCGGCAGCTCCGGCGGGATGAGCCCGTCGAAGGGGCGGGGCGCCACGAAGTGCAGCGCACCCATCGCCCCCAGCGCGGCGGGCATTGACCAGTACCGGACGGCGTGTGCCGTGTCGTTTAGTGCCGTGTCGTCTCCCATTCGCCCGAGACTACGGCCCCTGATCCCGGCGTTCTCACCGAACGTGCGGCAGCACTCGCTCCCCGAGCAGTCGCAACGACTCCCACGCGGCGTCGATCGGCATCCCTCCGCACAACGGGTGGCCCGCGATCAGGCCCAGTTCGCGAGCCCGGACCCGCTCGACGAGCTCGTCCGGAGTGGCCACCAGGTACACCCCCTCGGCGCGCAGCTCCTCGACCGAGCGGGCGTCGGAGTGGACGAAGGAGTTGCGACCGGAGGCCGTCTGCCAGGCACGGTAGGCCTCCGCGTCAGCGAGCAGGTAGCCACCGTACCGCTCCCAGAACTCGTCGGGATCCTGCGCGCAGAATACCGCGGCGGGACCAGAGACCGGGGTCACCACGACGCCGGGCTCATGCCCGTTCGCGCGACACTCGGCTCGGTACAACTCGGCGAGCTCCGGATCGTTGACCTGCGGTTGGTAGTGCATGCCCAGGCGACCGGCCCGACGGGCGGCCGCGCCTGCGCCGCCGAGGAAGATCAGCGGGTGCGGGTCCGAGAATGGTCTCGGTGTCACGCGCGACCGGGGCGAACCGTCGACCGGATCGTCGCCGACCGGCTCCCCCGCCCACGCCGAGAGCATCGTCTCCAACTGCTGCTCCAGCCGTGCCCCACGCCCCTTCCAGTCCCGGGAGTGCATCGCGTACTCGACCGGCCGGTACCCGAGCCCGAAGGTGAAGCTCACCCGCCCGGACGCCACATGGTCGAGCACCGCGATGTCCTCGGCCAGGCGGACCGGGTCGTACAGCGGCGTGAGCAGGGCCCACACCGCGATCTGGATCCGCTCGGTCACCGCGGCGACCGCCGCGGCCGCGATGAGCGGAGACGGGAGGTAGCCGTCCTCCGACCCGTGGTGTTCGGAGAGGTTGACGGCGTCCTGGCCCGACTCCTCCGCGTACCGGGCCATGGCGAGTGCGGCGCGGTAGCGGTCCCGCCGCTCGGCCGCGTCCGCGCCGGGCGCCCGGAAGTCGAAGCGGGTGACGACGTAGACCATCAGTCGCGGTCCATCAGACCGCAGTACCCGCGCGGGGTCCGGTGAGGACCGAGTACGCCGTGCCGCGCTCCTCACGCTCCCACCAGGTGTCGGCGTCGCCGGCGGTGCCGCCCACGCCGTCCTTGATCAGATCTCTCTTGAGAATCTTGTTGGTCGCGGTGGTGGGGAGGGCATCGGAGACCCGCACCCATCGCGGCCACGCCTTGGGGGAGAGATCGGGCTGGGAGGCCAGGAACTCCTCGAGACCGGCGGGGTCGAGTTCGCTGTCGTGCCGGACCACCACGGCCGCGGCGAGCTGGTCGCCGACGCCGCGGGGGTCGGGCAGTCCGTAGACCGCCACCCGGGAGACCGCGGGATGCCGGAGGAGGATCTCCTCGACGATTCCGGCGGCCATGTTCTCCCCGTCGACCCGCAGCCAGTCCCCGCTGCGACCGGCCATGTACACGTTGCCGTCCGCGTCGCGGTAGGCCAGGTCGCCGGACCAGTACATTCCGTCCCGCATGCGATCGGACGTGGCCTGCTCGTTGTTGTAGTAACCGGCGAAGAAGCCGGCGCCCTCGGTGTTGACCAGCTCGCCCACGCACTCGGCGAGATTGGCCACCGCTCCGGTGTCGTCGAAGATCGCTCGGGGACATTCCGTCACCGTCACCGGGTCGTACACCGCGACACCCGGGAACGGCTCGCCGATGGACTCGAGTGGCGAGTTCTCGGTCCGGACCACGATGATCGCGAGTTCGGTGGAGCCGTAGGCGTCCCGCACGGTGCAGCCGAACCGCTCGGCGAACGCGGGGATGTCCTTGGCCGCGGCCTCGTTCCCGAAGGCCGCGCGGAGGGTGGTCTCCGCGTCGTCGGGGCGAACCGGGGTGTCGAGGATGTACGCGAGCGGTTTACCCACGTAGTTCATGTACGTGACGCCGTACCTGCGGATGTCCTCGCCGAAGCGGGTCGCACTGAAGCGTCGGGCGAGCACCATCGTGGCGCCCACGGCGATCGCGGGCGAGAAGCCGCTCATGATGGCGTTGGAGTGGAACAGCGGCATGGACAGGTACAGAACGTCCTCGGCGGTGAGCTCGAAGGACGGCGCGAGCGCCTCGCCCGACATGGTGACCGTGAAGTTGCCGACCCGCACCGCTTTCGGGTCGCCGGAGGTCCCCGAGGTGAAGATGAGCATGAACGGGTCCCCGGCATCGACCACCGGGGGATCGGCCGGGGGTTCCGACGCGGCGACCGTGGCCGCCCACTCGTCGGAGTCCGTGTCGATGACACTGACATCCCCCAGGTCCAGCCCGTCGAGCAGCGGCATGAGCTGGGAGTCGGTGAGCAGGACCTGGCAGTCCGCTCGCCTGATGTCGCGGGCCAGCCCCTCACCGCGACGAGTGGCGTTGATGCCGGCGATGACGACACCTCCGAGGGCGCCGGCGGCGAGCGCATAGAGCATCTCCGGAGTGTTCTCCAGGAGGGTGCCCACGTGTCGGGGCCGGGAGTCGTCGAGCAGCGCGTCGAGGGCTCCGGCGCGGCGGTCGGCGGCCGAGATGTACTCGCGCCAGGTGACGGTCAGGTCCTCGTAGCGGATCGCCGGGGTGTCGGAGTCGGCGTGACGGCGGAGTTGTTCGCGGACGGTGTCGGCCATGGGGGTCCTCGGGGACGCAGGGGCGGTGTGATCTGGATCATAGCCAGATCAGCTGACACTCGTCAGGAAAGCTCGATCGCGGTCCGGCCGACGACGCCCGGCCCCCTCCTGTCGGCCCTGAACTGCCTGGCCGTGACCCCCCACCAGCGGCGCGCATACTGACTGAACGTCGTCACATCGTCGAGAGCCAGGGCCGAGGCGATCTGATAGAGGGGGATCTCGGTGGTGGCCAGCAATCGGGCGGCCACATCGCGGCGCACCTCGTCCCGGATCGCGGAAAAGGACGTGCCCTCGCCGGTCAGCTGCCGCTGCAGGGTCCGCGGCGAGACCGACAGGAGCGCGGCGACGTCGCCGAGGGTCGAGGTTCCGGTGTCGAGGGAGCGCAGCAGCAGGGCCCTGGTCCGCTCGGCGTAGGTCTGGTCCCGTGCGGGACCGTGTTGTTCCAGATAGCTCAGAGCCAGCTCATGGGCCATCAGGTCGCCGCCCGTGATCTCCCGGCCGAGCAGTGCGGCGGGGACGCGGAGCATCGCGGCCGTCGCGAGTGGTCTCGCCGGGGCGGAGAACAGTTCCCGGTAGCGAGCGGGCCGCGTGTTGAGCGGGTTCGGGAGCTCGACCGACAGCAGTCCGTACTCCCCCCCGAGGAGGGCGAGCATGGACCGGTGCAGGAAGAGCAGGACCATGTCGACCGCCTGGGGCGGCAGCGCGGCCGCGTCGTCGCGGTAGCCGAACCGCACCCCCAGCACACCGGGGTCCGCCTCCGGGTCCTGGACGACCGTGATCTCGAGCGACCGGGCATGGAAGAACAGATACTTGGAGGTCATCTCCAACGCCCGGGTGGTGGTCGGGGCGTGCCTGATGGCCGCGGCCACGGGGCCGAGCAGACCCAGGTCCTGACGCAACGCCACCCGCAGACCGAAGTCGGGACACCGCAGCTCGACGGCCGCTGTCTCGAGAAGGAACCCGATCGCGAGATCCTGCACCAGGATCTCGTCGCTGTCGAGAGCTCCGCCCGGCAGCCCGCTGCGCCGGGCCAGGTCGTCGGCATCGCCTCCGAGCGAATCGATCACCGCCCGGACGCCCCTCAGGCCTGCCGATCTCACGTATGCCACGTCGGAACTCTCCGCCAGATGGCGCGATAGAGCAAGCTCTTGGCGCGTTCCGGCAACTTAGTCGCCGAGATCGGGACTATCGTCCTCCCTATGACAGCCTCTGCTGACCGCCGCCCACCGGCCGGCGCACCCGAGAACCCGCTGGACCTCCTGATCGTCGGCGCCGGCATCTCCGGGATCGACCTGGCCCACCACGTCTCCACCACGTTCCCCCACTGGTCGTGGGAGGTCCACGACGCGCAGGACGACCTGGGCGGCACCTGGAACACCTTCCGCTACCCGGGGATCCGGTCGGACTCGGACATGGCCACGTTCGGTTTCCCGTTCCGCCCCTGGCCGCACTCCTCGACCCTCGGGCAGGGCGAGGAGATCAAGGAGTACATCCGGGACACCGCCCGTGACTGCGGAGTCCTCGACCGCCTGCACCTGGGGTCCTGGATCCGGAACGCCGATTGGCGCAGCGAGAAGGGCCTGTGGAAGGTCACGAGCGTCCGGGCCGAGGGCGGGAGCTCCACCGAGCGCACCGTGTGGGCCCGCCGCGTCCACTTCGGCTCCGGCTACTACTCGCACACACAGGGTTTCCGACCCGACTTCCCGGGCGAGCAGGTTTTCGCCGGCGACATCATCCACCCTCAGCAGTGGCCCGAGGGCGTCGACTACGCGGGGCGGAAGTTCATCGTGATCGGGTCCGGGGCCACCGCCGTCACCCTCGTCCCGGCCCTGGAGAACCTCGGTGCCGACGTCACGATGCTCCAGCGGACCCCGAGCTACGTCGCCCCGCTTCCCGAGAAGGACATCATCAGCGCAGTGTGGCAACGCGTGCTGCCGGCCCAACCGGCGTACCGCGCCGCCCGTTTCACCCACGGCGCTCGCGACATGGTCCAGTATCTCGTCGCTCAGCGGTTCCCCTGGGCCTTCACCCAGGGGTTGCGGCTCCTGCAACGCCGCTACATCTCCAGCGAGCAGATCGCCGAGCACTTCACGCCGTCGTACAAGCCCTGGGACCAGCGGGTGTGCAAGGCCCCCGACGGGGACATCTTCCGGGCGATGCAGCGGGGCGCGCGCGTGGTGACCGGACACATCGACACCTTCACCGAGCGCGGTATCCGCCTGCGATCGGGAGTGGAGCTCGAGGCGGACGTCATCGTCTCCGCCACCGGCCTGGAACTCGAGGCGTTCGGCGGCGGAACCCTGAGCATCGACGGTCGCGAGCTCGAGCCCGCCGACCTGACCACGTACCGCGGCATGATGCTGGCCGGCGTGCCCAACTTCAGCTTCACCGTGGGATACGTCAACGCCTCCTGGACCCTGCGGGCGGACATGGTCTCCCGCTACATGGTCAAGTTGTGGCGGGCCGGGGAGAAGAACGGGGAGAAGATCTACGCGCCGATCCCTCCCGAGGTGAAGGGCGATCGCCCCCTTCTGGACCTCGATGCCGGGTATGTCCAGCGCGGCGTACACCGCTTCCCGAGGCAGGGAACCGACCGTCCCTGGACATACGTACAGAACTACCTCGCCGAGATCCCGGAGCTGACCTTCGGTGACCAGCGCCGCGGCATGGCGTTCGACGCGCAGATCCCACAGGAGGCCGTCCGATGACCCGCCGCGTCTTCATCACCGGCGCCGCCTCGGGGCTGGGCCTGGCGCTCGCCCGCGAGTACCTCGCGGCCGGCGACGAGGTCATCCTGACCGACCTCCATGCCGAGGCCCCACCCGCCGTGAGTGACCTCTCCGGCCGGTGGAGCTACCTCAAACTCGACGTGACCGACGACGACGACTGGGCCGCCGCCGCCCGGTCGGTCGAGTCGCTCGACATCCTCATCAACAACGCTGGCATCGCGGTCGGCGGCCGGTTGGATTCCACCTCGATGGAGACGTGGAAGCGCATCGTCGACATCAATCTGCTCGGCGTGGTCCGCGGCTGCAAGGCACTGGTCCCGACGCTCGGACGAGGCGGTCGGGTCGTCATCACCGCCTCCGCCGCAGGTCTGGTGCACGCGCCTCATATGGGCGCCTACAACGCGACCAAGGCCGCGGCCGTCGCGCTGGCGGAGACCCTCGACGCCGAACTGCGCCCCCGCGGCATCAGCGCGTCCGTCATCTGCCCGCTCTTCTTCCGGTCCGGACTCGCCGATTCACTTTCCGGAGACGACCCGAAGGCCGACGAGGCGGCACGCATGCTCCTCTCCAGGACCCCCTTGACCTCCGAGAAGGTCGCCGCGCGATCGGTCCGGGCCATCCAGGCCCGGCGGTTGGTCATCACTCCGGACGCGCTGAGCACCGCCACCTGGTACTCCAAGCGGTTCACCCGGGTCCCCTTCCTGGCCGGGACACGTCTCATCGGCCGCGTGGTCGAGCGACGGGGTTGACCGCCACCATGTCGTGAGAGCCCTCTGCCATGCGGGCGTTCAATCGCCCGTGAATCATCTCGGTATAACCTTTCCTTTCCCACCTTTCGGCCCACCGTCGGGGTGATACCGAGCGCCCATTCCCCGCATTCGAAACCGAGACTGTAACCCGCTGACAAGCGACGATGCCCAGCCGGTCTGCCTTCCGTTATCAATTGGTGCATTGTAAATTCCTGAGATCAGGGCATACTGGACATAAGGAATTCGGCTTGAGCCCCCGCACCACGCTCGCCCCATTGAAGGTTCCTCCTGCACCACCCCTCTACTCCACCCTCTGCACGACCTCTCGCGAGAATCCTCGCGACTCCCCTCAGCAGGACCACACGTAAGTGGGAAATCATGACATCGGTGCACGCACCTACACACACCCGTTCTCTTCGACGCTGGCTGGTGGCGGGCATCGCACTGACGACCGTCGCCTCGATGACGATGCTCGGCACAGTCGCCTCGGCTCAGACCAGCATCAATCTCGGAACCGCAGGGTCCTATGCGGTGATCGCCGGCGCGCAGATCACCAATACCGGCCCCTCCACCATCAATGGAGATATCGGCCTGTCTCCGGGAACCGCCATCACCGGAATGGGTGCGGCGACGGTGACCGGGACGACGAACGCCACCAACGCGGCCGCCCAGCAGGCGCAGGCCGACCTGACCATCGCCTACAACCAGGCGGAGAGCCAACCGCCCAGCGACACTGCGAACTACTCCCAGATCGGCGACCTCCCCGCGCCCCTGACGAGTGGCACGTACAACGCGACCTCTTCGATGAACCTGACCGGAACCGTCACCCTCGACGGGGAGAACGACCCGAACGCGGTCTTCATCTTCCAGGCGGGCTCCACTCTGGTCACCGGGTCAGACAGTACGGTTTCGCTCATCAACGGAGCCAACCCGTGCAACGTGTTCTGGCAGGTGGGCAGCTCGGCGACTCTGGGTGTGGGCACCAACTTTGTGGGCACAGTGATGACCCTGGCCGATATCACTGCGAACACCGGCGCAACAGTGCAGGGTCGCTTGCTCGCACAAACCGCGGGAGCTGTCACCCTCGACACCAACACGATCAACATCACACCGTGCGGTGAACCCACCGTCCCGACGACGACGCCGACCACGACCGAGCCGACGGATACCACCGAGCCCACGACGCCCACCACCACCGAGACGACCGATCCGTCGACCTCCGTGCCTACGACTCCGACCACCACGGATACGACCGATCCCGACGACTCGACGACGACCACCACCACCACGGGGCCGTCCGACTCGACGACTCCGACCACCTCGGTGCCGGTTCCCACGACGACCGTCCCCAACGGCTCGTCCGTCACGCCCCTCCTCCCGATCCTGCTCCCGGCCATCCTGATCGGAGGCTCGGTCGCGGCCGCGCCGGTCGTCGGACCGATGATCGGTCAGTCGCTCGGGGATCTGGGCTTCCCATTGCCCGCCCTTCCGGACTTCCCGCCACTGGCAGGATCGGCCATGCCGGGACCGGCCCCGCTCCAGCCCGTCGCCCCCGCGCCGATGGCACCGGGCCCCGAGTCCCCCAACGGCCGCGGCGGAGAACCCGGTATCGCGGGCGGCGTCAACGGCGCGATGACCGCCAACACGGCCGTCCTCATGACCGGTTCGATGGGCGACTTCGAGCTGCCACTGCCCGCCGGAG
The DNA here is from genome assembly GCF_040546785.1 of Dietzia sp. 2505. Lineage (NCBI taxonomy): Bacteria > Bacillati > Actinomycetota > Actinomycetes > Mycobacteriales > Dietziaceae > Dietzia > Dietzia sp. 2505. Next base: position 266,302 of record NZ_JBEPON010000003.1, on the reverse strand, counting down.
TCAGGCTGCCCCCGTTGCCCTTGATCCGCTGATCTGACACGAGGCCGAGGCCCCGCACCGGGCGATCCGGTGCGGGGCCTCGGTCTGCTCCACGTCGACTGCGCACCCCGCTGGTGACTACCGCGCCGCCCGCGACCACCCCCTGCCCTAGGCAGACGAGGCGCGATCGCCTCTACTGTGGCGGGACACGGGATCAACAGTCAGTTCACACTGCACTCGACTCACACTGCACTCGACCACAGGGAGATCACATGGACGTCGCCGCCGTCGCCGCCACCGCACCGGACGCGCCTCTGGAGAAGACCACGATCCGGCGTCGGGAGACCGGCCCGGCCGATGTGCTGATCGAGATCGAGTACGCAGGAATCTGCCATTCCGATATCCACCACGTGCGCGGCGAGTGGGGCCAGACCGCCTACCCCGTGGCGCCCGGGCACGAGATCGTCGGCATCGTCCAGGAGGTCGGTTCCGAGGTCACCCGGCACGCGGTCGGCGACCGCGTCGGCGTCGGGTGCCTGGTGGGCGCCTGCCACGAGTGCTCGTCCTGCACCGCGGGCCAGGAGCAGGAATGCGAGCGCGGGGCTGTGGCGACCTACGGGTCCCCGCTGCCCGAGGACCATCCGGAGGGGCCCGTCACCCAGGGCGGGTACTCGACCCACATCGTGGTCGAGGAGCCCATGGTGGTGTCCGTCCCGGACGGGCTCGACCCGGCCGCGGCGGCGCCGCTCCTGTGCGCGGGGATCACCATGTTCTCGCCGCTGCGGCAGTGGAACGTCGGCCCGGGCACCAAGGTCGCCGTGCTCGGCATGGGCGGGCTCGGACACGTCGGTGTGAAGCTCGCGGTGGCGATGGGCGCCGAGGTGACGGTCCTGTCGCAGACCACCTCCAAGCGGGACGATTCGCTGCGGTACGGCGCCGTCGAGCACTACGCGACCGCCGGCGACGAGGGTAAGGCCAACCTCCGGGGACTCCGCGGCACCTTCGACGTCATCCTCAACACGGTGTCCGCGAACCTGCCACTGGACCGGTTCCTCGCCACTCTCAAGCCGCGCGGGGCGCTGGTGAACATCGGGATCCCGACCGAGCCGATGTCGGTGCGGGCCGGGTCCGTCGCCGCCGGGCGCAAGATCCTGACCGGGTCGATGATCGGCGGGATCCCCGAGACCCAGGAGATGCTCGACTTCTGCGCCGAGCACGGGATCACCGCCGAGATCGAGCTCATCTCGGCGGACAAGATCAACGAGGCCTACGACCGCGTGGTCCGGTCAGACGTGCACTACCGGTTCGTGATCGACGCCAAGACGTTCTGAGTCACCGGGACGGGGGCTCGCCGCGGTCTGACTCACCGCGGGGCGACCTGCGCGAGCAGGTCCGCGAAGTCCTCGTCCCGCGCCTGGAGGAACCGGTGCGCCTGCTCGGCGAAGTCCGCCAGCCCTGTCAGGCGCCCCGAGCTCCGGGTCGCGCACACCGCCGCGGCGCCGCACGCCCGGTCCAGGGCTGAGGCGATCGCCGACCCCCCGGGCAGCGCGGCCGCCACCCCCGCCGCGACGTGCGGGAACGCCACCTCCGCGACACGCTCACCGGACTCTCGGAACACCGCGACGGCGGCCCCGATCCTGTCCGCATCCGCTCTGATCGTCCCGTCGGGCATCTGCTCACCTCGTCGTCGTCGTGGTCATGAGGTACGACGTCCCCACCCCGCCGATCGGTTCCAGCGGACCCGGCACAGGCCGGGACCGACCCGGCCAGTCGTACCCGTGGTGTCTACTCGGGGTGTGGGAAGACCAGGCTTTCCGGCCGCCGGACCCCCGGCGACCCGCGCCCGTCCCACGACCCGGTGGCGTCGCCCGGCACCGGGACCCCTCCCGCAGAGGAGAGCACCATGTCACTCACCTGGACCCCCACCACCGACCGCGCCCTCGCGGTCGCAGCTCGCTGCCACGCCGGCCAGACCCGCAAGGACGACCCGACGCCCTACATCGCGCACCCCGTGGCGGTCGCGATGATCGTCTCCGACTTCACCGACGACCCGGACGTGGCGGTCGCCGCCCTGCTCCACGACGTCCTCGAGGACGTTCCCCCGTCGGTCTACTCGGCCGACGACATGACCGCGGAGTTCGGCGAGCGGGTCACCGAGCTCGTCCGCGGCGTCTCGGAGGAGAAGACCGCCGGAGAGCAGACCCCGCCGTGGCGCGTCCGCAAGGAGGGGTACCTCGCCGCGCTCGCGGAGGACTCCGAGGAATGCCTGCTCATCTCGGCCGCCGACAAGATCCACAACCTGCGCTCGATGGTCGCCGCCCACGAACGACTCGGTGACGACATGTGGGGGCTCTTCAACGCCGGGCCGCAGGAGAAGCTGTGGTTCTACCGATCGATCGCGGAGGCGGTCACACGACGGCTCGGTGACTGCGCGGCCTCGCGTGAGCTCCGCCGGGCGGTGGACGACCTCGCTGCCCTGGCGCCGGCGAACGGCGACTGAAGGGTCACACCGCCGGGAACTCCGCCTTGATCCGCAGCAGGGTCTTGGCCTGGGTCCGCCCCTCGAGGCCGAGTACCAGGCCGGAGGACTTGAGGCGCCGGGCGAGGTCCGAGTCCGCGGCGAACTCGGACTCCGACTCGATCGTGATCTCCACCCGGCGTCCGCCGTTGAGCAGCACCGACTGCTTGGCGGCGTCCAGGCCGGGGATGTTGGTCCACCGGATCGGCCCGGGGTCTCGAGGGGAGGCCCCCGAGCCCGAGAAGGAATAGTCGAAATCCGTGCTCTGGGTGCGGGTCACCTTGCCCCACCCGGCCATCGGTCCCACCCCCACCCGTGCGGCGACGGCGTTGCGGCGGGCACTGTAGGTGGCGCACTCGATCTCGCAGGCCCCCAGGGTGTTCATCACCCTCAGCGCCTCCTCGAACCGCTGCCGCAGGCTCCACGCGTCGTACTGGCCGAACGGCACGAGCAGCGGGCGGCCCTCGATCGGCGCCTGCACGTAGACCACCCGGGGGACGACCTCGCCCTCCACCACGTCATACCCCGACCGCACCTGCATGGGTCGTTGGATGACGTCGGTGAGCAGACCGCGCTTGTCGGTGACGGGCGCGGTCTCGTAGAAGGACACGAGCTGACTCACTGGCGCTCACCTCACTGTTCGATGCCGCGGCGGGTGCGGACCTGACGCCCAGCGTATCCGCCGCCGCGGGGTGGGCCCGCCCGTCCCCGGCTCACCCGAGGGGCCACTCCCCGAGTTCGGTGAGATCGTCGGCCTCGGCGGTGACGGCCGTGGGCTCGCAACCGAAGCCGACCATCTCCGTGCCGTCCTCGAGCGTCACCCGGCCGAGCTGCATCGGCCTGGGGAGCTGGTCGAGAAAGCTGCCGAGCGCCGCCGGGGAGACGGTCCACCTCTCGCCGAGCAACGCGGCGCCGTCCGGGTGACGCAGGACCCCCGGCTTCGGCGGCTCGGTGTCGAGTCGGTACATCCGGTAATCCGAGCTTGAGCGCACGTGGCCGCGCCATGCGGCGCCGCGCGAGGTGAGCTGGTGTTCGAGCGGGCCCCCACGCCGGTGTGCACCGAACACCACCAGGTCGACGGCCGGCGCCCCCGCGCTCAGCGGCCACGGCACGAGCGGTTCCGCACCGGACCCGCGTTCGCCGGCGAGGGCGGCCGCGATGTCGGCCACCGGCCCGTCGTGGAACGGCCGCCCGACCACGGTCACGCCGAACTGCGCTGTCCCGCGGTCCCCCTCGTCGATCTCGCCGGTCGGCACCGCCACGGCGCACAGGTCGAAGAGGTTGCAGAAGTTCGTGTACGTCCCCATCCGGCTGTTGAGGGCGATCGGGTCGGCCTCCACCTCGGCGAGCGTCGGGTGGAACGGCGCGGTGGGCACGAGCAGCGCCGTCGCGCCCAGCCGGTCGAGTTCGGCGAGGGCGTCGCTCCGCAGTGCCTCGACCTTCCGCCGGTCACGCAGCAGATCCACCGCGCCGATATCGCGAGCGGGGGCGATGATGTCGCGGACGGTCGGATCGACGCCCGCGTCCGGGTCGCGGACCGAGTCGAGGAAGTCCCCGACGGCCTCGTATCGCTCGGCCACGAGTGCGCCGTCGTAGAGCAGCCGGGCCGCGGCGAGGAACGGGTCGAGATCGATCTCCACCACCCGGTACCCGAGCGCACGGGCCTGCTCGACGGCGGAGGCGAACGCCTCGGCCCACCCCGGCGCCATCGCCACCAACTCACGCGGGACGGCGAGCGTGGCGCCCGGTCCCGCCTCCAGCGGAGCGTCGGCGGGCCAGTCCCGGGTGCCCTCACCGCCGGCCATCACCCCGGTCGCACGTGTGGCGGTCGGAACGTCGCGGGCGAGGATGGTCACGCAGTCGTAGCTCGCGCACGCCGGCACGACTCCGTCTGTGGAGACCACCCCGAGCGTGGGCTTGATCCCCACGATGCCGTTGAGCCCGGCCGGGATCCGGCCCGACCCGGCGGTGTCCGTGCCGATGGCCAGGTCGCAGATCCCCAGCGCCACCGCCACCGCCGACCCGGAGCTCGACCCCCCTGAGATGTGGTCAGGGCGGTGGGCGGCCCGCACGGCCCCATAAGGGCTGCGGGTGCCCACGAGTCCGGTCGCGAACTGGTCGAGGTTCGTCGCCCCCAGGACCACCGCCCCGGCCGCGCGCAAACGTGCGACGGCCACGGCGTCCTGATCGGGCGTGTACGCGTACCCCGGACAGGCGGCGGTGGTGGGCAGTCCCGCCACGTCGACGTTGTTCTTCACTGCCAGCGTCAGGCCGGCGAGCGGGCCCCCGGCCGCGAGGGAGGCGGCCATGTCGGATACCAGGTCCTCGCGGTCTCGGACCTGCAGGAACACCTCGGGACGGTCCGCCGCGGCCAGGCGCGCCAGCACGTCGTCGACCCTCGCCGCCGCGGTGTCCCTCAGCCCGGCGGATGTCACGGTGCCGCTCATGCGCTCAGCTCCCCACTGGCGGCCCAGCGCGAGAACTCCTCGGCGCGGGCGTGTTCCATGCGGCGTCTGGCGGAGGCGATCGAGTCGGCCTCCCGCTCGCAGAAGGCGTTGTGCTCGGCCAGGGAGAACGTGTCGTCGGTGATGTCGACGAGCCCCCGTCCGGCGGCGGTGTCGGCCCGGAGATCGGCCAGCTCCTCGGAGGAGACAGGGTCCCAGGAGATGCGGTCGAAGTGCCTGAGCAACCACGGGTGTTCGGCGTCGAAACCCGGTGCCGGTTCCGGGTGCCGGTGGTTCCACACCTGCGTGGTGCGGCCCACGAACTGGTAGCCGCCCGGTCCCTCCATTCCGTAGATGCACAGGTATGCGCCGCCGATGCCCACCGAGTTCTCGGCCGTCCACGTCCGGGCGGGGTTGTACTTGGTCGTCACCAGGCGGTGGCGCGGGTCCAGCGGGGTGGCCACCGGGGCGCCGAGGTAGACATCCCCGAGCCCCAGCACCATGTACTCGGCGTCGAAGACGGTGCGGTAGACGTCGTCGGCGGTCTCGAGGCCGTTCATCCGGCGAATGAACTCGATGTTCCAGGGGCACCAGGGGGCGTCGTCGCGCACTCCGTACATGTAGCGCTCGATCGCCTCCTTGGTGGCGGGGTCGTCCCAGCTCAGCGGGAGCCGGACCCGTCTGCTCGGCACCACCAGGGACTCGGCCGCGGGCATGGCGGTCTCGGCCTCGCGCAGTGCCGCGAGGGTCGAGGCGACGGTGCTGAGGCCCGGGGTGATCTTGACCTGGAGCGACCGGATGCCCGGGGTGAGGTCCTGCTGGCCGGGGACGGGGTTCGCCCGGAGGTGCAGGTAGAGGGCGTGGGCGCGGGCCCGCAGCTCGAGGTCGAGCTCCATGCGGCCGTACTCGACCAGCACGTTGTCGTCGCCACCGCGGCGATAGGTGACCTCGGTGACCCCGTCGGCGGTGTGGCCGCGGCCCAGCAAGCCGTCGTCGCGATCACCGCCGTCACCGAGGACGTACGGCCGGCCGGCCGACCGCGCCCCGCCGAGGGTGGCCCGAGCGGGCTCGGCGTCCACCCTCACCCGGACGAACTTCACGGTGTCCCCGGGGGCGAGCTGCCCGAGCTTCCACCGGTCGCTGCTGATCACCGTGACCGGGCAGACGAACCCACCCAGGCTCGGGCCGTCCGGGCCGAGGAGGATCGGGGTGTCACCGGTGAAGTCCAGGGCCCCCACCGAGTAGGCGTTGTCGTGCAGGTTGGACGGGTGCAGGCCGGCCTCCCCGCCGTCGGGCCGGGCCCACTTCGGGCGCGGCCCCTCCAGGCGCACTCCGGTGCGGTCCGAATTGAAGTGCACGGCGTAGGTGGCCGCGTACAACTCGTCCATTCCGGCGCGGGTGAGGAACTCCGGGGCGCCGTGCGGCCCCTCGGCCACGGCGAGGTGCCAGTGGTGGCCGATGGCCGGGACCTCCTCGGCGAGGATCCGGCGCGCCACGCCCGGTCCGGGTTCACCGACGGCGAGGGCGTCCCCCGCCACCAGGTTGCGTCCCTGGTGGCCGCCGAACCGTCCCAGGGTGAAGGTCGACGACGACCCGAGGTACTGCTCCACGTCGATCCCACCGGAGACCGCGACGTAGACGCGCATGCCCGGCCCGTCGATCACCGGGACGTCGAGCACGGATCCGGTGTCGAGCAGGACCGGCTTCCACTGGGCCACCGGGTGCCCGTCCACGGTGGGCCGCACGTGCGCGCCGCCCACGCACACCGTGACCGGGGCATCCGGTCGGATCCTCAGGCCACCCCGCGTGCACTCCAGGCCGGCAGCACCCTCCGGGTTGCCCACGGCGATGTTGACCAGGCGGAGCGAGTAGTCGTCCATCGCCCCGGACGGCGGGACGCCCACGCCCCAGTACCCGATGCGGCCGGGCCAGTCCTGGACGGTGGTGATGAGTCCCGGGTTGAGGATCTCGAGACGGGTCATGGCGGCTTCTCCTGTGGTGGCGGGTGGCTGGCTCAGGGCTCAGCGCTCAGGCGGTGACGATCATCCGCACCGGCGTCGGGTCGAAGCCGTTGCACGGGTTGTTGATCTGCGGGCAGTTGGAGACCAGGACGATCACGTCGCGGTCGGCGCGCACCGCCAGGCGCTTGCCGGGCGCCGAGAGCCCGTCGACGATGCCGAGGGTGCCGTCGGCGTCCACGGGCACGTTCATGAAGAAGTTGACGTTGGGGACCAGATCACGCTTGCCCAGCCCGTGCCGGGCGCCCTCCCGGAGGAAGTTCTCCACGCAGGCGTGCTGATGCCGGGTGTGGTGGCCGTACCGCAGGGTGTTGGACTCCTGCGAACACGCTCCCCCGAGGGTGTCGTGGTTGCCCACCTCGTCGGCCGAGATCGTCACCAGGGGCTCGCCGGCGTCGTCCCGCAGGACACTGCCGGTGGTGAGGAAGATCGACCCCTGGGCGGCGACGGTCGCCGGGGCGCTGTAGCGACGGGTGGGGTCGTGCGCGTCGTAGAACAGGGTGTCGACGGCCTGGTTGCCCTCGAGGTCCACGATGGTCAGGGTCTGGCCCGCGTGCAGGACGCGGGACCAGGCGGCTCTGGCGGCGACGATCTCGTCGGCGACCACGGCCCCGTCGGCGAGCGCAAGGTCCGCGGCGGGACGGTCTGCGGCGGCGCCGGACCGGGTGTTGGTGGTCGGGGGCTCGGTGGTGACGGTCGAACGTGTCATGGGGATCTCCTCAGGCGATCGGGGTGGAGGCGCGGTGGGCGACCTCGGAGTTGGCGACGGCACGTCGGTACTCGAGGTCGTGACCGAGGCCGGGGAAGGTCTCGTCGACGAGCGCGTCGAGGTCCCGCGGAGCGCTCCAGGCCAGGAACTCCACGGTCCCGGCGTGGTACTGCTCCGACGGATCCAGTGGATGGTCGGCGACCGCCACGGCCAGGACGACGGGCAGGTGGAGGACGAGGTCGATGGTCGACCCCGCGCGGGCGTTCCCGGTGGAGACGAGCGCCCCGTCGTCGTCGACCCGGACGCCGTGGAAGAACGACACCGTGTGGGGCAGGTCCCGCTCGGCCAGCCCGTGCTTGAGCCCCGCCAGCAGCAACAGTTCCCGACCTGCCGGCGAGTCGGATTCCGGCGCCCCGGCCCCGTAGCGGGCGACGTTCCCGGCCAGGGTCGAGGCACCGCACAGCGCGTCGTGGTGACCGGAGGTGTCCGCGACGATCGTCGCGAGCACGCGCCCCTGGTCCGACAGCAGCGGGTGGCCGGTCCCGAGGTAGGCCTGCCACGGGACCTTGACCGTGTCCGCGGTGTTGAGACGTTCCCAGGGGGCGTCGGCGCGCCACATCATCAGCGAGGCGCAGGCCGTGCCGTCCCGGTCGGTGAGTCGGATGCGTGTGCCCCGGGCCAGGGTCACCGCGGTGTACCGGCCACCGGGGATGGACTCCGCCCACGTCAGGCGGTCGGCCGGGACGTCCGCCGGCGGGCGGGGCCAGTCGGTGGCGGGGACGACCGGCATCGCGTCGGTGATCGCGCCGGCCTGGGCGCGGGCGTGCTCGCGGGCACCCGCGGTCGTGGACGTGCTGTCGGTGGTGGACGTGCTCTCGGTGGTGCTGGTCATGTCAGGTCACTCTCCGATCTTGACGGGCTTGGGATGGGTCTTACCGCGGGGGAAGCACAGGATGCCGAGGCCCACGACGGCGAGGACGGTGACGACACCGGCCCACCGCAGCCACGGGGTCTCGCCCGAGGGGTCGAAGATCTCGGACCGCGGCCAGGCGAGGTTGACCGTCATGAGCAGTCCGTACCCCACGGCCATGACGTTGACGGGGATCCCCCAGCGACCCAGCGAGAAGAGCGGCTTGCCCTCGGCGTCGGTGAGACGGGGGCCGCCCGGCCACCCCTTGAGTCGACGCAGGAGCAGCGGTGCGGTCACGCAGAGGTAGGCGAGGTAGATGAGGATGATGCACACCGAGGCGAGGGTGGCGAAGATCGCGTCGTTGCCCATGTTGACCAGCAGGATCGCGATGCACGACAGGCCGATGAACACGGCCGGGGCGATCGGGGTGCCGGTGCGGGGGTTCACGCGGGACAGGGTCGCCGAGAAGGGCAGGCGGCCGTCGCGGGCCATCGAGAACATCAACCGGGTGGCCGCGGTCTGGATGGCGAGCGTGCAGATGAAGATGGCCACCACGACCACCACGAGGAGCACCTTGCCCCAGAAGTTCCCGAGTACGGAGTTGAGGACGTACGGCAGGCCCTCGGTGGCCAGCCGGCCGTCGGTGAGGCTCGGCGCGGCCATGAGCGCGGAGAGGATCATGAGCCCACCGCCGAACGCCGAGACGGTCAGCGCCATCCGGATGGTCCGGGGGGCGACCCGGCGCGGGTTGACGGTCTCCTCGGCGAGCTCGCCGGCCGAGCCGAATCCCACCATCACGTAGGCGGCCATGAGCCCGGAGACGACCCACGCCCAGATGTAGCCGGGCTGATCCCCCATGCCCGCGGTGTCGAAGACGACCTGCGGCCCGCGGACGGCGTGGGTGAACAGCGCCAGGACAACGGCGACGACTCCGACGATCTCGCAGGTCACGCCGATGTTGTTGACGTAGGCCATCCACCTGATGCCGAGAGAGTTGATCGTGGTGGTGATGACGAGCAGCACCGATCCGAGCAGGACGGCGTTCGCGGCGCCGGACGACGAGGTGAGAGCCGGGTCGTCGCCGACGAACTGGAAACCGGACCAGATACTGGGCAGCACGACCTGCAGGGCGATGGCCGCGGCCGAGGCGGTGACGATCTGGGCGAGGATCATGAACCAGCCGCCGAACCACCCCACGATCTCCCCGCCCATCCGCCGGGACCACTGGTAGATCGCTCCCGAGATGGGATACCGGGCCGCGAGCTCCGCGAAGCACAACGCCACGAGGAACTGGCCGGCGAACACGATCGGCCAGGTCCAGAAGAAGGCCGGGCCGCCGAACCCGTACCCGAGGCCGAACAGCTGGAAGATCGTGGTGAGGATGGAGACGAACGAGAACCCGGCGGCGAACGAGGCGAACGTGCCGAGGCTGCGGTGGAGCTGTTGGTCGTAGCCGAGATCGGCGAGGTCGTCGTGATCACCCCGACGTTCGGGGGCCGGGGTGGTGAGTCCGGAGGGGTCACTCATGTCCGGCACTCCTCTCGGGGCGGGGGTCTGCGAACCCGGGTGGCGTCAGGACCATTTCCTGTCTTCCGATAGTTTTCCCATCGCGTGTGACCCTCGGGTTGCCTGATGTTTCGATCCGATTAACACGGCCTCACGCCCTCGTTCCCCGCTCGCCGGGCCGCCCGAGCGCGTGATCGAATGCCCTCATGGCGCCTTCCCGTGATCCACACGACGAGCGCGCGCGGGCCTGGTCCGACGGGCTGCGGCGTGAGCTGGCCGCGCGGCTCGGACCGGCGGTGGCACACGCGGTGTGGGTCACCGGATCGGTGGGCCGGGGGGAGGCCGTCCCGGGTAGCGACCTGGAATCCCTCGCCGTCGTCGGGGATTACGATGACCCCCGCGACCACGACGACCCCCGAGACCCCGACGCCCGTGCGGTGCGCCGCGCCGTCGCCTCCACCGACCTCTCGCGCGATCCCTGGTTCGCCGAGACCTCCCCCGCCTCGGCCGCCGATCCCCGGATGGTCCGGACCCTGGCCGGGTGGTCGACCGCCGCCGACGGCTGGGCCGGCGCCCCGGCCCGGGACCTGGGGGTCGTCCACCTGGGGCTGCTCGCCGACGCCCGGCCCCTGACGGACGGCCACGGCGACCCGGAACTCCTGCCCCGCCTCGCCGCACGAGCCGTGCGCACCCAGCCGGCGGTCCTCACCGACATCCTCGCCGATGCGCTCTCCACCCGCGCATCGGTGCCGTCCCGGCTCACCCGCACCCTGCGTTCGGACCCGGTCGTCGACCTGAAGGACTCGGTCCTCACCCCGGTCGTCAAGCTCGCCCGGTGGGCCGCGTTGCGCGCAGGGGTGACGTCGACCTCCACCGATGCACGCCTGGAGCTCGCCTCCGACCCCCGCGTGCTGCCGCCGGACCAGTGGGAATCCCTGCGCGTGGCCGCCGCCGTCACCGCACGTCTGCGGTGGGAGATCCGCCTCCGCGCCGGATCCGACGGGCCCGGAACCGACCGGGTCCCCCTGTCCGTCCTCACGACGGCCGAGCGTGCGGGGCTCCGGTCCGCCGCACGCGAGATCGCCGGCGCGCAACGCACCCTCGACTACCTCCGGTCCTCCGGCGAACTACGGGAGCCGGGGTGACCCGCCACCCGGCGACCGCCGCGATGCTCGCCGTCTCTGCGCTGGAGGGATGGAGACCGCAGGACGACGACGACGAGGTCCTCGATCTCGTCGACCGGGCCGCCCCCGGGCGGCTGATCCGCCTCCACATCCGGAACTCCCTCCCCCCGGAGGCCACGCGGCGCCCGCGGCCCGGGATCCTGTCCCGCCGGAGGCCCTACTACCTCCGCGGGACGCAGGTCCTGGAGAACTCACTCGGCATCACCTCGGCGGGAGCACTCGGCCACGCGGAGGCCCTCCTGGCCGTCGCCGCGGGGGCGCGTCTCCTCCGCGATCCCACCCACGCCCCCGCGACGGTGTCCGGTGTCCACGCGGCGCTGTTCGGCGAGGTGTACGCCTGGGCCGGCCTGCCGCGGATCGTCGGCCTCACCAAACAGGGGTCAGCGTTCGCGCCCGCGGCCCGTGTCCCCATGATGGCCGCTCCACTAGAGAACCCCACGGAACTCGTCGCCGACGCCCTGGCCACGTCATCAGGTGCCGCCGCCCGCACGACGACCGTGGCCGTCGCCCTGGCCAACTGGTACGCGCGGTTCAACTACGTCCACCCCTTCCGCGAGGGCAACGGCCGCGCCGCCGCCGTCACCGCGCTCCTCGCCGCGCGCTCCCACGGGGTCGATCTGGACTTCACCCGGACGGATCGCGAGTCGTGGGTCCAGGCCGCGGTCTCCTCCATGCCGGTTCCCCCTCGCCGCAGCGTCGATCCGACGGCGCACCGCTTCGAATTCCTCCGTGTCACGATGGACCCGCGCGGCACCACGCACGACACCTGACCACCCGGCACGACCCGCATCGCGGGCCACCACCCGAAGGGAGCACCGTGTCCTCACCCGGACGACCCCGCCTCGTGGGCCGGCGGCGTCCCGGGGCCACCCCGGCGGACGAGATCCTCGACGCGGCGGCGGAGTTGTTCACCACCCGCGGGTACACGGCCACCTCGACGCGGGCCATCGCCGATGCCGTGGGGATCCGCCAGGCCTCGCTCTACACGCACTTCCCCACCAAGGCCGCGATCCTCGTGTCCCTCCTCGACACGACGGTGCGGCCGACCCTCGAGACCGCCCGCGGGCTCCACGACAGGAGCCGGGACCCGGGGGAGATCCTCCTGGGACTGGCGACGATCGACGTCGAGGGGCTGCTGGCCTCGCGCTGGAACATCGGGATGCTGTACGTGCTCCCGGAGCTGGCCGGGGAGGACTTCGAGGGCTTCCGGGCCGCACGCTCGGAACTGAGGGGGATATACCGGCAGCTCGTCGCCCGGTGTCGCCCCGACCTCGATCCCGGTGATCCGTATCTGGACCTGCCCTTCCGGGTGGTCGAGTCGGTGATCCCGCACCGGCAGGACCACCCGGGGGTCGTCATCGACGCCGCGCGGTGGGCGGCGGCCGCGACGCGCGTGGTCGGCATCGGTTGAGTCGTCGTGTCGTATCCGTGGGGCACCATGACGGTGTGACCGGAACCCAGGCCTCGCTCGACCTCGACCTCCACCCCTCGGGCAGCGACCTACCCGGGTCCACCGTCGTCGCCGAGATCCGTCGCCTCCGCGCGCTCGACGCCCTCGGTCGCATCACCGTCATCGTCGCGTCGTTCGGCGCCGCGCGGGACCTCGTCCGCGCGCTGGCGCTGTCCGGGGGCGCGGCGGGCGTCGCCGTGCGGACGGCCGCACAGGTGGTGACCGACCTGTCCGCGCCGGCCCTGGCTCCCCGCGCCGCGCTGCCGTTCCCCCTGCTGGAGGCCGCGGTCGAGAAGGCCCTGGACTCCGACCCCGGTGACCTGCGCTCGGTGGCCTCAGAACCGGCCACCGGCCACGCGGTGGCCCAGGCCTGCCTGCGGTTGGGCACCGTCGAGGCGGGGTCGGTGACGCCGGTGACCCCGCTGCACACCGAGGTCCTGAGGTTGGCGGAACAGGCACGCTCGATGACGGGAAGCGCCTACTACACGCAGTTCGAGGCGGTGTCGGACGCGCTGGGGAGGTTGGACGGACTCGGCCGGATCGTCCTCGCGGCTCCTCTGAGGGGGACGGAGGCCGAACGCCGCCTGCGCGCCGCGTTGGACGCGCGCGGGGTCACGCCGGTCCCCGGGACGGGTGCCGACCACCTGGCCTCCGCGACGGAGCCGGACGGACCGGGTGCCGTCACGGGCACCCACGTGCTGCACGCGTCGGACTCCGATGACGAGATCCGCGCGGTCGTCCGATTCGTCCGCTCACGACTCGCGGCCGGGATCCCCGGCCACCGGATCGGCGTCTACTACCCGTCGGCGGACCCCTACCTCCGCCTGTTGCTCCGCGCGTTCGACGAGGCGGAGATCGTCGTCAACGCGCCCTCCGTCACCGATCTCGGCCGCACGCCCGCCGGTCGGTCCCTCACCCGGTTGCTCGGGATCGACCCGGACCTCATGCCTCGGGCCGAACTGCTCTCGATCGTGGCCGAGGGGGCCGTGACGCTCCTGGACGACCGTGGGGCCCCGGTCTCCTCGCGCCGCCTGGAGTTGCTCACCCGCACGCGCTTCCCCGTGATCGGCGCGGGTGACTGGGCCCGCCTGGCCGACCACCTCGGGGACCGGCCGGATCCGTCCGGGCCCCGGCCCGACGCCGGGTCCGGGCCCACCGGTGTGGAGTTCACCGACTCCGACCGGGCGGCAGCCGCGGCCCTGCTGCGCCTCGTCGATCACGTCCGGTCCGCCCTGGGGGCCCTCGAGTCCGCCCGGACCTGGTCCGAGGTCGCCGCGACGGTGGACTCCATGCTCACCTCCCTCTTCCGGCAGAGCCTCGACCGGGCGGCCGTGCAGGCCGCCGTGGGTTCACTCGCCGACCTCGACACCATCTCTCCCGCGATCACCCGCGAGCGGATCGTCGGCGCCGTGACCACGCGACTGGACTCCGTCACCGACCGGGTCGGCGAGGAGGGAGCGGGTGTGAGCCTGGGCCCGATCGACGACGCGGTCGGCCGGGATCTCGACACGGTGTGCGTGGTGGGCATGGCCGAGGGCCTGCTGCCCGTCGTCCACCGACCCGATCCGCTCCTGCCCGAGGGAGCGGTCGAGCCCGCGGCTTCCGAGCTGCTCGACGAGCGGTACCGGGTGCTCCAACTGGCACTGTCGGCGGGCTCGGCCCGACGCCTGTGCTCGTTCCCCCGCGGTTCGATGCGGGGTGGCGGACACCGCATCCCGTCGCGGTGGCTCCTGCCCACGCTGTCGCGCCTCGCCGGCGGGCGGGTCCACGCCACCAGGTGGCAGGAGGCCCTCGCGGGGTGCCCCACCGTCACCGCGGTCCCCTCCTTCGTCGACGGCGTACTCTCCCCGCCACCTCTCCTGGGCCCCGATCCGGCCACCACCACCGAGCTGCGCCTCCGCGAACTCGCGGCCGGCGGGTGGAGGGCGGGACCGGGGGCGCCGGAGCCGCTCCTCCGGGCCCACGAGATGCGCCGGGACCGGAGGCTCGGGGTCTTCTCACGGTTCACCGGGGACGTGTCCTCGGTGAACGACCTGGTGGAGGTGCTCGACACGCCGGTCTCACCCACCCGCCTGGAGGACTGGGCCCAGAGTCCCTACCTGTTCTTCCTGGGCACCGTCCTCCGCGTCCGTGTACTCGACGATCCGGCGGCGGACATCGAGATGGACCTGCGCGACTACGGCGACCTGGTCCACGCGATCCTGCAGCGATACGTGTCCGCCCGACTCGAGCTGGGGGCCGGTCCGGACCGGGACCTGCTCATGCGCGCGCTCCGGGATGAGTGCGAGAAGGCCGTCACCGGGGCCCCCGGGTTGCTCGCCCCGCTGTGGCGCCGGCGGCAGATGCTCCTGGCGGCCGAGCTCGGCCGATGGTTCGAGGAGGACAGCGCCGATGCCGATGCGGGTTGGCGGCCCACCGCCACCGAACTCGGATTCGGTCGCCAGGTCCCCGGGGAACAGACGGTCGAGATCCCGTTCGAGGTGACCACCTCCCGCGGACCGGAAACCCTGCTCCTCGCCGGATCGATCGACCGCCTCGACATCCGGGGCGGCACCCAACGCGTTACCGACTACAAGACCGGGAAGCCCCCCGGATCGGAGCAACGCCCGACCGAGGAGGACCCCACCGTGTCCGGCACCCGGTTCCAGCTCCCCCTCTACGCCGCGGCCGCCGCCACCGCACAGGACGTGCCGGTGAGCGAGGTCCGCTACTGGTACTGCACCGAGCGCGGCGAGTTCGAACAGATCTCCCTCGCCGTCTCGGACACCGTCATGGACCGGGTCCGCTCGGACGTCGGGAACCTGGTCGACGCCATCCAACGGGGATGGTTCCCCCTCAAGGGCGGACGCGGCTCCTCCCGGGACCTGGCGGACCTGCTCGGGGGAACGGACCTGGACCGCACGTGGGAGCGGCTGTCCGGGCGGGAGCCGCTGGCGTCCCACCCCGCGTTCGTCGGCATCGTCGCAGGCGACGCCGCCGAGACCGGATCGGAGTCGGCCTCATGAGCGTTCTCCACGACCAGCCCGCCCGGGACCGGGTCGAGCGTGACACCTCCGCCACACTGTTCGTCGAGGCCGGGGCCGGCACGGGTAAGACCCACGCCCTGGTCGGCCGGCTCAGCACCCTCCTGCTCACCGACGGTGTGCCCGTGGACCGGATCGCCGCGATCACCTTCACCGAGAAGGCGGCCGCCGAGTTACGTGACCGGCTGCGCGTCCACCTGGTGGACCGACGGGACGCCGGAGACCACCGCGCGGACGACGCGCTCGCCGGGCTCGACACCGCCGCGATCGGGACCCTGCACTCGTTCGCCCTGCGCCTGCTCTCGGAGAATCCGCTCGAGGCCGGGATCCCCCCGAGGGGGACCGCCCAGCAGGACACCGCCGAGGCCACGGCCGTGGACGCCATGTGGCAGGAATGCGCGACCGTCCTGTTCGGCGGCGACCGGGACGGTTCGCGCTCCGGCGTCCTGGCCCGGGCCGTCGACGACCTGCTCGACGCCGGCGTCGGCACTCCCGCCTTCCGCGAGATGGTCGAGGCGTTGCACCGCGACTGGGACCGGCTCCCGAGCGGCCCTCTCCGCTCCGGGGGGTCTCCCGACTCCGAGCTGCCCGACTCTCCCGATCTCGCCGAGATCGTCGCCGCGATCGGGTCGATCACCGGGTGGCGCGAGTCCTGCGTGGACGAGACGGACAAGCTCTACCAGACCCTCGCGACACACGAGTCGTGGCTGACGGACCTGCAGGCGGCAGCCACGGATCGGACGGCCTCACCGACCTGGGTCGAACTCCTCGCCAAGCCCCTGGGCCCCGGCAACGGAGGGAAGGGGTCCAACTGGGGAGGCGCCGACACCGTCAAGGAGATCAAGGAGGAGATCAAACGACTCCCCTCGATCTGCACCGAGGTCCTGTCCGCCCACTGGCGCCCACGCATCGCGATCGTCCTGGACGCTCTCATCCCGGTGATCCGCCGACATGCCGACGACCGGCGCAGACACGGCACGTTGCAGTTCCACGACCAGCTCGTCCTCGCCCGCGAGTTGCTGCAGGACCGGGCGGTCCGGGACCGGGTCAGGGCCCGGTACACACGGATCCTCATCGACGAGTTCCAGGACACCGACCCCATCCAGCTCGACCTCGCCACTCTCCTCACCGCCGAGGACCAGGCAGACGGCACCGGGCCGGTATCGGCGTCAGAGACCGGCAGGCTTTTCACCGTCGGTGACCCCAAGCAGTCCGTCTACCGATTCCGGCGGGCCGACATCTCCACCTACCTGCGAGCGCAGCGCGGGGACGGGGTCGAGGTCGAACGCCTGAGCACCAACTTCCGGTGTTCGCGGGCGGTGCTCGACTGGGTCAACGAGGTGTTCTCGGAAGTACTGATCGCCGCGGAGGGAGTGCAGCCCGACTACCGGGAACTGGAACCCGGCCCCGACCGGCCTCCGAACGACCCCGCGCACGGCCCCCGCCCGTTCGTGTTCCGCACCGAGGACGTCCCCGAGCTGCCCGACCACTGTCCACCGGACGCGACCGACGGCCAGAAACGCCACTGGACCGAGGCGTCCGATGTGGCCCGGGTGATCGCGACCGCCGTCCGCGAGCAGTGGACACACGAGTCCAAGGACGGCGGTCACACCCCGCTCCGCCTCGGGGACATCGCGATCCTGGTGCCCTCCCGGGGCTCTCTGCCCATGATCGAGAAATGCCTCGACCACGCCGGGATCGACTTCCGGACCGAGGCCTCGTCGATCGTCTACGGCACGCCGGAGATCCGCGACCTCCTCCTCGCCGTGCGGGCCGTGGCCAACAGCGCCGACGAGGCCTCGCTCGTCGGTGCACTCCGTTCCCCGCTGTTCGGCTGCGGCGACGACGACCTGCTCCGTTGGCGCGCCGCCGGTGGACCGTGGGCCCCCGGTGCGCCGGCTCCCGACCACCTCGAGGACTCCCCCGTCGCCGCGGGGATCGACTACCTCTCCGACCTGTCCCGGCGATGCCGCCGGCCGGGCGAGATCCTGGAGAAGCTCGTCCACGACCGCATGGTCTTCGAGTCGGTGGCCGAGTCTCCCCGCCGCCGCGACCTGTGGCGGCGCATCCGCTTCGTCATCGAGCACGCCTGGCAGTGGGAGGAGTCCGCCGCCGACCCCGCCCGCGCCGACCTGCGCGAATACGCGGACTGGGCGCTGGCCCTCACCGCAGAGGACGCCCGCGTCCCCGAGGCGGCGATCCCCGAGATCGGTGTCGACGCGGTACGGATCACCACCATCCACGCCGCCAAGGGTCTCGAGTACCCCATGGTCGTCCTGGCCGGGATGAGTCGCGGCTGGCCCGGCGACCGCGACAGGCTCCTGTGGACGGACGACGATCCGCCGCGCCCCGTCGCCTCCTTCTCCACGCAGGTCCGCGATCCCGGATTCGCGCGGGCCGCAGAGCGAGAGGCCGCGCACTCCCTGGCGGAGCGGATCCGGCTCCTGTACGTGGCCACCACGCGGGCCGAGAGCCGGCTCGCCGTCTCCGGTCACGGATATGTCCTGACAAAGGAGAAGAACCCGAAGCCCAAGAAGCTCTGGGGATCGCTCTTCGGCTCGGTGATGGAGGAACCCGACGCGCCGGAGCTCGTCCCCTACGGCGAGGGACTGCTCGAGCCAGCCACCGCGCCCCCGGTCGACCTTCCTGACAGGCGCGACTGGAGCGAGCGCAGCCGCGCGGTCTCCGCCCGTTCCGCGGAGCGGGCCGGGTGGTCGGCGACCCGCATCGCCCATCCCTCCCCGGGCGGGCCCGCCCTCTCACTGCCCGAGCAGCTGGCCGCCGCCCTGCGGGACCGGTTCGCGCCCGCACCCGCGCGTGAGGAGGAATTGCCGCCCGCACCGCGGAACGTCCCACTGGCCGCCGGCCCCGACGTCGGCACCGCGGTCCATCACCTCGCCGAACACACCGATCTCTCCGAACTCGCCACCGACTCCACGCACGCCACGGACCCGTCCGCCGCCACCCGGGAATGGGAGCGGTGGGCCGCCGCCCAACTCACCGCGCTCGGACTCGGCGGCGGGTTCCACGGCACCCGGACTCCCGAGGCCATCGAGGAGATGGTCGCCGTCGCCCGCACGGCCCTCACCTCGGAACCCGTCAGGCGGGCGGCCGCCCGCCCCCACTGGGCGGAGTTGCCGGTCGCGGGCACTCTGGCCACGGCCGACGGCACGCCGGTGGCGGTGGACGGGGTGGTCGACCTGGTCGTGGACGAACCCGACGGGTCGCTGTCCGTCATCGACTACAAGACCGACGTGGCGGTCACCACCGGGACGGTCGACGAGTACCTGCTCCAGTTGTGCGCGTACGCCGAACTGCTGGGCACGACAACCGGCCGGCCGGTCTCGCGCGTCGAGCTCGTGTTCTGCCGTGGCAGCCGGGCCACCGTCGTCGGACGGGACCTCAGCTGAGGTTCGTCCACACCACCCGGCCGGTCGTCGCGGCCGCGACCGCGGCGTCGCAGGGTTCGCCGGTGGTCAACGCCTGGTACAGCTCGATCAGCAGATCGACGACCGAATCCCACACCCGGTGGAGCGGTTCCTCCCCGCCGTACGCCCAGATGGACCCGGCGTCCGGCCCGTTCCGATAGGACACCGCGTACCCGTACCCGCGGCGCTCCGCGATCGGCCACAGGCGGCCGGTCCAGGCTCCCCCGGACCCCGGGTCCGAACCGAGTCCGCCGACCGCCATCGCGTGCTCGAACCTCTTCGCCTGGACCTCGAAACCCTCGGTGGCGCCGAGGGGTTCGGCGAACGGCAACAGACCCTCGACCGAATCCAGGCCCGTCCTGCGCAGATGCCACAGCAGGGTCCGGATCCCCACCGAATCGTCGACACCGCAGCTGTCGAGGAGGGCCCCGGTCCGGCTGTCGGACGCGCGGGGATCATCCAGCCATGCACCGGGGACGCTCTCCACCTGCAGGAGGGTCGCGATCGCGTCGCAGAGCTCCCCGACCTGCTCGTCGAGCACGACCGCGGCCTCGTCGTCACGACCAGAGCGTGATCGACGGGCCACCTGGTCGGAGGGGCCCGGGTCCTCGGTGATCATCGGCGGAGCGGTCGGTCCCCGGCCCTGCTCACCGTCCATCGCTCGTCGGATCCCGTCGAGGACTCCGTCGAACTCGGCGCCCCACTGCGCCCGCGCCGCAGTCGGCTCGGCCCCGGGGTCGGAGTCGGAGCCGGGCGCAGCCCCGGAGTCCTGAACCGCCGGAATCGCCCCGGTGACATCGGCGAAGAGGTCCAGCCGTGCACGTCGGCTGTCGCGCATCCGGTCACGCTCGGACCGCGTGAACGACAGCACCGGAAGGGTGAGGAGCAGCGCGGCCTGCCTACCCGAGAACCCGAATCCCAGCTTGAGGGCGCGTCGCGCCTCGACAGGGGAGTCCGCCTGCCGGATCGTCTCCATCACGGCGTCCAGGTCCTCGCACGCCAGGAGTACCGCCTCGGCCTCGTCCCACGCCCTCCCGGCGTCGTCCCCGGGCTCGAACCAGCCCCCGACCGCACCCGTAGAACCCATGCCAGCCCCCATCTTTCCCGCAACAGAACAGACCCGGCCCCCACCGGATCCGTCCCGAATCCTACGCCCGCCGACCCACCCGTGGTCATGCAGCCACACAGCCCCGGTCGGGACGATCCCGGTGCATTGTGACCGATCTCTCCGCCGTCTAAGGCTCGCTGACCAGCACTTTCCGATTTTCCAGCAGTTCCTCAGGGTCGGTAGGGAATTCCTTGGGAAACGGGACGTAGGGTCCTGGGCATGAACGGACAACTGATGCTGGAGGACGGGGGCCGGAGCCGCTCCACCCCGGTTCCTCCCGCGGAGGTCGCCCCTGCGCAGGCCGACCCCGGCCGAGACGCACCGGTGGATCGCGAGGCGACCCCGGCCGCGGTGTTCCCGGCGCCGTTGACCACTGTCTCGGCCGCGGCGACAGGGGGGATGATCGGCCTCGGGGCGGTCTACGGCGTCGCGGAGCGGCTCGCCGACACCCTGGTCGGGGTGGCGGTCCTCGTACTGGTCTTCGCGTTGACCATGGCCGGCCCCAGGGTCCACTCCGTGGCCCGGTCCGAGGTGGGCCGCACCATCGCGGTGATCCTCGAGGCGATCGCCTTCGGCGGTGTGCTCGGCGCCGTCATCGTCCTGTTCTGAGCCGGGCCCCCAACTCCTCCACCAGGTCCTCCTCCACCCCGGCGCCGTCCACGAGGTATCGACGGATGTCGCCGAACTCGTTGTCCAACGCGGTCAGCGAACGGCGGATGTTGCTCTCCTCGACCCCGATGAGCACGTCGATCGCGTCGAGACGCTCGGGCATCTCCGCCCGGACGTACGCCCGGATGGCGTCGACGAAGTCGACGGACAGCTCGCGGGTCAGCATGTAGTCGGCGATCACGTCCTCTTCCCGCACGCCGGCGAGCAGCTGGAGCACCGCGGAGGTCCAGCCCGTCCGGTCTTTACCGGCCGTGCAGTGCACGATCGCCGGACCCGTCGACCGCGCCACGGCGCTGACCGCGCGACCGAAACCGGTCCGCTCCTCGTCGCCGAGGACGAACCGCTCGTACATGACCGCCGTCTCGCGTCGGGCGTCCTCCACGCTGAACGTCCCGACCCCGGTGAAGGCGGCGGCGGAGGTGTTCCCGGCGAGGACGTCGATGGCCAGGTAGTCGGCACCGGCGGGGATCACATCGGGCTGCCTGGTGATCTCGTCGCCGGTCCGCAGGTCCACGATGGTGCTCACCCCGAGCCGCTCGAGTACCCCGAGGTCATCCTCACCCACGGACAGCGTGGTGGATCGGTAGACCAGACCGCGGGCCATGCTCCCGGTCGGATGGAGCGCGTAGCCCGGGCCCGCGACGTCACGGAAGTTGTGCACGCTCGTCAGTCGGACGTCACCGGACGCCGGTCCGGATGCGCCGACCGCGGCCCCCGCCTCCGCGACGACCTCGGCGTCGCCCCCGGTGGTCACGCGCGCGTCTGCGCCCATTCCGCGTCCCCTTCGGCTCCCGCGCGCCCGGATGACGCACCGCCCCTCCGTTCCTACCGGATCGGGGTTACCGGTGCGAGGCGGCCTCCGCGGAACCGCATCTCACCTCTACGCCGTACGCCCGTCACCCGGGTCCCGGTTCGACGTTCCCCGGTGGGGACGCGGCCGGCCAGGCCAGCGTGGTCGGGGTGGACCGGCCCCTGAGCTCGACCGTCCCGCCCGTGGTCCAGTGCTCGGCCTCGGGATCCGCGGCCGCCCGGAGCGTGGCCTCGGAGGCCAGCATCCGGGTGGGGTGCTCCTTGGCCATCTCGCACAGCCGCGCGGCCTCGTTGACCGCGTCCCCGATCACCGTGTACTCGAACCGGGTCGCGGACCCGACGTACCCGGCCACCACCTCCCCGTAGGAGACCCCGATGCCGGCCTGGCAGTCGGGGACCAGCTCGGGCAGCGCCCGGGCCAGGTCCCGCGCCGAGGCGAGGACCGCCGTCGCCGGGTCGGCGATGGGCGCGGGAGCCCCGAACACGGCCAGCGCCGCGTCGCCCTGGAACTTGTCGAGCAGGCCGCCGTGGGACTCGACGCGGTCCACGACCACCTCGAAGAAGGCGTTGAGGGTCTCGACGACCTCCCTGGCGGGGCGCGTGGAGGCCAGCCGGGTGGAGCCGATGAGGTCGACGAACAGCACGCCGACGTACGTGGTGTCGCCGCCGAGATGGGGTTCCTGGATCTCGGCGGCCTTCGCGACCTGACTGCCCACGTGGCGGACGAACAGCTCGCGCAGACGCTGACGCTCGCGGATCATCTCCGCCATCCGGTTGAAGCCCCGCTGCAACTGGCCGAGCTCGGTCCCGTCGAACACCTCCACGCGCGCGTCGAGGTCCCCGCCGGCGAGGTCCTCCATGGCCCAGCGGACGGAATACACCGGGGCGAGCAGGGCGGACACGAGCAGCCAGGTCGCGGCGAACCCGGCCGCCAGGGCCCCGAGGCCGAGGATCCCGACAATGGTCACGAGCCGTGAGACGGGGAACTGGTTGTTCGCCGCGGCATAGGCGCTGAGCAGCACGAGTCCGATGAGGGGCAGCCCGGAGCTCACCACCCAGAAAGCCTGCAACCGTCCACGCACGCCGATGACCGGGGAGTGCAGTGTCGGCCCGGCCTCCAGAGCGAGCGCGGCGAGGGGCCGCAGCGCGATCTCGGCGACGATGTACGCCGTTCCACAGCTCAGGGACCCGATCACCACGATCGCGCCCGCGACGACCCACAGGGCCTGCACGTCCTCCAGCGCGAACGCCACCGCGACGACCGTCCCGCCCGCCGCCCAGAGTGCCCCGGTCCGCAGGGTGATCCCCAGCGGCGCCGACAGGCACCGCGCCTGCTCGGCGGCGGTCGGCGGCCGACTCTCCTCGGCCCACCTCATCCAGTCGGTCACCACCCTCAGCAGCCACCACGACCCGAGGGTGATCCCGACGAGGGCGGTCACCGGGGTCACCACCAGGGCCGCCGGGCTGAACCGTCCGGAGACGACCTGCTCGAGTGGCAGCAGCAGACCGATCACGATCCAGACTCCCACCACCCCGAGCCCGTGCGTGACCACGAGCATCCGGGTGAGCACCCGCTGGACCCGCTGCTTCCGTCGCGGGGGTTCCTCCCGCTCGAGCCCGAGCATGCGGGTACCCCACGGTGGTCGGGAGGCGGGCGGGGAGGGGGAGGTCACGGGAAGGAGTCCTGCCGGGCGGGGGATGGGTGTCCATCGTCGCGCGAGTGTCGTCCGCACGCGCCGGGAATCGCACTCCGCATCGCCAGATGGATCACATCTAATGCGCTAACTTAACTCCATGACCACGCCTCGGTTCAACCCCGGCCACGAGATGCGACACGAGACCTTCGGCGACATCCTCCTCGAGCGCTCTACCGACGACCATCCCGGTCTCCTCTTCGAGGACTCGAGCTGGACGTGGCGGGAATTCGTGGCGGAGAGCGCGGTCCGCGCCGCGATCCTGGCCGACTGGTCCGTCGCGCACGCCGACGCGTACGCGGGCCGACCCGCGCGCTTCCGCCACCTGCACGTCGGCATCCTGCTGGAGAACGTCCCCGAGTACCTGTTCCTCCTGTCCGGGGCGTCCATGGCGGGTGTGACGATCATCGGCATCAACCCCACTCGCCGGGGAGCCGAGCTGGCCTCGGACATCCGCGGGGTGGACTGCGAGGTGATCGTCACCGACGCCCACGGCGCCGGGTTGCTCGACGGCCTCGCCCTGGCCGACGAGACGGGAGGAGTCGTGGCCGTGCACGAGGTGGACTCGGCCGGGTGGCAGGACCTGCTGGCCGCACATGCCGGGGCGGAGCCCCGACTCCACGACGCCGCCCGTGACCCCCACACCCTGCTCGCGCTGCTGTTCACCTCGGGCTCCACCGGGGCACCCAAGGCGGTCATGTGCTCGACCGGTCGGCTCGCGATGCTCGGCACGATCAACTACCGCAACCTGGTGAGGGACGACGTCGCCTACAGCGCGATGCCGATGTTCCACGGCAACGCGATGTTCGCCGCGTTCGCCCCCGCCGCGTTCGTCGGATGCACGTTCGCGATGCGTCGGAGGTTCTCCGCCTCGGGATTCCTGCCCGACGTGCTGCGATACGGCGCCACCTACGTCAACTACGTGGGCCGATCGCTGTCCTACATCCTCGCCCAGCCCGAACGACCGGAGGAGAAGCAGACCCGCCTGCGCACCGTCTTCGGGACCGAGGCCTCGAGCCACGACCGCGCCGAGTTCGCCCGCCGCTTCGGCGTCGAACCGGGCGAGTCCTACGGCTCCAGCGAGGGCGGGGTCGTGATCGGCCGTACCTCCGACACCCCGCCGGACGCCCTCGGCGTCGCGGGCGCCTACATGGACGTCGTGATCCTCGACGAGGACGGTCGCGAGTGCCCGCGTGCCGAGTTCGACGCCGACGGGGGCCTGGCCAACGCACGCGAGGCGATCGGGGAGATCTGCAACCTCACCGGCGCCGCCATGTTCGAGGGGTACTACCGCAACCCGGAGGCCACCGCCGAGCGCAACATCGGCGAGGTCTACCACTCCGGCGACCTCGGCTACCGGGACGCCGACGGGTTCTTCTACTTCGCCGGCCGCTCCGGGGACAAGATCCGCGTGGACAGCGAGAACTTCTCCGCCGGCCCGGTCGAGCGGATCCTCGACCGCTTCCCCGGCGTCCTGGTGGTGGCCGTCTACCCAGTGCCGGATCCTCGCACGGGCGACCAGGTCATGGCGGCCATCCAACTCGAGCCGGGCGTGGCGTTCGACCCGGCCGCGTTCTCCGAGTTCTGCCGGACCCGACCCGACATGGGGACCAAGTGGTCACCGCGCTTCGTGCGGATCATGGAGACGATGCCGGTCACCGCGACCCGCAAGATCGCCAAGCCCGACCTGCGCCGGCAGTCGTGGACCGAGCCCGGTGAGGTGTACGTCCGTGGCGGCGCCGCGTTGGTGGGAGGGGACGGCGACGACGAGTTCCAGCCGCTGACGAGCGAGGTCCGCGACTCGGTGCTCGAGCAGTACCGTCTCCACGGTCGGCAGCCGACCGGGGTGTGAGCGGCGAGGCGTCAGCTCAGGATGCGCAGCTGGAACGGGTAGTTGATGGTCCGGCCGCGGGTGGCCCGCACCGTACCGATCAGGTGGCCGACGATCTGGAGGACGAAGGAGACAGCCAACAGCACCAGCCCGATCGGGATGCCGATCACGGTGATGATGAAGATCCACCCGACGATGCTCATGATCCACAGGCCGACGTTGAAGTTGAAGGACCCCGCGGCGGCCTGCCGGACGAATGGACTGCGGTCCTTGTAGATCAGCCACATCACGAGTGGCCCGAGGAACGAGAGCCACCCGGCGGACAGCGCCATGGCGATGAGGCTGGACGCGTGCGCGAGGGCGGCGGGGGTGCGGTCGTCGGGCCCGGCCACGGGCTGGTCTCCGAACCGGGGGTCGCCGTACTGCGGGGATCCGGGCTGCTGTGTCATGCCTCCAGTGTGCGCCTCGCAGGGCCGCGGGACATCAGGGATGTCCCCCGTGTCGTCCTGTTCCGCGGCCGGGATTCACGGCCGGCCGGCAGCCCGGGTGTCCCGGTGCCCCGCGATCCCACGTTTCACCCGCCTGTCACATGCTCCGCCTACCCTGGCGGCCATGGCAGACACCCCACAGGATCACCCCGCGACCGACTCGGGAGCCGATCCCCTCGCCCGGGCGGTGGCCCCGCTGCGGGACGACGTCCGGTTCCTCGGTTCCCTGCTCGGCGAGACGATCCGGGAGCACGCCGGGGACCGGGTGTTCGATCTCGTCGAGACGGCCCGCCGGACAGCGTTCGCGGTCCGGCGCTCGGAGGCCGACAGGGACGAGGTGTCGGCCCTGTTCAAGGACATCAGCGCCGCCGACGCCATTCCGGTCATCCGTGCGTTCTCCCTGTTCGCGCTGCTGGCCAACGTGGCGGAGGACCTGCACCAGGAGCGCCGCAGGCGGATGCACCGGGCTGCCGGCGAGGCTCCCCCCGACGGGGACCTGGAGGTCACCTGGACCCGGCTGGCGGACCTGTTGGAGGGGGACGGCGACGAGCGACTGGCAGCCGTGCGGGCGACCGCCCGCGTGTCCCCGGTCCTCACCGCACACCCCACGGAGACCCGGCGCCGGATGGTGTTCGAGGCCACCCGTCGGGTGCACGTCCTCATGGGCCGTCGCGACGGCCTGCGGGCGGTGGAGCAGGACCCCGTGACGGAGGCGGAACTCGCCGAGCTCGAGCTCGAGCTGCGCAGGCTCGTCCTCGCGCTGTGGCAGACCGCCCTCATCCGCAACGAGCGTCCGCACATCGAGGACGAGGTGATGGCCGGGCTCCAGTATTACGAGGCCACCCTGCTCGAGGTCATCCCTCCGCTCAACGCCCAGATCGACGAGCGCCTCGGGTGCGGGGGCCGCGCGGTCGTGCGGCCCGGTTCGTGGATCGGTGGTGACCGCGACGGCAACCCGTACGTCACCGGTGACGTGGTGCAGTTCGCCACCGACCGGGCGGCCGAGTTGCTCCACGGCCACTACGCCGAGCAGTTGCGCCTCCTCGAGCGTGAATTGTCGATGTCGGCCCGGATCGTGGAGGTCGACCCCGGCATAGCGGCGTTGGCCGACTCGCTCACGGACACAGAGGTCGAGGGGAGCCCGGCGCGGGAGGACGTGCCGTTCCGCCAGGCGGTCCGGGTGGTCCGTCGTCGACTCGCCGCGCGGGCCCGCGCGACCGGGTCGTCGCTGCCCCGCTCGGTGCTGCTGTCCGCAGGGCGACTCATCGGACTGGACGACGACCCCCCGTACGCCGGCCCGGAGGAGATGGCGAAGGACCTCGAGACGATCGACGCCGGGCTCTCCGCGGTGGGCTCCGACCTGCTGCGCGCGCCGCGACTGCGGGACCTGCGGTGGGCGCTGAACTCGTTCGGGTTCCACCTTCAGTCCCTGGACATGCGCCAGAACTCGGAGTCGCACGAGGACCTGCTCACCGAGCTGTTCGCGCTCGCCGGGGTGTCCGAGGACTACGCCGCGCTCGACGAGGACGCCCGCGTCGAGCTTCTGCTCGGCGAACTCTCCCACGACCGGCCGCTGCTGGGCGTCCGGGCGGAGCTCTCGGAGTTCGCGGACAAGGAGATGGGCGTGCTGCGCGCCGCCGCGGAGGCGGTCGCCGGACTCGGACCCGACGTGGTGCCGCACTACATCGTGTCGATGTGTGGCTCGGTGTCCGACCTGCTCGAACCCGCCGTTCTCCTCAAGGAGGTCGGACTGTTCTCCGGCAGCCCGGACGAACCCCGGTCCACCGTGCGCCTCATCCCGTTGCTCGAGACCATCGACGACCTCGCCGGCGGGGCCCGGATGCTCGACGCGGCCCTGGCACTCCCCCAGTTCCGCGCTCTGGTGCGGTCCCAGGAGGACGTGCTCGAGATCATGCTGGGCTACTCGGACTCCAACAAGGACGGCGGGTACCTCGCCGCCAACTGGTCGCTCTACGAGGCCGAGCTCGCGCTCGTCGACGCGGCCGCGCGTGCGGGTGTGCACCTGCGCTTCTTCCACGGCCGCGGCGGCGCGGTGGGACGGGGCGGCGGCAACTCCTACGACGCGATCCTCGCGCAGCCACCGGGCGCGGTGCAGGGCGCGTTGCGGATCACCGAACAGGGCGAGATCATCTCCGCCAAGTACTCGGAGCCGGTCCGCGCACGCCGCAATCTCGAGGCACTGGTGGCGGCCACGCTCGAGGTCTCGCTGCTCGACGTCGAGGGCCTGGGTGACGACGCCGAGCAGGCCTACGCGGTGATGGCCGCGCTCGCCCGGCTCGGCCGCGAGGCCTACGCCGAACTGGTGCACGAGGATCCGGGCTTCATCGAGTACTTCACCACCTCCACGCCGCTCAGCGAGATCGGCGAGCTCAACATCGGCTCCCGCCCCACCTCCCGCAAGCAGACCTCCACGGTCGACGACCTGCGTGCGATCCCGTGGGTGCTGTCGTGGTCGCAGTCCCGCGTCATGCTTCCCGGCTGGTTCGGCGTGGGAAGCGCCCTCAAGCGCTGGATCGAGGACGGCGGGACTGCGACCGACGCGGATGCGACCGACGGTCACGCCGATGCCGGTCACGCGAATGCCGGCGACGGTGACAGCGCCGCCGCCGGTAACAGCGCCGCCGCCGGGGGCACGAACGCCGAGGAGCGGTTGGCCACGCTGCGACGCCTCTACCGGGACTGGCCGTTCCTGCGCACCACGCTGTCCAACATGGCGCAGGTCATGGCCAAGGCCGACATGGGCCTGGCCGCGCGCTACGCCGAGCTGGTCCCGGACGCCGAGGTGGGCAGGAGGATCCACGGGGTGATCTCCGACGAGTTCGACCTCACCCGAGAGATGCTGCTGGCCGTGACCGGGCAGGAGACATTGTTGGACGACAACCCGGCGCTCGCCCGCTCCGTCCGCAACCGGTTCCCGTACCTCGAGCCGCTCAACGTGCTGCAGGTGGAGTTGCTGCGGCGCTACCGCGCGGGCGACCGGGACCCGGACATCCGTACGGGCATCCAGCTGACGATGAACGGCCTGGCCACCGCTCTGCGGAACTCGGGCTGATCCCCCGTCGAGAAGAGCGTTCCGAACGCGTTTCCCGAGTGCGGATGCGCGGAACGCACTTTTCGATGCGGGGCCGGGGCCCGGCGAGGACGGCCGGGACCGGGCGAGGCCGGCCGGGACCGGGCGAGGCCGGCCGGGCCGGCTACCGCAGTTGCCGCTGCGCGAGCGGGATGAGCAGCACGCACACCACCGCCAGGGCCGCGATCCACGGCACCGGGCCGCCGAGACGGGAGAGCACCGCGAGCACGTACGGCGTCCCCATCCCGAGGTAGGCCAGTACGTAGAACACGGCCACGAGCCCGGCGTGGTCACGGGGACCGGACTGGAACTCCACCTCGACGAGCCCGGCCACCAGCAGGGTCGCGTACCCCGCGCCCAGCAGGACCGCGACGGGCAGGAGCCACAACGCCCGGCCGGGCAGGTCCGGGGACGCCGCCAGGACCGCACCGGCGGACATGCCCAGCGCGGCGGCGGTCAGGCCGATGACCGGGGGTCGGGACGGCGGGGAGGAGGCGGCAAGCCGGCGCACGGTGGGCTGGACCAGCACCCCGGCCCCGAGCGTGACGCCCACCATCACCCCGGCGTACGCGGTCGGCAGGCCCCCGGCGTCTCCGCCCAGAAGGTCCGCGAGCACCGCGAACGACATGCTGGCGCAGCCGAACACCAACGGCGCCCAGGGGGCGACCCCCAGGAGGAACCTGCGGGTGCCCGCGCTCGCGGGGACGAGCCCGGCCGGGTCGGCACCCCCGTGCGGGCGATAGGGGTCGGCGGCGTTCCAGGCCGCCACAAGGGCGATCGTCCCGAGCACCAGGTGGGGTAGGTAGGGCGACAGCATGGGCGCGGGAGCGAACTGGCCCACCAGTCCCCCGACCAGTCCGCCCAGCCCGAACCCGCCGGTCAGGGCCATCGCGGCCCGCCGCGCGCCGGTCCCGGGTGGGGCGCCCGCGGAAAGTTCTCGCACCCAGGCACTGCCCGCACCGAAAGCGGCGCCCGACGCGAGCCCGGCCAGGAATCGGCCGAGGTAGAGCCACAGCGGGTCCTGCGGGCCGAGCAGCATCAGCACGGTGGCGACCAGGGACAGGACGAGGACCGGTCGCATGAGCACGCGTCGACCGTGGGCGTCGGACCACCGGCCCGCCACGAGGAGGGTCGGCAGCAACCCGACGATGTACACGCTGAACATCGCGGTGACCTCGGTCTGTCCGAGGCCCTGCTCCTCGCGGTAGAGCAGCAACAGCGGCGCGAACTGGTTGGCGCCCCACCCCACGGCGAACACCGCGAGGGCGGCGCGCAGCCACGCGCGATCGGTAGGCGCACTTGTCATGTGGCAGAACCTATCGCCCGATCGTCAGGCGAGCGCCTCGATCACGAACGCCACCCCCACCGCCACGAACAGCACGCTGACGACCACGTCCACCGTCGGCAGGACCCGCCCGACCCGCTCGTTGACACGCCGGTGCGACGCCGCCACGGCGAGCGCGCAGAACCACACCAGCGCCACGGTGATCATCCCCGCCACCAGCACCACCGACTGCCCCGCCGGGACCTCGCCGCTGAGGAACGGCGTCAGGACCGCGCCGAAGAACACCAGCGCCTTGGGGTTGGCCAGATTGGTGGCCAGGCCGCGAGCGAAGTCGGTTCCGGGCAGGCGCGGGTCGGGTGGGCCGGTCGGGTCGGGGTCAGGTGATGCCGGGCCGGTGGGGTTCACGTCAGCGAGCCCGGCCCCCGACCGCGCGCGCCACCACCCTCGCAGCCCAAGTACCCCCAGGCTCGCCAGCAGCAGTCCGCCCGCCACCTGCAACCCCGTCATGATCTGCGGGTAGACGCGCACCAGTGCCGCCAGTCCGGCGAAGGCCGCGGCGAGCCAGATCGCGATCCCGCTGACCACCCCGACCGCCGTGGCGACACCGTGGCGTCGCCCGACGAGCGACCGGTGGAGGACGACGACGAGGTCGGGCCCCGGTGAGATCACCGCGATCACCCAGATGCCGTAGAGCGCGGCGACCTGTCCCCCGGTCACGCAGCGGACTCCATCGCCAGGAGACGCTTCTTGACCTCGAGCCCGCCCCGGTAGCCGCCGAGTCCGCCGTCCGAGCGCAGGATCCGGTGGCACGGCCACACCAGGGGAAGCGGGTTGGTGGCGCACGCCGTGCCCACCGCGCGGACCGCCCCGGGCTTGTCCAGAGCGGTGGCGATCTCCCGATAGGTCGCCGTGTGCCCGTACCTCACGTCGGGCAGTCGGCGCTGGACCAGACCGCGGAACCCGGAGGCCAGGACGGTGTCCAGCTGCAGGGAGAACTCCCGGCGACGCCCGGTGAGGTAGGCCTCGATCTGGGTCGTGGCGTCGTCGAGAACGCGTGCGATGTCCGCGTCGCCGGTGGCCCCGTCTGGCGCCCCGGTCGGCGCCCCGGGTGCGCCCGCGTGCACGACGCGGGGTCCGATCTTCTTCGCGAGCATCTCGAGGACCTCGTCCCGGGGTTCGCCCTCGAACGCCACGTAGGCCAGGCCGCGCGGGGTCGCCGCCAGGAGCAGCCCGCCGATCGGCGAGCCGACGGGCCGGACCAGCACGTCCACCAGACCCTCCCGCTGCGCCTCGTACGCCAGGCGCTCGCGCAGCCGGTCCGTGTCCGCGGGAGCGCCGCGGAGTGTGTCGATGACGTCGTCCCCGGTCATGTCTGCTCCCTCGTCAGTGTCGTCTCCATGGTCGGTGTCGTCTCCATGGTCGTTGTCGTCTCCATGGTCGTTGTCGTCTCCCTGGTCAATTCCGTCTCCATGGTCGGTGTCGTCCCCATGGCCTTTCTCAGGGCCGCCACCCCGTCGGCCGCGGCGCGCCTCGCGGCCGAGTCGCTGCCCCCGATGAGTGCGGCGATCTCGGCGTACGACAACCCGCCCAGATACCGGTAGGCCACACAGAGCCGCTGCCGGGTGGGCAGAGCGGCGACGGCATCCCAGATCGGGTGCCCGCGGAGCTCGTCGTCGCCCCCACCGCCGCCCCTCCACGCGGCTCCGTCGCGCCCGCGGCTCCTCGCCGCCCACTCCCCGAGCTCGGCGACATCGTCCGCTCCTCCCGCCGGGGCCGCAGACCGCGATGATCGGCGCACCACGTCCACCGCGCGGCGGTGGGCGACCCTGACGAGCCACGCCTCCACGTTGGTCTCCTCCGGGAGGTCCGGCCAGGCCCTCAGCGCGGACAGGAACGTCTCGGACCAGGCGTCGTCGGAATCGGGGCCGGACCCCAGGACCGCGCGGCACACGCGCAGGACGGTCGGCCCGTGCCGGACCACCGCACCGTCGAAGGCTGCCCTCATGTGTCAGATCCTCCCCTCGTCCCATCCGCCTCGTTCACACACCCCGGCCACCCACCTCGCCGACCGGCTCCAGCGGGTAGTCGCCCGGTGCCGCGGAAACGTGAGGTCCGTCCGGTAGGAGGCCAGAACGAGGGCCTTCACGCGACGTCGACCCCTCGGCGGGTGCTGTCGGCGGGTGTTACGGTCGGACCACCGACGCCACTGGTGAGTGGCTGTCCACGAAAGGCGAGTCGCGGTCATGGACCTTCCCCGCATCTTCACCATCCGCGAGAGCAGCCATCGGATCCACAATCCACTGACCGAGGTCAAGCTCGCCGCGCTCGGGGAAGCCCTCCGACTCGCCCCGGGAACGCGCGCCCTCGACCTGGCCAGTGGCTCGGGCGAGATGTTGGGCACCTGGGCGCGTGATCACGGGATCACGGGCACCGGTGTGGACATCAGCACGGTCTTCACCGAGCAGGCCCGAGCCCGCGCCGCCGAACTCGGCGTCGCCGACCGTGTCGAGTTCATCCACGGTGACGCCGCCGGCCATGTCGCGGACGAGCAGGTTGATCTGGCCGCATGT
The DNA here is from genome assembly GCF_040546785.1 of Dietzia sp. 2505. Classification (NCBI taxonomy): domain Bacteria; kingdom Bacillati; phylum Actinomycetota; class Actinomycetes; order Mycobacteriales; family Dietziaceae; genus Dietzia; species Dietzia sp. 2505. Next base: position 233,587 of record NZ_JBEPON010000003.1, on the reverse strand, counting down.
GTCGGTGCCACCTGGATCGGCGGCGGTGTCGCCGGGACGACAGAGTTGCTCGATCGCAGCCTGCGTCCCGGAGGCGTGATGCTGATCGGCGAGCCGTACTGGCGGCGGACCCCGCCGGACGAGGAGACGGCGGTCGCCTGCCAGGCCACCGCCATCGCCGACTTCCTCGAGCTCCCCGACCTGATGGGGACGTTTCACGATCTCGGGTACGACATCGTCGAGATGATGCTCGCCGACCAGGACAGCTGGGACCGGTACACAGCGGCCCAATGGCTCAACCTGCGCCTCTGGCTCGACCGGAACCCCGACGACGACCTGGCCCCGGAGGTGCGTGAGGAACTCGCCACCGCGCCCGCCCGCTACGCGCGTTTCACGCGTGAGTACCTCGGATGGGGCGTGTTCGCCCTCATGAAGCGCTGACACTCATCCCCACGCGGTGATCGCGAGCCGCGTCTCCTCGGATCGACACTGATACAGCTTTCCCTTTCCCGTTCAATGCTCGGTACTGTCGGCTATCGGATATCTCCGAGCGGCACGCCGCATCGGACTTGCGTGTGGAGGACAGCGAATGGCATCGATCTTCATCTCGGGCGGGGCGGCCGGGATCGGACTGGCAACGGCGGAGCGATTCAGCCGCGAGGGATGGACTGTCGGGGTGTACGACGTCGACAAGGACGCCCTGGCCGCGGTGCAGTCGAGTCATCCCGACTGGATCACGGGAGAGCTCGACGTCCGCGACATGCAGCAGTGGGAGAAGGCACTGGAGGAGTTCACCTCGCACACCGGTGGGACCCTCGACGTCCTGGACAACAACGCGGGCGTCCTGGTCGCCGGTGACCTGTCGGATATCTCGGCTGACGCGGTGAAGGCCCAGATCGACATCGATGTGTTGGGCGTGACGCTCGGCGCCAAGGCCGCGTTCCCGTACCTCAAGGCCACGCCGGGGTCGCACCTGGTCAACATCGCGTCCGCGTCGGCGATCTACGGTCAACCCGGGATCGCCACGTACAGCGCCGCCAAGTTCTACGTCGCCGGGCTGACCGAGGCGTTGGAGCTCGAGTGGGCACCGCACGGCGTGCGCGTGGTGGGGATCTGGCCGCTGTGGGCCAAAACCGCTCTCGCGGACCCCAAGGCCAAGACGACCAGGACGCTCGGCATCAAGATCACTCCCGAGCAGGTCGCGGACAAGGTCTGGCAGTCCGTCCACCCGACGACCCTTGACCGCCGCCTTCATCGCACGTCCTACAGCGTCGGTGAGCAGACGACCGTGCTCGCGAACATCTCCAAGTTCTCGCCCAACTTCGCGACGCGCCTGGTCAACAAGGTCCTGGCCCAGTAGGGCCGAACACTGGGGACGCGGTCGCCATTTCTTCAGTACCCGCGAGACGGATGAACGGTCTCGTCCGGTGCCCAGGCCACCGTCCCCTGGGAGGTGGCGGACAGGGCTCCTCGTGGGTACGGGTCGTCATGCGTCACGTGTCTTCAGCGTGATGTGCGCTGCGATCGCGGTCACGAGAGTGAAGGCGGCCATCACGGCGAGCCCGGCCAATGGCGTCAGGGGGCCGGTCGAGGTGACCGAGTAGGAGCTCTGTCCGGCGGTGGTGGGCCAGTAGGTCCCGGCGATCTCGCCGAGGATGCCGGGCATGCCGGGCGCGAGGGCGGGCACGAGGAGGGCGACGGTGACGATGATCGCCAGCGCACCGGTCGAACTGCGGGTGAGGGTGCCGAACGCCAGGCCCAGGATGGCGGTCAGGACGAGATAGGCCACGGCGCACAGGACAGCGCGGATGGTGTCGGGGGTGGAGAGACTCGCGGTCGGCAGCCCGGCGGCGGTGAGTGCCGCCTGGCCGGCGCCGAAGCTGCATGCCACGGTGACCACAGCGGTGGCGAGGGCCACCAGGGTGGCGACGGCGATCTTGGCCGTCAGGAAGACTCCGCGCCGGGGGGCGATGGTGAGGCTGGTGATGATCTGCCCGGTGGAGTACTCGCTGGTGATGGCCTGTGCGCCCAAGGTGGCGATGAGGATCTGGCCGACGAGGATTCCCTTGAGGCTGTTGCCGGTGGGGTCGAAGTCGGCGGGGAGGTCCGCCTGCCAGTCGGCCATGAGCCCGCTGATGCCGAGGAGGCTGACCACGACGGTGACCACCACGGTGGCGAGGGCGATCAGCCAGGTGCTGCGGACGCTGCGGGTCTTGATCCACTCGGCGGCGAGGAGATTCATCATCGGGCGGCCTCGTGCTCGGTGGCGGTCATGGTCAGGAAGGCGTCCTCGAGGGAGTCGCGGACAGCAGTGAGCTCGGAGAGCTCTATCCCCGACACGGCGGCGACGTGGCCGACACGGTCGGTGGTCGTGCCGGCGACGGCCAGCGCGTCGGCGCAGTCCGGGTCAGGGACTGCGCGGAGCCCGTCGCGGGAAAGCGCATCATCCAGCCCGTCCCGGTTCGGTGTGCGCGCGCGGACGCACTCGCTCGTGTGGTCGGCGATGAACGCCGACAATGGCTGATCGGCGAGGAGCTTTCCGTGGTGGATCACGACGAGATGGTCTGCGGTCAGTTCCATCTCGCCCATCAGGTGACTGGAGAACAACAGCGTTCGCCCCTCGGCCGCGAGATCACGCATGAGGGACCGGGCCCACCGGATGCCCTCGGGATCGAGCCCGTTGAGGGGTTCGTCGAAGATGAGGATGCCGGGGTCGCCGATCAGCGCCGTGGCGATCCCGAGGCGTTGCTTCATCCCGAGCGAGTAGTCGCCCGCGGGACGCTGCCCATCGTTTGCCAGGCCGACGAGTTCCAGAACCTCGGCGACCCGACGTCGCGGAACGCCACCGGCGCGCGCGACCGCGGCGAGGTGATCCGTGGCGGAACGACGCGGGTGGACGGTGTCGGCCGCGAGCATCGCGCCCACCACGCGCATGGGCTGCGGGAGGTCTGCCAGCGGGTGACCGTTGATGGTCGCCGCGCCGCTGGTCGGCCTGTCCAGGCCGAGGAACATCCGCAGGGTCGTGGACTTGCCGGCGCCATTGGGCCCGAGAAAGCCGGTGACGATTCCGGCGGTGACCTGGAACGAGAGGTGGTCCACGGCGGTGACGTCACCGTAGCGCTTGACGAGCGCATGGGCCTCGAGGGAGGCCTGAGAGGCGGTCTGCATGCTCGTACACTACACCGTGTGGTGTAGATCTACACTCCCCAGTGTAGACTCGGCTCCAGTCTCAGGAGGGCACGACCATGGGTGAAGCGATACCGAAGCCGGTACGACGAGGACAAGAGCACAAGCGCGCGGCGATCCTGGTCGCCGCGCGCGACCTGTTCGTGCAGTCCGGCGTCGAGCGCACCAGCATGGATGCGATCGCTGAGCGGGCCGCAGTGTCCAAGCGCACCGTCTACGACTACTACGGTGACAAGCGACGACTACTGCTCGGCGTCATCGAGGACGCAGGCGAAACGGCACTGGGGACGCTACGAGAGCTCATCGACACACACCTGTCCGATCGGCTCACCCCCGAGGAGGTCGCCGACCTCGAACACGCCGTGACCGGCTTCGCGATCGACCTCGGACGCTCCCAGCTCATCTCGTCCCATTACGCGGCCGCGGTGACACTCATCGCCGAGAACGAGACGCTCCTGCCCGAACTCGACGACCACCCCTTGGGCGACACACACACGCGGACCCTCGCCGAACGTCTCGCGCATTTCGCCGACCTCGGTCTGCTCGACGTGGATGACCCTGAACTGGCTGCCGAACACTTCCATGCCCTCACCACCCTCCGGGTGCTCAACGAGCCGCTCCGCCGACGTGCGGACGCCGAGCACGTGCAGCGGATCATGACCGATGGCGCGCACGCGTTCATGCGTGCCTACGCGGCCCGGGGAGACAATCGCCGGTGACCGCGCCCCGACCCGACACGGGCCGCGATGCCCTCACGCGGATGCACCGGGCTTCGGCCCTGAAGGAGCGCATCTACGTCGCCTTCACGACTCTCGCCGTCATCATCGCCCTCCGCGCCCACGACCACCATCCGACCGCGGGCCTCGCACTCGGCACGCTCGCCATCACGGTCACGGCCACCATCTGCGCCGTCTACGTCGCGGGCCTGCTCAGTCACATGGTGATCCACGGACAACTCCCCACTTCCGTCGAACACAAGCGCATGATCGTCGACACCTTCGGCGCGGGAACCGTCGCCGTCCCTCCCGTGATCTGCCTCATCCCCGCCCATTTCGGCGTCTACGGCACCGGGACCGGCCTCGTCGCCGCCATGCTGGTCACGACCTGCACACTCGCCGCGGTCGGCATCCTCGCCGTCCGCAGACTGACCGTCCCACGGGCCCAGCGACTCGCCATCCTCACCGCCCACTGCCTCCTCGCGCTGGCGGTCATCGCACTCGAACTGCTGTCTCACCGCTAGATTTCGGGGGGCGAGCCGGCAGCAGGTGCCGGAACGCGTCAGCTCGGGTTGCCGCCGCCGTCTCGCCGGACCAGTTCGACCGCGTCCCGGAGCCCGAGACACAGGCGCGCAGAACGGCCGGCCCGTGGCGGCCAACGGCGTCCGCGGTAGTCCCGCGCGACGAGAACGGGCTCCGTGCGGTACCCGAACCCGCTCGGCACTCGCATACTTGTGTGACCTCACACTCTTTGGGAGTCACCATGCTCGGTTCCCGGACCCCACGCCGCCTGCGTTCCCGATTTGCCGGCGCCCTCGTCGCTTGCGCGCTGGCCGTACCCGTCGCCGCGGCGGTCACGACCACCACCGCCGCGTCCGGGTTCACCCCGGTGGCCACGGCCGGCCCGGTGGAGGACGCGCTGACGGACCTCGTCGGGGACCTGGACCCCACCGGTGAGCTCGGACCGTACGTGACCGAGGCGATCAACGGCATCAACGGGCCCATCGGCGCCCCCGGCCCGCCGGCCGCGGTCGACGCCCCGGTCACCTGCCGACCGACCCCGGCCCACCCGAGACCCGTGATCCTGGTGCACGGGACGTTCGACAACGGCCCCAACACCGTGCCGCGACTGGGCGAGCCGCTGCGGAGGCAGGGATTCTGTGTGATCGCCCCGACCCTCGGCGCCTACGCGGGCAACCCGGCCCGGGGAGGTCTCGACTCGATCGTCGGCGCATCCGGTCCGCAGCTCGCCGGGGTGATCGACCACGTGCGCGCGGTCACCGGAGCGGCCCAGGTGGACCTGGTGGGTTATTCCCAGGGCGCCTCGATCGCGGGATACACCACCAAGGTGCTGCGCCCCGGCGCGGTGGGCCGGGTGGTCTCGGTGGGCGGGTACTGGGGCGCCGACAACAGTGGCCTGATCCCCCACCAGTTGCCACCGGGGCTCGCAGGCGCGGCGCTGTGGGCAGCCAACCTGCGGGGTCTGGCCGAGCTGTCACCCGGCAGCCCCATGCTCACCGCCTGGTACGGACTCGATCGCACCCCGTTCCTGCCCGGGGTCGCCTACACGCTCATCGCCACCGGCGGCGACCATCTCCTGCCACCGCAGCGGAGCTTCGTGCCGGGGCCCGGCGTCGGGTGGCGGGTTCCGGAGCAGGCGTGCGGCGGCGGACCGACCTCCCATGGCGGGATGGCGCTCGACCCGCGGACACACTCGATGGTCGCCCGGGCGCTCGGCGGCGCGGGCGCCTGCTGAGATCGGGACGGCCCCGAGAGGGGCTGGAGCCGGGTCAGACGTTGCCGCTGCTTTGCCCTTCCACGCTCCGGTCGTCGCCGCCGTGTCGCCGGACCAGTTCGACCGCGTCCCGGAGCCCGAGACCGGGGTGGGCGACCCGGAGTCGGCGGACCGCGTCGACCTCACCGGACGAGGCCTGCACCGCCTCGGCGACCTCGGCCGCCCCGAGCTCGGAGGCGACGCGCCGCGAGCGGTCCTCGCCGCTGGCCCCGAACCACCACCGGCGGGCAGCAGCGGCGAGGAGCAGGACGGCGAGCGCGCTCCACAGCAGGACGTCGAATGTGCCGGCCTCGGGGGAGAGCAGTTCCACCGTCGCCACCACGAGCGCGCCGATCCCACCGAGCACCGTGGCCACCACGTACGCGACTGTCTGCAGTCCGCGCGGGTCCGGGCCGTCCGCACCGTGCCGGCCGGCGGATCCGGAGTCGTTCACAGTGTGATCCGAGGGGGTGCGGGAAGTCACGGGGCGACCACCTCGTCGTCGCCCTTCTCCCCTCCCCCGGGGTCCGACGCCAGGCGGCGATCGACCCGGTCCACCTTCCCGCGAAGCTCACCGGAGCGCCCGGGCCGCAGGTCGGCCTTGAGCACCAGGCTCACCCGCGGCGAGACGGCCAGTACGGCGTCGGTGGCGGCGCGGATGACGGGCATGACCTCGTCCCAGTCGCCCTCGATGGTGGTGAACATCGAGGTGGTCTCGTGGGGCAGCCCGGACGCGCGGACCACCCGGACCGCCTCGGCGACGGCCTCGCTCATGGACGCCGACTCGTCCGCGGTCGTGGTGGGTGCGACGGAGAACGCGAAGAGCATGACCCCACGGTAAACCCCTCTCCCGCCCGGCGCAGATCGACGCCCGCCCGGGCCCGGCCGTCAGGCGCGGGAGACCTGCTGCGGCACTCCGGGTTCGTACCCCGCCCCGGTGAGCAACTCGCGCACGCGGGGGATGACCTTGCGGCCGTAGAGGTCGATCGAGTTCATGAGGTGCTCGTGCGGGGTGGGGCCGCTGGCGTATTTGAGGTCGAAGCGGTCCAGCCCCAGGGTGCCCACGGTCGCGGCGATCTTCTGCGCGACGGTCTCTGGCGAGCCGACGTACATCGCCCCGGACCTCACCTCGCGGTGGAAGTCGGCCTCCACCGCGTCCCCCCATCCGCGCTCGCGGCCGATCTGGTTGCGGTTGACCAGCCAGTGCGGCAGGGCCAGGGCGGCGGCCTTCTCGTCGGTCTCCGCAACGAAGCCCGGCGAGTGCACGGCGATCGGTAACTGCGGCGCGTCGGTGCCCGAGAGCTGCGCGTTGGCCTGGCGGTACAGGTCGGCGAAGGGGGCGAACCGGCCGGCGGCCCCGCCGATGATCGCGAGCATCAGCGGCATCCGGTAGCGGGCCGCGCGCACCACGGATTCGGGACTGCCGCCCACCGCGATCCACGCTGAGAGCCCGCCCTCGGTCTCCGGGTACACGCGCTGGTCGACCAGGGGGCGACGAAGCTCCCCGGACCACGTGACCGGCTTCTCGGGCAGCAGCGCGGAGAACAGGTCCAGCTTCTCGCTGAACAGCTGCTCGTACTGCTGGAGGTCGAGCCCGAACAGCGGGAACGACTCGGTGAAGGACCCGCGCCCCAGCACGACCTCGGCGCGCCCGTTCGACAGGGCGTCGATCGTGGAGAAGCGCTGGAACACCCGGACCGGGTCGTCGCTGGACAGTACGGTGACCGCCGAACCGAGGATGATGCGCTGCGTCCGGGTCGCGATGCCGGCGAGCACCACATCCGGGGCGGAGACGGCGTAGTCCGGCCGGTGGTGCTCCCCGACCCCGAAGGCGTCGACGCCCACCTGGTCGGCCAGCACCGCCTGCTCGACGACGTCCCGGATCACCTGGGCGTGGTGGACCCGCGCGCCGCGGTCATCGACCGTGGTGTCGCCGAAGGTGTCGAGGCCGAAGGCGACGGCCTGCGACGCTGGAGATACGGAGGGGGCGGGCGTGGCGGAGGTGGTGTGCTGAGTCATGCCCCCACTTTAGTTGACTTGTCAACCATAGGGTCTGCGGAGGTCCCTTTCGCGTCGGCCGGGCGGGTCTACAGTTCGTTCATGACGTTCACAGAGGCCGTGGAACTGGTGGGCAAGACGATGGACGCGGCCGGAGTGGCCGCCATCGTGGTGGGGGCGTTGGTGGCGGCCCTGTTCGCCCTCGACCCGCGTCGCCGGTCCGGCCCCGAGGGCGACGTCTATACCGCGTTCCGCCGTCGGCTCGGCCGCGCGATCCTGCTGGGCCTGGAACTCCTGGTGGCCGCGGACATCATCCGGACCGTCGCGATCTCGCCGAGTTACAACTCGGTGGGACTGCTCGCACTGGTCGTGCTCATCAGGACGTTCCTCAGCTGGTCGCTGGAGCTCGAGATCTCCGGCCGGTGGCCGTGGCAGAAGGGAGCCGGATCGCGAGCCGAGCGCGCCCGGCATGATGGAGGCGACCGGGCGCGAGCCGATGTGCACGAGAGCGAGAGGACCACACCATGACCGCCACCGATCACGGACCCAACCCCTACGTCGTCAACATCGAGGACGCGACCCTGGCCAACTCCAACTACCGGACCACGCTGTGGACCGGTAAGCACCTGCAGATGACGGTCATGGCGATCGCCCCCGGGGACGACATCGGGCTCGAGGTGCACGAGGACCACGACCAGTTCCTGCGGGTCGAGCAGGGTCGCGGCCGCGTCCAGATGGGGCCGGCCTCAGACCGCCTGGAGTTCGACGAGGAGGTCGGCGACGACTGGGTGATCCTCGTGCCCGCCGGGTCGTGGCACAACGTCACCAACATCGGCGACGAGCCCCTCAAGGTCTACTCGATCTACGCCCCGCCGGAGCACGAGCACGGCACCGTCCACGTGACCAAGGCCGAGTCGGACGCCGCCGAGCACTGAGACACCTCGGGCCCGGGGGCACGTCCCCGGTGTCAGGCGCCGGCGGGCCCCTCGTCCCGCCGGCGCCTCGTCGCGCGCACGTATCTGGTGAGCATCCGGTCCATCAACGCCGGTGACAGGCGCTGCAGCCGCCACGTCGCCCGGGCCCGCGCGGGTTCGATCACGAGAGCCCGGTTCCCCCGGACCCCACGCAGGACGCTCTGGGCCAGCAGGTCCGGGTCCAGCGGCTGCCGTACGCCCTGACCCTCGAGGTAGTAGTGGCGGCCGTCGAACCCGTCGAGCTCACCCTTGTCCAGGATCGCGGTGTCCACCGCGGCCGGGCACACCACCGTCACCCCGACGCCGTGGCCGGCCGCCTCCGCGCGCAGCGAGAGCCCGAGCCCCACCACGGCGTGCTTGGTCATGGCGTAGCTGGTGATCAGCCCCGCCGGGCACAACCCGCCCATCGAGGCGGTGAGCACGAGCGACCCCGCCCCCCGGCGGATCATCTCCGGGTACGCGGCGTGGACGCAGTGCACGACCCCGCGGACGTTCACGTCGATGATCGCGTCCCACTGCCCCAGGGTGAGCTGCTCGGTGTCCCCGCCCCACGTGATGCCGGCGTTGGCGAACATCAGGTCCAGGCCACCGTGCTCGGCGACCACCTCACCGACCAGGTCGCACACTGCCCGGGCGTCGGTGACGTCGAGCGCCGCCGACCGGGCGGTCCCGGTGCCCGTCGCGCCCGGGGCCCCGCCCTCGGCGCCGCCGGCCCCCGCGGCGACCTCCTCCGCCACCCGCCGGGCGGCCACCGGGTCGATGTCCGTCACCACGACATGGGCGCCGGCCGCCACCAGGGCGCGGGCCAGCGCGGCGCCGATCCCCGAGCCGCCGCCGGTGACGATCGCGGATCTCCCGGCGAATCCCGGGGCACCGCGACCGCCATTCCTGCGGCCGTCCCGGCGGCGGGCGAGACCCGGCCTCACGAGAACGCCTCGGTGGCCAGGCCGAGCACGTCCGGATAGCGGCGCAACTGGGCGCCGCCGTCGACCGCCAGGTCCTCCCCCGTCATCCAGGGCGAGTCGGCGAGGTAGAGCACCGCCCGGGCGACGTCCTCCGCAGTGCCCCGGTGCGGGACCGCCGCGTTCTCGGCGTACTCCTCGGCGAGACCGGGGATCTGGAGGACCGGTTCGGTGAGCGGGGTGACGAGGAACCCGGGCGAGACCGTGTTCACGCGGATCCCCCGCTCCCCGAGCTCGAGCGCGGCCACCTGGGCGAGCATCACCAGGCCCGCCTTGGCAGCGCAGTAGGCGGCCATCCCCCGGCCGGGTTGCCGCGCGTTCAGCGAGGCGATGGCGACGATCGAACCGCCCTCTACGACGACCCGACCCGCGTGCTTGAGGACGAGGAACGAGCCCGTGAGGCACACGTCCACCACCCGCCTGAACTCCGCGGTGTCGTGGTCGGTGACCAACCCGAGCGTGCTCACCCCGGCCGTGGTGACGACCAGCTCGGGGGCGATGTCGGAGAACAGCGCCTCCACCGACGACTCGTCCGCCACGTCGACGACCCTGTGGTCGTGGCCCCGGTCCGGGGCGTCGGCCGGGCCGGCCAACCCGGCTGCGCCCCCCAACCCGCCACCGCCCTGAAGCTCGGCCACACGCGCCTCAGCGAGGCCTCCGTTGATGTCGGCCACCGTCACCCGCCACCCGTCGGAGGCCAGCTGCCGCGCGGTGGCCCATCCGATCCCGGATGCGCCACCGACCACCACCGCGTGCCGCCTACCGGTCGTCTCGTCCGCCATGTCCGCCTCCGTCCGGGATGGGGCCCGGGGCGGGGTGCCCCGTCAGCGCGCGCGGGACGCTGTTGACGCCCGTCAATCCCTGGCCATAATCTAGGACCGCAATGTGATTCGCGCCATAGCTTTGCGGCGCGGCGGTCCCCGGCCCGAAGAGGTTTCCATGACACCCACCCCCACTGTCGCCGTCATCGGCGCGGGCATCAGCGGTCTCACCACCCTCAAGATGCTCGACGACTACGGCATCGAGGCGGTGGGCTTCGAGGCCTCCGACCGGATCGGCGGGAACTGGGCGTTCGACAACCCCAACGGGAGCTCGAGCGCGTACCGGTCGCTGCACATCGACACCTCCAAGCACCAGCTGAGCTTCCGCGACTTCCCCATGCCCGAGGAGTTCCCGGACTTCCCGCACCACTCGCAGATCAAGCAGTACCTCGACGACTACGCCGAGGCCTTCGACCTGCTGCGTCTCATCGAGTTCGAGAACCGGGTCCTGCACGCCGAACGGCTCGAGGGCGGCGGCTGGGAGCTGACCACCGACCGCACCGGCACCCGCCGCTTCGACGCGTTGGTGGTGGGCAACGGGCACCACTGGGACCCGCGGTTCGGCGACTTCCCGGGCGAGTTCACCGGTGAGATGATCCACTCGCACGCCTACGTCGACCCGTGGGACCCGCTCGAGTTGCTGGACAAGCGCATCCTCGTGGTGGGCCTGGGCAACAGCGCCGCCGACATCGCGGTCGAGCTGTCCTCCAAGGTGATGCGGAACGAGGTGGTGATCTCCACCCGGTCGGGCGCGTGGATCGTCCCGAAGTACATCGCCGGCAAGCCGGCCGACAAGTACTTCGCCACGTTCCCGTTCCTGCCCTACTCGTGGCAGCGCAAAGCCATCCAGGCCATGCAACCGATGTCGGCGGGCCGGCCGGAGTCCTACGGACTGCCCAAGCCCAACCACAAGTTCTTCGAGGCGCACCCCACCCAGTCCGTCGAGTTGCCGCTGCGGCTCGGCTCGGGGGACCTCACGGCCAAGGGGAACATCGCCCGGTTCGAGGGCCGGACCGTGCACTTCGAGGACGGCACGTCGCAGGAATTCGACGTCGTCATCCAGGCCACCGGTTACAACACCTCGTTCCCCTTCTTCGACCCCGAGTTCCTCAGCGCCGACGCCCACAACCACGTGCCGCTCTACAAGCGCATGTTCTCCCCGGGCATCGACGACCTCGTGATGGTCGGCTTCGCCCAGTCCACGCCCACGCTGTTCCCGTTCGTCGAGGCCCAGGCCCGGCTGGCGGCCGCATGGGCGGCCGGCCTGTACCGGACGCCGGACCGGGCGGAGATGGAGCAGGTCATCGTGGCGGACGAGAAGAAGTACATCGGGCACATGCTCGACACCCCGCGGCACCAACAGCAGGTGGACTACTTCCTCTACGAGCACGACCTGCGGACCCGGGAGATCCCGGAGGGCCGCGAGCGCGCGGCCCGCTCGGGCAGGATGATCCGGACGGCGGCGCACGCATGAGCGGGAACGGCACCTCCGGCGAGGGCGCGAACGGTTCACCCCGCGGCGATCGACGCCGCGAGGCCCTGTTGGCCGAGCTCGACCGGCAGCTGCGCACCACCAAACTCGACGACATCTCGGTGGCCGACCTCACCGACGCAGCCGGCATCACCCGATCGGCGTTCTACTTCTACTTCGACTCCAAGGCGGCGGCGGTGACCGTGCTGCTCTCCTCCATCCAGGCGACAGCCGCCAAGTCGAACGACATGCTGGTGAACTCCGACGGCCGATTCCGGTCCCGCGTGCATGCCACGCTGAGCCGCCTCGCGGACCGGATGGTCGACAACGCGCACGTCTACCGTGCCCTGCTCACCGCGCGGACCACGCACGAGCCCATGCGCCGCCTCTGGGACGAGGGGCGGGCCGAGCTGGCGACGCCCATCGCCGAGTACATCCGCTCCGAGCGGGCGGCCGGCCGGGCCCCAGACGGGGCCGACCCGGACTCGCTCGCCACCGCCCTGATCCAGATCAACGAATCGGTTCTCGAACACCTCGTCTATGACCCCGGTGCGGATCGCGAGCCCATGATCGCCACCGCCTCGGACCTGTGGGTCCGGGCCATATACGGCCGCCCGGACCCCGCGGTCGACAACCCAGGAGAACCCTCGTGACCAGCCAGATCACCCCCCTCGACCTCGACTTCCGCTCCGGGGGGGACACCTGCCGCGGGTGGTTCCTGCCCGCGGCCGGGACGGATCGGGCACCGTGCGTCGTCCTGGCACACGGGCTGGGCGGAACGGCCGACTCGGGCCTGCTCCAGTTCGCCGAGGCCTTCGCCGCCGCCGGGTACGCGGCGTTCGCCTTCGACTACCGCGGCTTCGGACGATCCGACGGCGGGCCCCGACAGGTCGTCTCGCCGTCGCGGCAGCAGGACGACCTCCGGGCGGCGGTCGCCGCGGTCGCCGCGCGGCCGGACGTCGACGCCGACCGGATGGTCCTGTGGGGGTGCTCCCTGGGCGGTGGGCACGCGCTCGAGGTGGCCCGTGAGCCGGGCGGGGCCTCGCGCATCGCGGCGGTGATCTCGGTGGTCCCGCTCGTCGACGGGCGGGCCGCGGCGGTGGCCGCCGCCCGTCAGCACCGGCCGGCGGCCCTGCTCCGCTCCACCGGCACCACGGTCGCGGCCAAGGCCGCGACGGCACTGGGCCGCACGGAGCCGTTGGTCCCCCTGGTCGGCCCGCCGGGGTCGAGCGCCGTGCTCTCCCTGGAGGGGTATGAGGAGGCCTACGAGTCGATCGCGGGGCCGAGTTGGCGCAACGAGATCGGGGGCGGGGTCGGGGCGGTACTGGGGTCCTTCCGACCCGGTGCGAAGGCCGCGGAGCTCGCTGGGACCCCCGTACTGGTCCAGATCGCCGACCTGGACCGGAGCGCCCCACCGCACGCCGCGAGCACCGCGGCGTTCGCCGCCCGCGCCGAGGTGCGCCACTACCCGGGCGATCATTTCGACCTCTTCCCCGGCCGGCCCTGTCACGACCTCGCGGTCACCCACGCGCTGCACTTCCTGCGCCGCCACGTGGGGTGACCGACCGCTTTCGAACTCCGTCGAGATTCTTGTTGACGCATCACCATTGAGGCGCTACCGTAGGTGACACAACAACCAATCGCCCCGGCGTCCAGCCGGGGACCACCGAAGGAGTCACCATGACCGCGACGCTCACCGACCTCACCGGCACCTGGAACATCGACCCCACCCACACCCGCCTCGGCTTCGTCACCCGCCACGCCATGGTCACCAAGGTCCGCGGGTCGTTCAACGACTACACGGGCACGGTCACCGTCCCCGCGGAGGGAGTCGACGGCGCCACCGCCGAGGTCGTCATCACCGCCTCCTCGATCGACACCCGCAACGCCGACCGCGACGGCCACCTGAAGTCCAACGACTTCTTTGACATGGACAACCACCCGGAGATCACCTTCCACTCGACGAAAATCGCGGCCAACGGCTCCGGCGGCGTCGACGTGACCGGCGACCTCACCATCAAGGGCACCACCAAGTCCGTCACCATCCCGTTCGAGTACGAGGGCACCGCCACCGACCCGTTCGGCAACCTCCGCGCCGGCTTCGAGGGCACCACGGTCATCAACCGCAGCGACTTCGGCCTGACCTGGAACGCGGCGCTCGAGACCGGTGGCGTGCTCGTCTCCGAGAAGGTCACCCTCGAGATCGAGCTCTCGGCCATCAAGCAGGCCTGAGTCCCCGCCCGGCCCGGCAGGGAAGACCCCCGTCCGACCCCGTGACGCCCCCGGGGCGGGACGACGCCCGGCCGGACGACGCCGCCCCCACCTCCGACGAGGTGGGGGCGGCGTTATCCGCGCAGGGGGCGATACGGCGAGACCGTCGCCGACAGGCCCGTGTGCCTGGGGGCGTCAGGCGACGACGACGAAGACCGCGGAATGCGAGCCGTCGGCGTCCTCCCAGGTCCCGCTGAGCGTGCCCGGCGAGCCGATCAGGGGGCAGTCCGCCTCGGCGTCGTTCTCCTCCGAGATCACCCGGATCACCTGAGGTGCGGCATCGGCGTCGCCGTCACCCGTCGCACCGTCCCCACCGCCCCGGACGTTGACGGGCGACGGGGTGACCGTGCCGTCCTCCACCGCCAGATGGTCGGCGGCGGTGTCGCGGTGACTGACGACCCGCCGCACCTCGGCCACGTACACGGGGTCGGCCGGCGCGTCGTACACCCAGCGACGACCGAGAACGGAGTGCTCGAGGGTCCCGACCAGCGCGTCCTGCGCCCCCGGGAGCTCCGCCCCCCGGTAGGTCACAGGGACGTGGAACGTGCGCGCACCGTCCGAGACGAGGAAGGCCTCCATCCCCACCTCGCCGTCGGGGTCGACGAACCGGTAGGCGGTCACCTGCTCCAGCTGCGCCGGGTCGCCGTCGAACCACGACTGGTGGCGGATCCACGACCGGAGCAACTCGAGCTTGCCCGGACTGAGGACTGCGTCATAGATCTCGGCGGTTCCACTCATGGAACAAGCATCCCCGCAGATCGGCGACGCGGCAAACACTCGGAGAGATGAAGAAGAATTTGTCCGTGCGCCGTCGCTCCTGCGCATCACGGGAATCCACCGATCCCGCTCTGTTGCAGTGTGATCGCAGTCACAGCACGGTGACGACGCGGGCGTTACGGTGACCGCCGTGTCTCCGGGAGAACCCGGCGTCCGATCGAAAGGTGACCACCATGAAGAAGACCATCGCGATCATCGGTTCCGCTGCCGCCCTGTCCTTCTCCGGTGCGGGACTGGCCGCCGCCCAGAGCGACCTCCCCGGGCTCGACAGCGGGTCGGTGGGCGCTCCCGCGACCGGCGAGACGGCCATCGACGGCGTCGAGACCCCCGCCGAGGTGTCGGATATCGCACAGCAGCTCTGCGGCACCATCTCCGCCTACGACTTCCTCGGCTCCGTCGGCGGCGTCGCGCCCGGCCTGTCGGGTGACGAGTGCGAGGCGAACGCCGACCTGGCCATCTCCACCGCGATGACCGGCGACATCTCGGGTGCGATCGACATCCTCCGTGGCATCGACGCCGAGATCCCGGGGGACGGTGACACCGACGGCGACGACACCGCTGTCGACGACGCGACCGGCGATGACGTCACGGCGGGCGAGGACGCGGTCGAGGCCGACGCCGTCGCCTGATCGGCGCTCGCGGGCGATCAGCTGCTCGTCGCCCGATTCCGGCCCCGGTTCCCCGCGAGGGGAGCCGGGGCCGGTCGTCTATTCGACCCTGTCTATTCGTCCCTGTCGCCACCGGCGATCACGAGATCGCCGAGCGTCTCGTGATCGATGTGCCCGGGTCGGGTCTCGGTCATGAACTCCACGATGATCCGCTCGACAGCCGCCGGGTCCTCGACGTGTGGGTAGTGGCCGGTTCGCTCCACTATCGCCAGGCGACTGCCGGGGATCGCCTCGTGGGTGGCGTGCCCGTGGGAGACGGGGATGATCGGGTCGCGGTCGCCCCAGATCAACTGGAACGGCAACTGCCCGGCCAGGTACAGCCGGTTGGCCGCCGACACCGCCTGGCCCTTGTTGTCCACGACCGCGCGCAGCGTCTTGAAGAACGTCCTGCGATGACCGGGCCTACTGAGTGAGTCGTACGACATCCAGGATTCTGTGATCGCATCCGCCCGGATGCCCAGGCCGGAAAAGAAGCGCCCCACCGAGTTTCCGGCGTTCACCAGGAACGGGGCCGCGCCGACCGTGAGCAGGAGCTCGGCGCCGGGCACCGCCAGCATCCGGAGGATCCAGTTGACCTCCTTGCCCAGGCCGCCGCTGCCGATCAGGACGATCCGCTCGCAGAACTCGGGGTACTGGTAGACGAACTGCAGGGCGACGCCGCCGCCGAGCGACTGCCCGACGACCGTGCACCGCTTGATCCCCTTGACCACCAGCAGGTCGCGCAGTGTCGACGCCATCGCCCCGAGCGAGTAATCGTCGAAGTCGAGTGAGCTCTCCCCGTGACCGGGCAGGTCCGGAGCGATGACGTGGAAGTGGGCGTCCAGGCGCGGAATGAGTTCGCGCCACGTGGTCGAGCTGCCGGCCATACCGTGGATGAGCAGGATCGTCGGCTTACCCTCGCCGGCGCCCGCCTCGCGGTAGGACAGTTCTCGTCCGTGAAGTCTCGCAGTCTGCATGAAAATTCCCCCTCGGGGACGGCCTCCCGCGCGTATCTCGTCGCAGGGAGCTCCAACGCTCATTGTGCGCCCGCGGGGACGTGAACGCAGTTCCCAGCGTCACATCTGGGCCGAAAACTTACCGACCAGCCGATTGTGCCGGTGGCGGAACAGCAGGCTGACCACCATCCGCACCACCGGCCCCGGCAGCACCCCGCGGGGCTCGGCCCGCAGGGTGTCGGTCACTCGGGTGGAGCCGTCGGACAGGGCGTCGAGCTCCCGACGGTGCTCCCACACGCGACATGCACCCAGGCTCGAGCGCTCGTGGAAGTAGCGCGGCGCCTCCAGGTCGACCAGGACCAGGTCGTCGTACTCCACCGGGATGACCCCGCCGAGCAGGATCCACGCCCGCCCGACCGGCCTCCCCAGCGGCACGTCCGCGATGGTCGCGCCCACCAGAGCGGCCGGGAACCGCATGGTCAGCAGCGGGCCGAACTCGTCGGCCACGCCCTCGGCGGTGACGACGCGCGCCCATACCTGCGCCCTGGGGGCGGGCACGACGCTCGACCGCACCACCTCGACGGCCGTCACGGCAACCGCTGACCGGAGATCGCGCGGGCGATCACCAGCTGCTGGATCTGCTCGGTGCCCTCGAAAATGTCGAAGATCTTCGCGTCGCGGTGCATCCGCTCGACCGGGTACTCGCGGGTGTACCCCACCCCGCCGAGGATCTGGATGGCGCGCTCGGTGGCCCACACGGCGGTACGGCCGGCCTTGAGCTTGGACATCGAGCCCTCGGCCCGGGCCATGGGCTGCCGGGTCGCGCCCAACCACGCGGCCCTGCGCACCAGCAGCCGCGAGGCGTCGATCTCCACCGCCATGTCCGCGAGCAGGAACGAGATGGCCTGGTTCTCGATGATCGGTCGGCCGAACACCACCCGCCCCTTGGCGTACTCGAGCGCGTACTCGTGTGCCGCCCGCGCGATGCCCACGGCCATCGCGCCCACGGTGGGTCGGGTCCGTTCGAACGTGGCCATGGCAGCCTGGCCCCCGGTCCGCTCGCCCTCCCGTGCGCGCGCCAACTTCTCGTCGAGCTTCTCCTTGCCGCCCAGGAGCGCCGAGACCGGCACCCGGACGTCGTCGAAGAAGATGTCGGCGGTCGCCGACGCGCGCAGGCCGTGTTTCTTGAGTCGGGGTCCGGCCTCGATCCCGGGGGTCCCGGCCTCCATGACGAAGGCGGCCTGGCCGCGGGAGCCGAGCTCCGGGTCCACCACCGCCTGCACGACCAGGACCGAGGCCTCCCCACCGTTGGTCACCCAGGCCTTCTGCCCGGAGATCACCCACTCGTCCGTGGCCTCGTCGTAGCGGGCCCGGGTGCGCATGTTGCCCACGTCGCTCCCGGCCTCCGGCTCGGACGAGCAGAACCCACCGACCGCCGGTTCCGCTTCTGTGCCGTAGCAGCGGGGCACCCACTCGATGATCTGCTCCGTGGTCCCGGCCGAGGCGATGCCCGCGGCGGCGAGTCCGGTCCCCATGATGGACAAGCCGATCCCCGCGTCGCCCCAGAACAGCTCCTCGCACAGGATCGGGTAGGACTGCCCGGTGTCATCCTGCCGCAGCGTGGCCATGATCTCGTAGCCGTACAGCCCGATCTTGGCGGCCTCCTGGATGATCGGCCAGGGCGTCTCCTCGCGCTCGTCCCACTCGCGGGCGGCCGGCCGGATGACCTCCTCGGCGAAGGCGTGGGCCCAGTCCTGCAGCTCGCGCTGCTCGTCGGTCAGTTCCATGCTGAAGGTCATCGGTTCCTCACATCGTCCACATCGTTCCGGTCACTCTCGGCAGCGTCGTCCTCGGCAGCGTCGTTCTCCGCAGCGTCGTTCTCCGCAGCGTCGGCGCCCCCGGCGTCGGGCCCGGACACCTCGCCGCGGACGGGCACCAGACCCGGTTCCCCACCCGGGCCGCCACCCCGCTCGACGTCGCCACGGTCGTCGTCGCCACGGTCGTCGTCGCCACGATCGTCGTCGCCACGATTGTCGTCGCCACCGGCCAGGCTTCTCACCACGGCGTTGACCATCGCGGTGACGGGGACGGCGAACAGCGCGCCCACGATGCCGAACAGGTACGTCCCCGCGGCCACCACCACGATCACCGCCAGTGGGTGCAGCGACACCGCGTGTCCCATGAGGACGGGTTGCAACACATGGGACTCGAGCTGGTGGACCACCACGACGATCGCCAGCATCGCCACCGCGATCACCGGCCCCCTCTCCACCAGAGCGAGGACCGTGGGGATCGATCCGGCGACGAGGATGCCGATGATGGGCACGAAGGAGGCGAGGAACACCACCACGACGATCGGGATCACGAACGGCACCCGCAGCACCGCTGCACCGATGCCGACCCCGGCGGCGTTGATGGCCGCCACGATGAGCTGGGTCCGGGTGTACGCGCCCAGGCTGACCCAGCCCTGGCGGAACGCCCGGTCGGCCCGCTCCCGGCCCACCCGCGGGAACCACCGGACGAAGAACGCCCACAGCTTCTCGCCGTGGTAGAGGAAGAAGAACAGCGACACCAGGCAGATCAGCAGGCCGGCCACCGCGTCGACGGCGGTGTGGCCGAACTGGACCGCACCGGCGGCCACCGCCTCCGAATGCGACTCGATCCAGCCGCGGGCCTGGGTGACGGCGGCCTGCAGACGATCCGCGGTGAGGTGGAGGGGTCCCTCCTCCAGCCACTGCAGCGCGCTGTCGGTGGCGCTGCTGAGCTTCTCCCGCATCTCGGGGAACCCGGTGGCGAGCTGGCTGGCCACCGCGGTCAGCGCACCGATCACCAGGGCCAGGACCCCGAGGACGACGACGAGGGCGGCCCCGGCGCGCGGGACCCGCGAGGGGACGCGATCCACGACCGGCCTGAGCATGGCCGCGAGCAGCACAGCGATGGCGATCGGGGCGATGATCACCGAGAGCCGGCCGATCGCCTGGCCGAGGATCCACCCGCCGCCCGCGATGAGGAGCAGACACGCCGACCACGCTGCCGCCAGCACGATCGGGGCGGGCAGGAGAGCTCGGGTGATCGTGGCCGTCACGGCGTCGCCGCCGTGGGATCCCGGGGTCGTCATTCCCTCACCCTAAGCGCGCTGACCTCCGGTGCCGCCGACTTCGTCCGCGTGGAGGCCACCTGGTCGGGGAGAACCTGTCGCCCGCAGTGTCGACCGGGTCCAGTCCGTTGACCGCTGACCGCCGTCAGGGCCCGTAATCGATCCCCGGGGACCACGGGAGGCTACCCCTACCCGACGCTATCCGCGACAGGTTGCACGGTCCTCGTCGAGTGGGAGAGTCGGAGTGACACCCGTGAACTCACACCCAACCCATCGGAGGAGTCACATGTCCGACAAGAAGTCCGCCGCATCCAAGACCGCCGGCGCCGCGGCCAAGAAGGTCGCCGACGCCGCCGGCAAGCTCGCTGACGAGGTCATCGGTGGTGGAGACGTCGTGCCCGGCGTCCCGGCCCCCAAGCCCCCGTCGCTCGAGGAGCCCACCGACCCCACCGGACCCCTGCCCCCGAAGCCGGACCAGAAGGGCGCCACGCCGTTCAGTCCCACCGGGGACGAGTCCGCGGACACCGAGGACGCCGCCCGTCAGCAGGGTGAATTCCTCACCACCGCCCAGGGCGCCCGACTCTCCGAGACCGATCACTCGCAGAAGGCCGGCCGCCGCGGCCCGACCCTGCTGCAGGACCACCACCTGCGGGAGAAGATCACCCACTTCGACCACGAGCGGATCCCGGAGCGGGTCGTCCACGCCCGCGGCGCCGGCGCACACGGCGTCTTCGAGGCCAACGGCGCGGCGGCGAGTGTCTGCCGGGCGGGCATGTTCGCGGAAGGCGCGCAGACCGAGGTCTTTGTCCGCTTCTCCACCGTCCTCGGGTCGCGCGGTTCGGCCGACACCGTCCGCGACACCCGCGGGTTCGCCACCAAGTTCTACTCCGAGGAGGGGACCTGGGACCTGGTCGGCAACAACATCCCCGTGTTCTTCATCCAGGACGCCATCAAGTTCCCGGACGTCATCCACGCCGGCAAGCCGCACCCGGACCGTGAGATCCCGCAGGCCCAGAGCGCGCACGACACGTTCTGGGATTTCGTCTCACTCCACACCGAGGGTCAGGCGCACGCGATGTGGAACATGTCCGACCGCGGCATCCCCCGCTCCTACCGGATGATGGAGGGCTTCGGCGTCCACACGTTCCGGCTGGTCAACGCCGCCGGCGAGACGAACCTGGTCAAGTTCCACTGGAAGCCGCACCTCGGCGTGCACTCGCTGGTGTGGGAGGAGGCCCAGATCGCGGCCGGAATGGATCCGGACCTGCACCGCCGCGATCTGGCCGACGCCATCGAGGCGGGCGCGTTCCCCAAGTGGGACCTGGGCATCCAGGTGTTCCCGGACACGGTGGACTCTGACGGGGTGAGCGAGATGTTCCACGGCATCGACCTGCTCGACCCGACCAAGTTCGTCCCGGAGGAGCTCGCGCCGGTCCAGGTGATCGGCACCATGACGCTCAACGCCAACCCCAAGAACTACTTCGCGGAGACGGAGCAGATCGCGTTCCACCCGGGCCACCTCGTCCCCGGGATCGACGTGACCAACGACCCGCTCCTCCAGGGTCGGCTGTTCTCCTACCTCGACACCCAGATCTCGCGGCTGGGTGGACCGAATTTCGGGCAGCTGCCGATCAACCGCCCCCACGCCCCGGTCAACGACATGCTGCGGGACGGGATGCACCAGACCGCCGACCACGTGGGGGTCGCGCCGTACAAGCCGAACAGTCTCGACGGTGGCTGCCCGTTCCTCGCCGGTGCGGACGACGGTGCGCTCGTCGAGGTGGCGCAGCACATCGCCGACGCGCAGGTGGTCCGGGACGCCCCGGCCACCTTCGACGACCACTACTCGCAGGCGACCCTGTTCTACAACAGCATGACCGAGGTCGAGAAGGAGCACATCGCCGGCGCGTACACCTTCGAGCTGGGCAAGTGCTACGAGGAGAACATCAAGACCCGGCAGGTCGAGCAGCTGGCCCGGATCGACCACGACCTCGCCGTCACCGTCGCCACCGGTCTCGGTCTCCCCGCGCCCGCCAGGGTCCCCACGGCCGAGGTCGTCACCAGCCCCGCGCTGTCCCAGATCGGCCGCGAGTGGCCCTCCGACGGGCGCCTCATCGGGATCCTCGTCACCGAGGCCTCCGACGTCGCAGCGGTCAAGGCGCTGGAGCAGGCGGTGTTCGACGACGACATGGTCCCGCTGGTCATCGCGCCAACCGGGGGCCGACTGGGTGAAGGGGAGCCGGATGCGACCGTGGCCGTGTCCCGGACGTACCAGACCCAGCGCTCGATCGAGTTCGACGCCCTCGTGGTGGTGGACCTCCCCGCCAACCCGAGGACCGACGTCCTCATCAGCGAGATGTTCCGCCACAAGAAGGCGATCGCCTCGCTCGCGCCCGTCGACCAGTTCGTCGACTTCGGGCTCACCGCCGACACCCCCGGTGTCGTGGTGGTGGACGAGGCGGCGGGAGTCCTGCCCGCGCTCAAGCCGCTGCTGGCCACCCACCGTGCGTGGGACCGGCCGGATCCCGCACGGATCTGAGGCGGCACCGGGTCGATGCCCGGGGGTAGCGTCAACGGCATGACGGACAGCGAAGCGACCAGCTCGTCCGGGGCCGACGACGCCGCCCCCGGGACACGCCTCGAGGCAAGGCGGGTCATCGCGGCGCCGGCGGACCAGGTGTTCGCCGTGCTCTGCGATCCCGACGGTCACGTGGCCATCGACTCCTCGGGGATGCTCCAGTCCGCCGAGGGCTCGATGGTCACGGCCTCGGGTGACCGGTTCGTCGTGCACATGGACCGGGAGTCGCTGGGCGACTACGACCTCGGCCGGTACGACGTGACCGTCATCATCACGCGGTTCGTGCCGGGTGAGGAGATCGCCTGGACCATCGACGGCCAGATCACGCCACCGATCGGTCACACCTATGGGTATCGCCTGACGCAACTCGGCAGCGGGAACGCGGACGGAGGCGGAGGCGGCGCCGAGGACCTTGACGGGCCGCTGACGGAGGTCGTGAGCTACTACGACTGGTCCGACGCCCATCCCAAGTGGCGCGATTCCGGCATCCTGCCGGTGCTGGACGCGTCCGCACTCAAAGCAACCCTGGGCATCCTCGAGCGGGCGGTCCGGAGAGGATACGTCCGTGGCTGATCCGACCGTCCCGGGCCAGACTCCGCTGGGTTCCGAGCCGCCGGGTCCCGAGCCGTCGAGGTCCGAGCCGACGAGGTCCGGGGAGCTCACCTTCACCCGTGGCCGCCTCCGGTTCCGGGCCATCGACTCCGGCCCGGCCGACGGCGAGGTCGTGGTACTCCTCCACGGCTTCCCGCAGCGCACGAGCAGCTGGGACGCGGTGGCGCCCCGCCTGCACGCGGCCGGGTTCCGCACGCTGGTCCTGGACCAGCGTGGCTACTGCTCCACCGCCCGCCCCAGGGGTCGGCGGGCGTACCGACTGTCCGAGTTGGTGGGAGACGTCCTCGCCCTGCTCGACAGCGCCGACCTGCCCGCCGCCCACGTCGTCGGCCACGACTGGGGCGCGGCCGTGGCGTGGGGGGTGGCCGCCGCGCATCCCGACCGGGTCCTGTCGCTCACCGCGGTGTCGGTGCCCCACCTGGCGGCCTTCCGTCGCGCGATGATCGTCTCCGATCAGCTGTTGCGCTCCTGGTACATCGGGTTCTTCCAGTTGCCGTGGGTTCCCGAGCGGGTCCTCACCTCGGATGGAGGCCCGACGGAACGCGCTCTCGCCAGGATGGGGATGACGCCGGCGATGGTCTCCCGCTACCGCCGCGAGATGGTCGCCGACGGCGCCGTGCCCGGTGGACTGGGGTGGTACCGCGCGCTGCCCTTCGCCTCACCCGGGAAGGCGACCGCCCGCGTCCGCGTGCCCACGACCTTCGTCTGGAGCGATCACGACCCGGCCCTCGGCCGCGGTGGCGCCGAGCGGACCGCCCACTACGTGGACGCCGACTACCGCTTCGTGGAGATGACCGGCGCGAGCCACTGGATCCCGGAGGAGCGCCCAGCCGAGCTCGCCAAGGAGATCATCGCTCGCGCGCAGAGTTGAGCCGGCGGCAGAACCAATGGCAGAGAGAGCGCCCGGGGTCTGGGGTCCGGGGTCTGGTCCCCGTCAGAACGGGGGCGGGTCGTCTTCATGATCGCCACGCCGCCTGCTGCGCTCGGGGCCGCCTTCAGAGCTGGCGCCCGACGTCCTCCCGGATGGCCGGTTGGGACGTGGGGACCTCGGAGCGGTCACGAACCCACGGGCCCGCGCCAGCGGACCTGTAGGAGTTGTGGTCAGGACATGTCTGCCGAATCGAATCTTGATCCGCCCGCCGTCGAGGTACTCATAGTGGGCGTCGGAGAAGGTCTTGTACCGGTGATGTCGCCGACACATACTCATCAGGTTCTTCTCGATGGTCAGACCGCCACTCGAGGGATCGGAGTGATTGAAGGGGACAATATGATCTATGTCGCAGGATTCCGCCGGCACCGCGCAACCGGGATGCCGACAGGTCCCGTCTCTCATTCGGACCCGTCGCGCCAGGTCTGGAGGAATCCGATAGCGATAGGCACTCTCACCGCCATCGTGGGTTCCGGGTCGAGTGTCCACGAGCTCGAAGGTCGCGCCCTGTGCAGACTCGAGCAGACGGGTCAGGGTCTCAAGCGCTGCTTCTCCCGTTCTGGCGAACTCCAGACGCGGCGCTCCGACTCCGTGGGCGATCACGGTCACGCGCGGACGCAGTAGCGGCGAGACGTTCACCGGTGCGTGCACGGGTTCGTCCGCTCCATCGGCACCCCTTTGCCCCGCCGCCTCAGCAGCTGAGGCACCGTCACCGGCTCCGGCCCCGCTGCCAGCGACCTCGCCCGTGCGCGCGCCGTTTCCCTTGCCCCGAGCCGCGTACGAGCCGCGGGCTGAAGCTGACGTCGGGTCCGCAGATCCTGCGGCGGATGTGTCCCGATACCCGCCGTCGGGGTCCGCCACGACATGGTCACCGGTGGCCATCGCCACCAACGCGTCGGCGCGCCGCTGCGCGAGGGTTCGGCGATCACCTGGCGCCGCTTTTCCCGCGAAGGCGTCGATTCGCTCCGCGAGAACCGCCCCCGCAGCTGCGGGCAGACGGGCTGTCATGGTGCACATCCCGCGGTCTTCTCTGCGAAATCGCACACCCCGACCGAAGGCGGCGTCACGGCGGCGATCGGCCTCGCCCTCCGGGTCGATCTTCGCGACAACGTTGTCCGCGTGCCTAGAGATCGTCCTCCGGTTGGGCCGCTCCCCCCTACGGAGTCGCCCGAGATAATCCTCGACGACAGCGGCCTGTACCTCGTGGCTGAGGGAGGGGTCCACGTCCCTGATCCGGCTACACAGCAGCATCGCGATGCGCTCGCACAACAGCCCCGATTCCATCGCATCCAGTACCGCGGGGGCCCAGGCGTGCACGTCCACGGCCAACCCGACCACGTCACTCGCCCGCGAATACGTCACACCGGTCGTGGCCACCAGAGACTGGCAGGTGTGATCGATGGGGTCGAGCCTGGACCAGTCAGGCTCCCCCGGGCCCATCTCCTGCAACCGTGCCTCGAGCTGCCGTTCGTGGTGCTCGACGAGGGCATGGACACCCCGGCATCTCGCGGCGGCCGCGCGATTCTCGGCGAACAGCACCTCTGAGGCGAGGAGCTCGGCAGCCACGCCATCGGCCGAACCGCCACTGCCACCGCTGATCATCGCCCCTCCTCACCAGCATCGCTTCTGTGTTCGATTCTATCGAACACAGAAGCGATTTAGGTAACGATCCTGCAACGCCTCAGAGAGTGCGTCCCGAGGTGCCGTGGGTCAGTCCTCCGTCTCCCACGGGGGCGGGATCATGGCGGCGACCGCGGCGGCCGCCAGTGCGACCCCGCACCCGAGCAACAGGCCCACGCGGAAGCCGGTCTCGGTGGGCACGAACAGCCCCCCGAAGTCCACGGACATCTGCGTGAGGATCACCCCGAGTACCGCCGCGGCCGTGGTAGTGCCGATCGACCGCATGAGGGTGTTGACGCTGTTGGCGGACCCCATCTCGGAGTGCGGCACCGACGACATGATGAGGGCGGGCATGGCACCGTAGGCCAGACCCACGCCCGAACTGGTGATGACGGCCGCGAGCATGACACCCCACTTCGAGCCCATGAGGAACATGGCGGAGGCGTACCCCGACGCGATGACCAGCGATCCCAGGATGAGCGTGGGCTTGGGACCCCGGGTGGTGATGAGTCGTCCGCTGATGGGGGAGACGGCCATCATGGCCAGTCCGCCGGGCGCGATCCACAGCCCCATGGCGACCATCGACTGCCCCAGCCCGTGGCCGGTGGCCACCGGGAGCTGGAGTATCTGCGGGATGACGAGCAGCTGCGCATACAGACCCATGCCCACGAGGATCGAGGCGATGTTGGTCAGCAGGACCGGTCGGCGCGCCGCCACCCTCAGGTCGATGAGCGGGGACGGGTGGCGCAGCACCCACCAGCCCCACACCGGGAACGCCACGGCAGCGAGCGCGAACAACCCGAGGGTCAACGCGGAGAGCCAGCCCCAGTCCGCGCCCTTCGACACCGCCAACAGGAGCGAGATCAGGCCCACCGCGAGGCCCGCGGCTCCGATCGGGTCCAGGGTGCCGTCGGGTTTGGCGGCCGGCAGCGACCGGATGCGCAGGGCCATCATGGCGATGATCCCCAGTCCGAGAACGGCCGTACCCCAGAACATCCACTGCCAGGAGCCGTATTGGGCCAGCGCCGCCGCCGCCGGGAGCCCTAGCGCACCACCGACCCCCAACGAGGAGCTCATGAGGGCGATCGCCGGTCCGAGTCGCACGGCGGGCAGCACCTCGCGCATCGTCGCGATGCCGATCGGGATCACGCCGATCCCCACGCCCTGGAGCGCCCGACCGATGAGCATCGGCCACAGCGAGGTGGACAGGGCGCACAGGACGGACCCGGCGACCATCACCGCCGTGACGCCGATCAGGACGTTCTTCTTGGGATAGAGGTCGCCGAGGCGCCCCATCACGGGGCCGGCCACCGCTCCGGCGAGCAGCGTCACGGTGACGACCCACGCGGCGTTGGTCGCCGAGGTGCCGAGGATGGCGGGCAACATCCCCAGTAGCGGGATCACCAGGGTCTGGGTGAGGGACATGACGATCCCGCCGAAGGCCAGGACGACGATCAGCCCGTTCTGCTCCACCCGAACGGCGTCCCCGCCCCGCGTCCTGCCGCCCATTGATGTGTCCTCTCGGAAACCCTTTGGTCGGACACTACAGACAGGTGTCGAGCGCGTTCGCCGTTGACCCCGGACCCTTGTGGTCCACCTCACCCGGTGGAAGCATGGGAACGGTGAACACCATCGGCACGACCCGGCGGGCCACCCGCCGATCCCCCGCTACCGTGACCGCGACCCTCGCCGCCACGGCCGTCGCGCTGGCCGCCGCCCTCGCGGCCCCGGCCACCGCGAACGCGCAGGACTCTTCCGAGGCCCTCACACAACTCCTGCCCGCCCCGAACCGTCTGGTCGCCTGGGGCGGGTCTCCCACCGGTGCGTGCGCCGGAGCCGTGTCCACCTCGTTGCGAGGTGACGGATATCCCGGGACGGCCAGTGTGAGCTGGGCCTTCGCGGTCGTCGGCGTGGGTCCGTGCGATCTGACCGCCACGCTCTCGTGGCGCAACCTGGACACCGGCACGAGCGGGCAGAAGGTCGCGCAGATCCCCCACCCGCGGATCTCCCTGGGAGTCCCCGACCCGATCGCGCACCCGTACGACGCCATCATCTCCACCGGTTCCGGCCGGGTCGAGTACCGGCTCACCACCACCGGAGGAGCCGTGGCGGGACCGATCGTCGTCGACACCGTCGCCTACACCGGCTGACCCCGCCCCGGGTTCAGTCAGCAGTCAGCCCAGGAGCCCCTCGTACGCGTGCCGCCAGTCCTCGACCGGCGGGACCAGGATGTTCTCCCCGAGTACCTGCACGAGCACCGTCGAGGCGCCCGCGTCCAGGTGCTCCTGCACCCGCGCCCGGGTGGCCTCGACCCCCCGGGTCACCATGGCCGCCTGGAGACGGTCGCTGCCGCCTCGGACGTAGTCGGACTCATCGAAGCCCTGGCGGGTCCAGGAGTTCCGGTAGTTCGGCAGCCCGGTGTAGATGTTCAGGTGGTCCCGGGCCCGCGACCGCCACAGCTCGTCGTCGTCCTCCACGCCCGCGGCGACCACCGCGGCGTGTTCCACGACCAGGGCCGGTCCGTCCTCCCCGGTTCCGCCGAGGATCTCGCGCGCGCGAGCGGTGTGCTCGGGGAGGGTCAGATACGGGTGCGCGCCCGCGGTCCTGTCCCGGGACAGTTCGAGCATCTTGGGGCCGAGGGCGGCCAGTACCACCGGAGGCATGGTGTCCTCCCCCGCCGCCATGGGCTGGGTCCGGTCCAGCGCATCGAGGTACTCGCGCATCGCCGACAGCGGGCGCCCGTAGTTGTGCCCGCGGTGCCGTTCGACCAGCGGGGCGTGGGATACGCCAAGGCCCAGGACGAACCGGCCGGGGTACATGGCCTCGATGGTGCGCGCGGCCGCCCCCGCCGCCGAGGCGTCCCGGCCGTAGATGTTCGCGATGCCCGTACCGATGGCCATGCGGCGGGTGGCCCCCAGGTAGAGCTGCGCGGCGGTGAACGCCTCTCGGCCGACGGCCTCGCCGAACCACAGCGACCCCCAGCCCTGCTCCTCGAGCTCGCCGAGCAGATCCGGGATCCCGGCCGGCGGCACGCCCTCCAGGGAGCCCGTCCACAGACCGACCCTCCCGAGCTGGCCGCGACCCGCCTGAGTACCGGCGGCCTGGTTGTCGCCGGCCCGGTCGGACGCGTTGTCGAGGGAAGCACTCATGCATCCGAGTGTGCCCGACCTCGCGGGGGTTCCGCGCCCATTACCCGGCGGGAGGCGTTTCACGCCGAAACCCCGTCCCACGCCCCGGGGCGCGACAGACTGAACCGGAACATGTTCCAGCGGCGGCCTGGGCACCGAGGAGACGAGACACCGATGTACGAGTGGTCCGAGACCGATCTGATGATCCGGGAGGCCGTGCGGGGCTTCATCGCCAAGGAGATCCGCCCGAATCTGGACGCCCTCGAGAGCGGGGAGATGCCGCCCTATCCGATCATCCGAAAGCTGTTCGCGGAGTTCGGGATCGACACTATGGCCGCCGACGGGGTGGAGAAGATGCTCGCCCGGCAGCGGGCACGGGAGTCGGGCGCATCGGCGAGCTCGGGCGGGTCGGGCGGGTCGGGCGGTTCGGGCAAGTCGGGCAAGTCGGGCGGAGCCTTCGAGGGCCAGGACTCGTTGATGGCGGTGGTGATCAGCGAACTCGCGGGGGCCTGCATGGGCCTGGTGTCGGCGCTCGGGGTGAGCATCGGGCTGGGCGCCACGACCATCATGTCGCGCGGGACGTTGGCGCAGAAGGAACGCTGGCTGCCGGGAATCGTGACCATGGAGAAGGTCGCGTCGTGGGCCATCACGGAACCGGACTCGGGGTCCGACGCCTTCGGCGGGATGCGGACCTACGTGCGGAGGGACGGTGACGACTACATCCTCAACGGCCGCAAGACGTTCATCACCAACGGCCCGCACGCCGACGTGATGATCGTCTACGCCAAGCTCGACGAGGGCGCGCCGGCGGGTGCCGACGACCGCGACGCCGCGGCGACCAAGCGTGACCGCAGGGTCCTGACCTTCGTCCTGGACACGGGGATGGACGGCCTCACGCAGAGCGCTCCGTTCAAGAAGATGGGCCTGCACAGCTCCCCCACCGGCGAGCTGTTCTTCGATGACGTCCGGCTCGGCCGAGACCGCCTGCTGGGGGAGACCGAGGATCACCGCGGCGGCGACGGGCGAGAGTCCGCCAAGTCCAGTTTCACCGCCGAGCGCACCGGGGTGGCGATCATGGCGCTGGGGATCATCCAGGAATGTCACCGGCTCTGCGTGGACTACTCGCGCGAGCGCACCCTCTGGGGCCAGGAGATCGGGCGGTTCCAATTGATCCAGCTCAAGCTGGCCCGGATGGAGGTGGCGCGGATCAACGTGCAGAACATGGTGTTCCACTCCATCGAGCGGGCGCGGGCCGGAAAGCCCCTCACCCTGGCCGAGGCGTCTGCCATGAAGCTCTATTCGTCCGAGGCCGCCACCGAGGTCGCGATGGACGCGGTGCAGCTCTTCGGCGGAAACGGGTACATGGCGGAGTACCGGGTCGAGCAACTCGCCCGGGACGCCAAGTCGCTCATGATCTACGCCGGTAGTAACGAGATCCAGGTGACCCATATCGCCAAGGGGTTGCTGGGCCGCTGATCAACCGGATGACGTCCCCCGTGGCCCACCCGTACCGTGGCACTACGGAGTAACCGGAGGTGAAGTCACATCGAGTCGGAGAAGTTCACCAACTGGTCCGCGAGCGTCGAGTTCACGCCCCGGTCCCGGATTCGCGCGAAGGACAGCGCCGAGGTGGTGTCAGCCGTCCGCCAGGCGCGCGAGCACGGGCGGTCCGTCAGGCCGGTGGGGTCCGGCCACTCCTCGATGCCGCTGGTGGCCACGGACGACGTGCTCCTCTCGGTCGACGAACTGTCGGGGGTCGAGGCCACCGACCCCGCGCGCGGTCTCGCGACCGTGCTCCCCGGAACGCCACTGGCGGACCTGGGCGCGGCACTCCGTGAGTACGGACTGGGGCTGGAGAACCTCGGGGACGTCGACTACCAGTCCATCGCCGGCGCGATCGGCACCGGAACCCACGGGACCGGAGCGCGCCTGGGCAACCTCTCCTCCACCCTCGTCGGGGGAACACTGGTCACGGGAACGGGCGACGAGGTCTCGTTCGGGCAAGACGCCGGCGCCACCGAGGAGAACCGCGGGGATAGCGCTCACCGGCGACCCGGGGGCGTTGCCGACGACGACCTGGCGAGAGCGGCGCAGGTCTCGTTGGGGGCGTTGGGGGTGTTTACCCGCATGACGCTGCGCGTCCGTCCGTACTACGAACTGCATCGCCGGAACTGGATGACCCATATCGATTGGGTACTGGACAACTACGCCGAACTGGTCGACTCGCACCGCCACATGGACTTCTACTGGTATCCGCGGAGCGACCTTGCCCAGGTGCGACTGCTCGACGAGCCGGGGCGGGAGCCGGATCTCCGGCCGCCCCCCGGCACTCTCAAGACCGAGGAGACCGGACCCGCGTACGAGATCCTTCCCAACGACCGGCACCTGCTGTTCGAGGAGATGGAGTACGCGCTACCGCTGGACACCACGTTGGCGGCGTTTCGCCGGGCAAGGCAGCGGATCAAGGCACGACACCGGTCGATCGTGGGATGGCGCGTCCTGGTCCGGACGGTGGCTGCCGACCACGGATTCCTCAGCCCGTTCCACGGGCGCCCGTCGATGACCATCGCCCTCCTACAGAACGCCTCCCTGCCCCACGAGGAGTACTTCTCGGACATGGAGCCGCTGTTCCTCGAGCACGACGGCAGGCCCCACTGGGGTAAGAAGCACCACCTGGGCGCCGACGAGCTCGCGGCGAGGTATCCGGAGTGGGACGAGTTCTCCCGCGTCCGGCAGCGTCTCGACCCGGACGGTGTCTTCCTGAATGATCATCTGCGCGAACTACTGGTGACGGGGGCAGGCCCCGCTGCACCGGGAGGGCGGTGAGACCCATGACCGATAGGCGATCAGAAGCGACCGGGAGCACCCGGTGGTCGTTCTCCTCGGGATGGATCCCCGAACAGAGCACCGGCCACGAGCCCGAGTTCACGAGCCGGGTGGAACTACGTCTGCTCAACACCGCCGCCGAGGACGCCTGTGTCCGGGTGACCATCTTTCACGAGGACCGCGAGCCGGTGGGGCCGTACGAGATCCTCGTCTCTCGGCGCCGGGTGCGTCATCTCCGCGTCAACGACCTCATCGACCCGGAGGCGGTTCCGCTGGGGCGCCCCTTCGGGGTGGTGCTGGACAGCGATGTGCCCGTTGTGGCAGAGCTCGTCTACATCGACACCAGGAGAGACCACCTCGCCGTCACCTCGCTACCCGGATACTCCGGGCATCCCGGTGGCTCCGGTGGACCCGCGAGCTAGCGCGTCCCGCCTGTTCGAGGGCGCGCGCCGCCGTGCGTCCGAGTCCTGGGCGAGGATCGCCCGATACGCCCCGACCCTGCTCCTCGCCGCGACGGCCGCCGGCCTCGCCTTCCTCCTCGCCGAGCTGGTGTTCGGCCCGCAGAACGCGGTCTTCGCGCCGATCGCGGCCGTCGTCGCGACCGGACTGTCCGCCGGGCAGCGCCGGGTCCGTGCGCTCGAGATCTCGACGGGTGTGCTCCTGGGGATCGTGGCCGCCGAGGCCCTGGCCCGGTGGTTCGGGGTCGGTGCGTGGCAACTGGCCGTCGCGGTGTTGTTGGCGACCACGGCCGCGGTCGCGTTCCGGGCGAGTGGCCTGCTCAGTAACCAGGCGGCGGTGGCGGCGGTGGTCGTGATGGTCCTGGTTCCCGTTCTGGAGACCGGCCCGTGGGTCAGGCTCGGGGACGCGGTGATCGGCGGTGCGGTGGCGGTGGTGCTGACCTCGGTGGTCCCCCACAATCCCCGCCACAGGGTCACCGCGGTCGCCGGCCGTCATCTGAACCGCTTCAGCTCCATTCTCACCGCCCTGCGGGACGACCTCGAGACCGGTTCGCTCTCCGGGGCCGAGCGGCGGCTGGAGGAGATGGACACCCTCGCCGCCGCTCGTCAGGAACTCATCGATGCCGCATCCGCCACGCGGGAACGCCTTCCCCTCGGCCCCGGTCGCACGCGGACCGAGCGGCGGCGGGCCCTTCAGGCCTCCGGGAGACTCGGGGACCGGGTCGTGTTGCTGGTCA
Source organism: Dietzia sp. 2505 (assembly GCF_040546785.1). Lineage (NCBI taxonomy): Bacteria > Bacillati > Actinomycetota > Actinomycetes > Mycobacteriales > Dietziaceae > Dietzia > Dietzia sp. 2505. The sequence goes on along the minus strand of NZ_JBEPON010000003.1, from coordinate 201,071 downwards.
CCTCCGGGCGGGCACTGTGTCGAGCGGCGGCGAACCTGGTCCGCCACGGCGATCCGGTCGACCAGGCCGTCCTGGACGCGCTCGATCACCTGGTGTCCGCCGTGGACGAGCTCCGCCGCTGGACAGCCGGCGTCGGTGATGCCGAGCTCGTCCGTCGACTGGCCCTGGACTCCGCGATCTCGGCGTCCTCCACCTATGCCGCGCCCAGCACCCCGGCGATCGCCGTGGCCGTGGGGCAGATCCGGTCGGCCGTGATCGACCTCCTGCGGATCGTTGGGATGGAACAGTCCGAGGCGGTGGCCGTACTCGAGGCGGCTGCCGGTCGGGCTACCCGGCCTCCCGTCGGCCCTGTCATCTCCGGCCGTGGCGACCCGATGGCCGGTGGCGGATACGACAGCTTTACGTACGTTGGAGATATGAACACCACGAGCGATATCACACGGCGCGCCGAGGAGATGACGAACGACAGCGGCGGGTTTCCGCCCCAGGAGCAGCGGCCCCCCGGGCTCAGTTCCGAGATGACCCCGGTGCCCGATCACGGGGAACAGACCTACCGCGGATCAGGCAAGCTCCAGGGAATGAAGGCCCTGATTACCGGCGGGGACTCGGGGATCGGGCGGGCCGCGGCCATCGCCTACGCCCGCGAGGGAGCCGATGTGGCGATCTCCTACATGCCGGAGGAGGAGCCCGACGCCCAGGACACCCGGGGCTGGATCGAGGACGCGGGTCGGCGGGCGGTGCTCCTCCCCTGCGACCTGCGCGACGAGGCCCAGTGCCGTCAGATGGTCCGGGATGCCGCGGAGCAGCTCGGCGGTCTGGACGTCCTCGTCAACAACGCCGGTTACCAACATGCCCGCGGCGAGGGTCTGGAGACCATCGACAGCGAGAACATGGACCGGGTGTTCAAGACCAACCTCTACGCCACGATCTGGGCGAGCCAGGAGGCGTTGACCCACCTCGGGCCCGGGTCGTCGATCATCACCACCACGTCGATCCAGGCCTACCAACCGGCCCCGCCGCTGCTCGACTATGCGGCCACCAAGTCGGCCCTGAACAACCTCACCGTCAATCTCGCCTCCGAGCTCGGGTCCCGGGGCATCCGCGTGAACGCGGTCGCCCCCGGCCCCATCTGGACGCCGCTGCAGCCGGCGACCCAGCCCGGCGAGAAGCTCGAGGAGTTCGGATCGGACACCCCGCTCGGTCGCGCGGGACAGCCCGCCGAATGTGCGGGCGCGTTCGTCTTCCTCGCCTCGCCCGCCGACGCCGGTTACGTCTCGGGCACCGTGCTCGGGGTCACCGGCGGCAAGCCCGTCTTCTAGAGATGGCGGGCTCGACGCACAGCACCCCCCTCGAGGACTACGCACTGCTGTCCGACCTGCGAACCGGAGCACTGGTGTCGCGGGACGGGAGCATCGACTGGCTCTGCCTCCCCAGATTCGACTCCCCTGCCGTGTTCTCGGCCCTCCTCGGCGGCCCAGAGGACGGCCGGTGGTGCCTCTCCGTGGTCGACGGCCAGGTGATCGATCGCCGATACATCCCGGAGACCTTCGTGCTGGAGACGACCTGGCGGTCGCCGACCGGCACCGCCCGGGTGACCGACTGCCTCCTGCGCAGCGAGTCGCAGGGAGACCTGATCCGCCGGGTCGAGTGCCTCGACGGTGAGGTGACGGTCGAGCACGACCTGCGCCTCAGGTTCGACTACGCACGGGCCACGCCGTGGACCCGGGAGATCGCCAGGGACGGCCAGGACCGCGCGCTACTGGCCCTGGCGGGACCCGACGGCATCCTGGTCACCGGGCCGATGCTGCGGTGGCCGGACGAGGACGACGACTCGTCGCCCAGCGACGACACCCATGCCCGCGCCGCCGTTCCCGGTGACGAACAGTCCCAGGAAGGTGGCCGCGCCCGTCGACTCGAGGGGCTGTTCGATGTCCGCGCCGGAGAGCGGCTGGACTGGGACCTGACCTGGTTCCCGTCGCACGAGGAGGTCCCGGACCCGCCCGACGCCGACGAGACGATCGCGGCGACCATCCGGGCCTGGACCGACTGGTCGTCCCAGCTGGAGGTCGAGTGCGATCCCCAGCCCGAGGTGACCCGATCGCTCCTGGTCCTGCGGGCACTGACCAATCTGGACACCGGCGCCATCGTGGCAGCGCCGACCACCTCGCTGCCCGAGTACTTCGGCGGCGAGAGGAACTGGGACTACCGCTACACCTGGCTCCGCGACGCCGCCTTCACGATCGAGGTCGTGGTGGCGCACGGCCTCACCGAGGGGGCCGCGCTCTGGCGGGACTGGCTCCTGCGTGCGGTCGCCGGTGACGTCGACGACGTCAAGATCATGTACGGCCTGGGCGGGGAACGCCAGTTGATCGAGATGGAACTTGACCACCTCGACGGCTACGAGGACTCCCGGCCGGTGCGCATCGGCAACGGCGCCGCGGACCAGTACCAGGCGGACGTCGTGGGAGAGGTCATGATCGCCCTCCACGACCTACGTGAGGCCGGAGTACACGAGGACGAGTACACCTGGGGCCTGCAGAAGGGCCTCCTGCGCTACGCGGAGAAGCACTTCGACCGCGAGGACCACGGGATCTGGGAGATGCGGGGGTCCACCCACCACTTCACCCACGGGCGGGCCATGATGTGGGCCGCCTTCGACCGGGGCGTCCGCGCGGTCGAGGAACACGGGCTCGACGGGCCCGTCGAACGGTGGCACGAGCTCCGCGCCCGACTGGCCGAGGAGATCGACGAGCACGGATTCGACGCCGAACTGGGCAGCTTCACCCAGACCTACGACAACTCCGAGGTCGACGCCTCCCTCCTGCAGCTGCCCCACACCGGATTCCTGGACTACGACGATCCCCGGATGCTCGGCACGGTGGCGTGTATCGAACGTGACCTCGTCACCGAGGAGGGTTTCGTCCACAGGTACCGGGTGGACAGCGGGATCGACGGCCTGGAGGGTGGCGAGTACCCGTTCGTCCTGTGCACCTTCTGGCTGGTCGAGCAGTATGCAGGGAGCGGCCGTATCGCCGATGCCCGGAGACTGATGGAGACCATGGTGTCCCGGGGCAGCGACCTCGGTCTGTTCTCCGAGGAGTTCGACCCGGCATCGGGCCGCCTGGCGGGGAACTTCCCCCAGGCGTTCAGCCACATCGGCTTGATCCGGGCGGCCGACGCCCTGCAGGCGGCCCGGAAGGGACGACAGGAAGGCGAATGATGACCACCTACGGATTCCACGCCTCGCACGAACAGATCTCCCCGGGCAGGTTGCTGCGCGACGTACAACAGGCCGAACGCGCGGGTTTCCGGATCGCGATGTGCTCCGACCACTTCTCACCCTGGTCGACGCGCCAGGGCCACTCGGGCTTCGCCTGGTCCTGGTTGGGCGCCGCGCTCGCCACCACCGACATGACGTTCGGCACCGTCTGCGCGCCCGGCCAGCGGTACCACCCCGCCGTCGTCGCCCAGTCGTCGGCGACGCTGGCCGAGATGTTCCCCGACCGCTTCTGGGTCGCCCTCGGCAGCGGCCAGAACATGAACGAGCACATCACCGGGGACAAGTGGCCCGACAAGGCCACCCGGCAGGCCCGCCTGGAGGAGAGCGTCGACGTCATCCGCCGCCTCCACCGCGGCGAGGAGGTCACCCACCACGGACTCGTCGACGTCGAGAACGCGCGGGTGTACTCGCTCCCGGAGACACCACCCCGGATCATGGGCCCGGCGCTCACCCCGGAGACCGCAGCGCGGGCGGCGCACTGGGCCGACGGGCTCATCACCATCAACGACGACCCCGACTCGGTCCGGCAGATCATCCGGTCCTACCGGACGGCCGGCGGCCGGGGGACACTCGCCCTGCAGGTCCACGTGGCGATCGAGGACACCATGAGCCGCGCGCGCGAGGTCGCCCGGGATCAGTGGCAGAACCACGCCGTGGACCCGCCGGTCGCCTACGATCTGCCCACCCCGGAGGAGTTCGACCTGGTCGCCCGGTACATCCCGGACGAGAAGATCGAGGAGACCGTGATCGTCACCGACTCGGTCGATCACCTCGTCGGTCGGCTCCGCGAGTTCGAGGAACTGGGGTTCGACGAGATCTACCTGCACCACGTCTCCCAGGACCAGGCCGGGTTCCTCGAGTTGGCCGAGCAGGAGCTGCTCCCGGCCCTCGCCCGCGGTTGACCTCCGGGACAGAAGACGTAACGTCGCCGGTATGGCCACTGAGTTGTTGCACACGTACATGCAAGACCACCACGCCGGAGCTGCCGCCGGGGTGGACCTGTTCAGGCGGGTGGCGAAGGACCACGAGGATCCTGAGATCCGTGCGGTCGTCTCCCGTATCGGCGACGAGACCGAGGACGACCTCCACACTCTCGAGGAGCTCATGACCCTGGCGGGGACGTCGCCGTCGGTCCTCAAGGACCTCCCGGCACGGGCCGGGGAGAAGCTCGGCCAGCTCAAGCCTAACCAGCGGTTCGCCCAGAGGTCGCCGCTCAGTGATCTCATCGAGCTGGAAGCGCTCACCATCGCGGTGCGGGGCAAGGAGCTGGGGTTCCGGGCACTGCTCGAGATCGGCGACCCGCGTCTGCCCCGGCCCACCCTGGAGGCACTGGTCGAGCGCGCGGTCGACCACGGCAAGGAGCTCGAGAAGCTGCGCCTGACGTGTACGGACGCGCTCCGCGAAAGCTGAACCCGGCTGCCTGCGCGGCGAGAGTCGACCCCCGCCGCGCGGGGGCCGACTCGTGCTTCGTGAGGCCGCCGGCCCGAAACGGGCCGTGAACTCGCGCTGCGGAGCGCCCGGGGTCAGACCAGCTCGGCGGAGCCGATGAGGCCCGCGGCACCGTTGACGGCGGTGCGGATCACGCCGACGACCGCCCCCAGGAAGTCCGTGCCGGCGTCGATGACACCGGAGCCGGTCGTGAAGGTGGTCGAGCCGAGCTGCAGGAGGCCGAGTCCTTGATCGATGCTGCCCATGATGTGATTCCTTTCGTCGTATGACGACGGCGGGCCCGTCGCCATCCGGGCTCGTCGTCCGGATGGGTTCGGAATCATCCGGACCGAGGGCCGACACCCACCGAGGGAGTGAGGGCTCCGCTCGATGTTGCCGGCACATACACCGTAACAAAGCTGCCGCACAAGTCCACCGCTCCAGGACGGCGCCCGTCCGTGAGGTGGCGCCCGGGCGCGCACGCTCTCCGATAGATCGCTCCGGCAGGTCGGGCGTACCGTCGGGGGATGAGGTTCTCGCAGGTCGACGTCTTCTCCCTCGTACCGTTCCGGGGCAATCCCCTCGCCGTGGTGCACGACGCGGACGGGTTGGCCGAAGCGGACATGGCGGCCATCGCCAACTGGACCAACCTGTCCGAGACGGCGTTCCTCCTCGAACCCACCTCGGCCGAGGCCGACTACCGGGTCCGGATCTTCACCCCGGCCGGGGAACTGCCGTTCGCCGGCCACCCCACCCTCGGTTCGTGCGCGGCGTGGCACCAGGCCGGAGGTCGGCCCCGGGTGCCCGGCAGGACCGTGCAGGAATGCGGGATCGGACTGGTCACCGTCCGCGACGAGGGGGCCGGGGACTGGTCATTCGTCGCTCCGGAGTTGCTCAGGTCGGGTCCCCTGGAGGAGTCGATGGTGGCGCGACTGGCGTCGGGGCTGGGGCTGAGCCGCGAGGACGTGGTGGACCATTCGTGGGTGGACAACGGTCCCGGTTCCTGCGCATTGCTCCTTCGCGACGCCGAGGCGGTTCTCGCTGTCAGGCCCGATGTTCAGGCCCTGGCCGGGGACCGCGTCGGGGTCGTCGGCCGCCACCCGACGGACCGGGAGGGTCCGGTCGAGGTCGAGGTCCGCTTCTTCCCCGTCTCGGCCGGCATCTCCGAAGACCCGGTGACCGGCAGTTTCCAGGCGGGGCTGGCGGTGTGGCTCACCGGCGACGGCACGCTGCCCCCGCGCTACACCGCCCGTCAGGGCACGGTGCTCGGACGGGAGGGGCGTGTGGGGATCGCCGCCGGATGTGACGACGCCCCCGGCACCGGGATCTGGGTGACCGGTCACGTGGCGCACCTCGTGGCCGGGGAGATCCGGGCGGGCTGACCGGAACGCGACAGCCTGCCAGGCGCACGCCTGGACCGGGACGGGACCGTTCAGCGCATCTCCCCCGCGCCCACATACGGGTTGAGGCTGGTGGTGGGCCTGCCCTCGGCGAATCGGGTGAAGCGGCAGTCCGCGGGGTCGACACCCGACATCGTCGTCGTCCCGTCGAGGAGCAACTCCGCGACCAGCCGACCGACCGCGGGCGCCATCTTGAACCCGTGCCCGGAGAAGCCGACCGCCAGGAACAGCCCGTCGAGCGGTGAGGGGCCGATCACCGGGTTGTAGTCGGGTGTGGTGTCGTACGCCCCGACGTAGCTGCCGGTGATCGTGGGGTCCGGCATGTCCGGCAGGCGGTGCATGAGCCGCTCCACGACCTTCTCGACGGTCGAGGTGTCCGCCCGGTTCGAGTAGTCGTCGGGGTCGATGTACTGAGGAGAGTGGTGGTCGGAGTTGCCGGCGAGGATCTCCCCGTTCGGCTCGCGGCACAGGTACTGCAGGCCCACCAGGTCCGACAGGGTGGGCACCTGATCCAGCGGTTCACCCTGATCCACCAGCACCAGTTGCGCACGCTGGGCCCGGACGGGGATGTCCAGACCGACGGTGGCGCCGAGCTGCGGCGCCCACACCCCGGTCGCGAGGATCACCTGCTCGGCGTACACCGTGGTGCCGTCGGCGAACTCGGCTCCGACCACCCGGTCACCGCGCCCCCGCACCAGCGCCGTGACCCGGGTGCTCTGCCGGACGCGGACCCCACGTCGGCGGGCGGCGGCGGCGAAGGCCATCCCGGTCATGTACGCCTCCCCGCGACCACCGCGCGGCTCCCACGCCGCCGCCGCCACGTCGTCGACGTTCAGCCCGGGCCACAACTCCGCCATCCGGTCCGGTGAGATGATCTCGGTCTCGATACCCAGGCTCTGCTGCATCGCGACGTTCGCCCGGAGCGGGATCACGTTCTCCTCTCCGACGATCACGGCGTACCCGCACTGGCGGAACGCCATGTCGTCGCCCAACAGCTCGGTGGCGTTCTCGAACACCGGGACGCTGTGCCAACTCAGGGCCGCCATGGTGGGCGAACCGTAGTGACAGCGGACGATGCCGCTGGACTTTCCCGTCATCCCGGAGCACAGGGTGTCCTTCTCCACCACGAGCACGTCGGTCTCGCCGCGCTCGGTCAGGTTCCAGGCGATCGACAGCCCCTCGAGGCCACCTCCGATGACGAGGAACTTCACTGTCTCGGTCCGTCGAGCTGTGTCGGTCGGGTGCGCTGTGTCGGTCGGGTGCGCTGTGTCTGTCATGGGGATCACTCTCTCGAGATGCGTGGTGGTCAGGTCGCGTCGGTCGCAGAGGGGTCATCGCAGGTGAGCAGGTCGGCGAGGACGTCGGCCAGGGCCTCGGCGCCCCGCTCGGCGTCGGCGTCCTCCACGTGCTCCTCCGGGGAGTGCGACACCCCGGAGGGGTTACGGACGAACAGCATGGCGGTGGGGACGTGCGCGGCCAGGACACCTGCGTCATGGCCGGCCCCCGTGGCCAGGACGGGGACGCCGGGCAGATCGTCGAGCAGTCGGTCGCGGAACGCCGGGTCGAAGGACACCGAACCGCTGAGCGACTCCTGCACGATCGTGCTCTCGCACCCCTCGTGTGCGGCGGCCATCGAGGCCGCCTCCGTGATCTCGTGGACGATCCGTGCGGTCACGGCGTCGTCGGGGTGCCGCACGTCCAGCCAGAGGTCGACCCGGGAGGCGATGACGTTGGTGCCGCCCGGGGTGGGAACGATCCGCCCGACGGTGGCCCGGGCGCCCCGGTACACGCGCGAGATCCGGCGGACGTCGAGGACGGTGCGGGAGGCCGGGATCATCGGGTCGCGGCGGTCCGCCAGCAGCGTGGTGCCGGCGTGGTTGCCCTGGCCGGTGAAGGTCAGCCGCCAGCGCCCGTGGCCGATGATCGACGAGGCCACCGCCACCGGGTTGCCCAGGTCGATCAGACCTCGACCCTGTTCCACGTGGAGTTCCACGAACCGTCCGATGCGCCGTAGCGCCTCCTCGTCACGCCCCAGGCGCGCCGGATCCAGCCCGTTGGCCGCGCACAGTTCGGCGTAGGTGGTGCCGTCGTCGTCGGTCAGTGCCGCGGCCGTGTCCGGGTCCATCGCCCCGGTGAGCAGCAGCGAACCCAGGCACGCGCGGCCGAACCTGGACCCCTCCTCCTCGGGGAAGACGGTCAGGGCCAGGGCCCGCCGAGGCCGCAGACCCCGGGCCCGGAGAAGGTCGACCGCCACCAGCGCCGAGGCCACGCCGAGAGGGCCGTCGAACGCCCCACCCCCGGGCACGGAGTCCAGGTGGCTGCCGGTGACGACCGCGTCCTCCAGCGGATGGCCGGCCGGATTCCACCAGGCCCAGATGATCCCGTTGCGATCGGTCTCGGTGTCCAGGCCTCGGGCGGCCGCCTCGGCCAGGAACCACTCGCGCAGCTCGACCTCGGCCACGGAGTAGACGGGGCGGCTGTATCCGCCCCTCGTCGGGTCGGTCCCGACACCCGCGATCGCGGACATCAGCGAGCTGACGGTGGTGGTGACCGATGTGGTCATGACGGGCTCCTCGGGGTGCGGGAGGGTGGGGACGATACGGGTGGGCCACGGCCCCGGTGGGGCGTCGTGAACAGGGCGTCGTGAACAGGGCGCCGTGAACGGGGCGCCGGGCGGGGTGGGCCGGACCAGGTGGTGCCGTGAGTGGTGGTGCCGCGGCTCCGCGGCACCGGGCGGGTCAGCCGTCGACGCCGTCGGGGTAGGCGGTCACCGAGAGGAACCGGATGGGCAGCTCGAGCATCGCCACCGGGCCGTGGACGCCCTCGCCGTCCAGGAGCAACGAATCCCCCGGGCGGAGGCGGTACTCGGACTCGGCATGGTGGTAGATCATGTCGCCGGAGAGCATGTAGAGCAGCTCGGTGCCCGGGTGCTGGAAGCGGGGATGCGCCTCCGACTCGGCGGTGAGCGTCACCAGCACCGGCTCGATGCGCTTGTTGGATCCCCGTAGCGCCCCGAGCAGCTCGTAGTCGTGACCCGCCGAGGTGCCGCGGCCGACGATCGTGGCGCCCTGCCCGTCAGGGGTGAACACCGCGTCACGCCTGGTGTCTGCGCCGCGGAGCAACGAGGTGACCGGGACGTCGAGGCCGGTGGCGAGTTTGGCGAGCATGTTCAGCGAGCACGAGGTCTGCGCGTTCTCGATCTTGGACAGCATCGCCTTGGAGATGCCGATCCGCTGGGACATCTCCGCCACCCCCATGCCCTCGGCCAGGCGCAGCCTGCGGACGTGGAAACCGATGATGCGCTCGAGATCGTTGCCGGTGGGCACATCCTCCGGGAGCTCACGCGGCGTCGCCTGGTGGACGACCCTCCGCGCGTCATCCCGGCCGACTCCCATGCCCTCGACGGTAGTCATCGTCTCGTCCCGGTGGAAGTGGGCACCCGCCGCCGGCGCGAGCCCGGTCGCGGTCCGGTCGTCCGACACGACGGTCACCTACAGTTCCCGTCCCGCGCGGCCGGGGATCCAGTCGGTCCCGGCCAACGGCACCCGCGCCATCGCGGCGGCCTCCATGGTCAACGCCACCAGGTCGTCCGGCTCCAGGTGGGTCAGGTGGGACTTTCCGCAGGCCCGGGCGATGGTCTGCGCCTCCATCGTGAGCACGTGCAGGTAGTTGGCGAGTCGTCGACCGGCGGCCTCCGGGTCCAGCCGGCGCGCCAGCTCGGGGTCCTGGGTGGAGATCCCGGCCGGGTCGCGGCCGTCCTGGAAATCGTCGTAGAACCCCGCCGCCGAGCCGAGCGTGCGGTACTCCTGCTCGTACCGGGGATCGTTGTCCCCCAATGCGATCAGTGCCGCCGTCCCGATCGCCACCGCGTCAGCCCCCAGGGCCATGGCCTTGGCCACGTCCGCGCCCGAGCGGATCCCGCCTGAGACGATCAGTTGAACCTTCCGGTGCAGGTCCATCTCCTGGAGGGCCTGCACGGCCTGCGGGATCGCGGCGAGGGTGGGGATGCCCACGTGCTCGATGAACACGTCCTGCGTGGCCGCGGTGCCGCCCTGCATGCCGTCCACGACCACCACGTCCGCACCCGCCTTCACCGCGAGCTTGACGTCGTAGTACGTGCGGGTGGCGCCGACCTTGACGTACACCGGCTTCTCCCAGCCGGTGATCTCGCGCAGCTCGAGGATCTTGATGGCGAGGTCGTCGGGGCCCGTCCAGTCCGGGTGTCGGCAGGCCGAACGCTGGTCGATCCCCTTGGGCAGGGTCCGCATCTGCGCCACCCGGTCGGAGATCTTCTGTCCGAGGAGCATGCCGCCGCCACCGGGCTTGGCGCCCTGGCCCAGGACCACCTCGATGGCGTCGGCCTTGCGGAGGTCGACGGGGTTCATCCCGTAACGCGAGGGGAGGTACTGGTAGACGAGCCTCGAGCTCTGGCCGCGCTCCTCCGCCGTCATGCCGCCGTCGCCGGTGGTCGTGGAGGTGCCCGCCGCGCTGGCCCCGCGACCGAGGGCCTCCTTTGCCTGCGCTGACAGGGCCCCGAAGCTCATCCCGGCGATGGTCACGGGGATGTCCAGGTGAAGAGGCGTCGAGGCGTGCCTGGTGCCCAGGGTGATGTCGGTGCCGCAGCGTTCGCGGTAGCCCTCGAGCGGATACCGGGACATCGAGGCGCCCAGGAACAGCAGGTCGTCGAAGTGCGGGACCTTGCGCTTGGCGCCCCATCCGCGGATGTCGTAGATCCCGGTCGCGGCGGCGCGCTGGATCTCGTGGATCACCGAACGGGGGAACGTGGCGGACTCGCGCAGGGTCGGGTCGACGGTTCCTGTGGGGATCTGCGGTGGGGAGGCCTGGTCGGATCGGGTGTGTCCGTCGAAGGGCATGTCTGGCTCCTGTGGGGGATGGCGGCGGGGCGGTCAGTAGGCGGAGGCGTTGTCCACGTCGAAGCTGTAGAGGGTGCGGGCGGAGCCGTAGCGCCGGAACTCCGTGGTCGAGACCCCGGTGACGCCCGCCCGGTCGAGCAGCTCCCCGAGTTCGGTGTGGTGCTCGGGCCGCATCTCCTTCTCGACGCAGTCGGCGCCGAGGGACTCGACCCGGCCCCGCACGTAGATGTGGACCTCGTAGAGGGAGTCACCGAGGGCGTCACCGGCGTCGCCCAGGACGACCAGGCGCCCGGCCTGGCCCATGAAGCAACTCATGTGGCCGATCGAGCCGCCGACGACGATGTCCACCCCTTTCATCGAGATCCCGCACCGGGCGCCGGCGTCTCCCTCGATCACCAGCAGCCCGCCGTGGGCCGTCGCCCCGGCGGACTGGGAGGCCGACCCGGTGACCCGCACCGTCCCGGACATCATGTTCTCGGCCACCCCGACCCCCACGTTCCCGTTGACCGTGATGTGGGCGCCGTCGTTCATCCCCGCGGTGTAGTACCCGGTGGGACCGTCGATCACGACCTCGTCCGGCTCCTCCAGGCCCACGGCGAGCGCGTGCGCCCCCCTGGGACCGGTGAGCAGGTACCTGCCGGTGCCGTCGGAGGCCTGGAGGATCCTGTTGGTCTCACGCAACCCGGTCTCCCGGACGTCGATCACGTGCGGGGCGGTGGTCGGTGCGTCGCCGAGGGGTCCGAGATCCTGCGGTGCGAAGGCCTGTGCCGGCGTGATGGTCATCGTTCTTCCTTCCTGGTGGGCGGTTCAGCGGGCAGAGTCAGCGGCGCCAGTGGTACACGCGGCCCGGCTCGGGCTCGTAGAGGTGTGCCTGGTCGATGCCCGGCAGGTGCGCCATCGCCCGGTACTCCGAGGCCATGGCCACGTAGCGGTCGGTCTCGGCGATCACCGCGGGCTTGCAGGCGATCGGGTCACGTACCACCGCGAACTCCTCGGCCGTGGACACCAACAGGGTGTAGAAACCGTCGAGCACGCCGGCCATCTCCGCCAGTGCCTGGTCGATCTCCGCACCGCGGGCGATCTGCTCCGCCACGAAGCGCGCGGCCACCTCGGTGTCGTTGAGGGTGTCGCAGTGGATGTCGCGACGGGCCAGTTCGCGGCGCACCGAGGCGTGGTTGGAGAACGAGCCGTTGTGGACGATGCACTGGTCGGGACCCACGGAGAAGGGGTGCGAGCCGGCCGGGGTGACGGCGGACTCGGTGGCCATGCGGGTGTGCCCCACGCCCTGCCATCCCGAGGCCCCCGGTAGGCCGAAACCCGCGGCCAGTTCGAGTGGCAGGCCGACGCCCTTGAGCACGGCGAGCTCGCTGCCCAACCCGACCAGGACCGCCTCGGGTACCGCGGTGCGGACGGCGGAGGCCAGGGTCTCGGGGTCGGTCCCGGCGGACAGGAGCACGGTGGCACCCAGCTCGCGACCCGACACCTCGCACCCCAGGTGGGTGCCGACACGCGAGGCCACCGCCGGCGCGTCGACGCCGTCGGCCAGCACGGTGACGGTGGCCGATCCGGCCGGGGTCCAGTCGGGGTTGCCGTAGACGGCGACGCCGGCCGAGTCCGAACCGCGGTCGGTCATCTCACCGAGCATGGTGGTGAGCAGGTCGCCGAGCCGGGGTTCGAGCTCCGGGTCGCGCAGGTGGAGTCCGACGATGCCGCACATGGGGTTCTCCTGGTGAGGTCGGGGGAAGGGTGTGGAGGGAGTCGAGCCGGGCGCCGGCAGAGCCGCCGCCGCGCGTCACAGCGCGGTGAGGTACTCGTCGATCTCCCATTGGGTGACGGTGTTGTGCCAGGAGATGAACTCCTCGCGTTTGAGGTCGGCGTAGTACTCGGCCACCCCGTCGCCACCGATGTCCAGTGCGGCGCGGACGACCTCGTCCCGGCCCAACTCCTCCACGGCGTGCAGCAGGGTCGGCGGCAACGTGTGGGTGGCCTCGCCGACCGTGGCCGGCACGCCGGGGTCGAGATCCCGCCGCACTCCGTCGAGACCGGCGGCCAGCTGCACCGCCACGGCCAGGTAGGGGTTGGCCGAGCCGTCGCCTCCGCGGAGCTCGACGCGGTTCCCGTCGGGGACACGCAGGTAGTGCGTGCGGTCGTTCCCGCCGTAGGTCGCGTCCGTGGGCGACCACGTGGCCCCCGATGCGGTCGTGCGTGCACCTATACGTTTGTAGGAGTTGATGGTGGGGCACAGGACCGCGTGCATGCCGGCGGCGTGGGTGAGGACGCCGGCGATGAACGAGTACGCGGTGGGCGAGAGCCCCAGTCCGTACCGGTCGTCGCCGACGGCGGGGAACACCGGGTCGCCGTCGCGCCACAGGGACATGTGCAGGTGCATCCCCGACCCGGTGCGGTCGGAGAACGGCTTGGGCATGAAGGTGGCGATCATGTCGCGCTGTTCGGCCAGCATGGAGATGATGTAGCGCAGCGTCATGACCCGGTCGGCGGTGACCATCGCCTCGTCGTAGGCGAAGTTCTGCTCGAACTGCCCGTTGCCGTCCTCGTGGTCGTTGGCGTAGTTGGCCCAGCCGAGCACGTTCATCGCGTCCGAGACCCCGGCGAGGTGCTCGAACATGCGGGTCACTCCCCGGGCGTCGTAGCACGGGTGGGACTCGTCGTCCTTGGGATCGGCGGTGCACAGCGAACCGTCGGCGTTCTTCCGGACCAGGAAGTACTCGACCTCCGCCCCCACCTTGAGTTCGAGCCCGTCGGTGGCCGCGTCGGCGAGCATCCGTCCCAGGATGACGCGCGGCGCGAAGCGCCACGGCTCCCCGCTCACCCAGGGGTCGCAGTGCACCAGGGCCAGTCCGGGCTTGATGAAGTCGAGGGTGGTGAAAGAGCGGGCGTCGGGGACGACGAGGAGGTCGGGGTCCCTGGGCTGTTGGCCGATCGCGTCGGCGGCGTAACCGGCGAAGCCCAGCTCCCCGGCCTCCAGTTGGTCGACCGCGGAGGCCGGGACGAGCTTGGCGCACGGCTTCCCCCGGAGGTTGGTGAACACGGCCAGGACGAATCGCGTCCCGGAGTCCGCGACCATCCGGGCGAGGGCGCCGGGCGCGCTCTCGGTCTCCCGGGCGGCGCCGAGCGTCGGGAACGACGACTGTCTGGTCTCGCCGTTCGCACGGTCTACGACCCCGACGGAGGGGTCTGCGGTGACTGTCATGACGTCTCCTGATCCGAGGGTTTCTGCGTGGTGGTCACAATATACTGCGGTTAAACCCCCGGCTGGTTACCGCGATGTAACGGGATTCGGCAGGCGAAAAGTCTCGCCTAACTGCGTACTTCGCTCGACTCTCGCCGCAGGACACGGCGCGCCTCCGCGCCGGTAACCGAATGGAAACGATCGCGGCACCTTCCGGTAAGCAACACCGGATCACACTGTGAAACGCACGATCCCCACGTCGCCCCGCTCGGGAGTGGCCTCACAGAGAAGAGAGAGACATGGACGTAGCCATAGCGGCGGCCGACACCGCCTGGGTGCTCGCGGCCATGGTCGCGGTGGCCTTCATGGTCCCCGGCCTGGCCCTGTTCTACGGCGGCATGGTCAGCATCCGCAGCACGCTCAACATGATGATGATGACGATCGGCGCGGTCGCCGTGATGGCCGTGCTGTGGGTCCTCATCGGCTACTCGCTGACCTTCGGCGACTCGGTCGGGGGCGCCGGTGTGTTGGGCGATCCGCTCGAGTACCTGGGCCTCAGGGGCATCATGGCCGAGCCCGAGACCCCCGGCCTGCCGCCCGCCCTGTTCGCCGGGTTCCTCCTGCTCTTCGCGGGGATCACCGTCGCCCTCGTGGCCGGCGGGGTGGCGGACCGGATGCGCTTCTCCACCTGGTTGGTCTTCGCCATCGTGTGGCCGGTGCTGGTGTTCTTCCCCGTGGCCCACTGGGTGTTCGCCTTCGACTCCGACGACGGTTCGGTCACGGGCGGGTGGATCGCCAACAACCTGGGGGCCATCGACCTCGCGGGCGGCACCGCCATCCACATCAACGCAGGTGTGGCGACGCTGGCCCTGGTGCTGGTGCTCGGTCGACGAGCCGGCTTCCCGACGATCAGCAGACCGCACAGCGTCCCCCTGACCTTCCTCGGCGCCGGCATGCTCTTCGCCGGCTGGATCGGCTTCAACGCCGGCTCCGCCGTCGCCGCGGGCAACACGGCCGCAGTGGCCGCGCTCAACACCGTCGTCGCCGGCCTGTGTGGCGCCCTGGCCTGGATGATCACCGAGCAGGTCCGCGCCAAGCACCCCACGACCCTCGGCGTGGCCTCCGGGCTCGTGGCCGGGCTGGTGGGCATCACCCCGGCCGCCGCCGCGGTCAGCCCACTCGGCGCCATCGCGATCGGCCTGATCTGCGGCGTGGTCTGCCACTACGCGGTGGGCCTGAAGTACCGCCTCGGCTACGACGACTCCCTCGACGTGGCCGGGCTGCACATGGTCGCGGGCATCATCGGCACCCTGCTCATCGGTGTGATCGCCGACCCCGCCTCCCCCGTCGGCGAGGCCGGACTGCTGTTCGGCGGCGGGTTCGGTCAGCTCGGGGCCCAGGCCCTGGCCACGGCGGCGGTGCTCGCCTACTCCTTCACCGTCACGCTGCTCATCGCCTTCGTCCTGGACAAGACGATGGGCCTGCGGGTGACCGAGGAGGACGAGCGGGAGGGCCTGGACAAGGTCTACCACCGCGAGATGGCCTACTTCCAGGACGCGCTCGAGGGCGACGGACTCGGCACCGACGCCGTGGTCGCCACCGAGAACGAGGAGCCGGAGGCGGCCACCGCGTCCCCGCCCACGCCCTCGACCACGCCCTCGACCGCGCCCTCGACCGCGCCCTCGCCCACCTCCTCGACCTAGTCAGCCCGATCGATCGTTCATCCCGAACAGCGACGAGGAGGCGGTCCCGCGTGAGACCGCCTCCTCGTCGTCGTACCGGGTTCTCCGGCCGCTTCTAGCGGCCCACCCCCACCGGCTGCTCCTTGAGAGCGCCCAGGATGTCGTCGACCCGGTCCTTGGCGTCGCCGAACAGCATCTGGGTGTTGTCGCGGAAGAACAGCGGATTCTGCACGCCGGCGTACCCGGCGGCCATGGACCGCTTGAACACGATCACCTCGGCGGCGTCCCACACGTGGAGCACGGGCATGCCGGCGATAGGGCTGCCCGGGTCCTCGGCGGCATCCGGGTTGACGGTGTCGTTGGCGCCGATCACCAGGACCACGTCGGTGCCGGTGAAGTCGTCGTTGATCTCGTCGAGCTCGAACACGATGTCGTACGGCACCTTGGCCTCGGCCAGCAGCACGTTCATGTGCCCGGGCAGGCGACCGGCGACGGGGTGGACGGCGAAGCGGACGTCCACGCCCCGCTCGCGCAGGGTCCGGGTGAGATCGGCGACGGGGTACTGCGCCTGCGCGACGGCCATGCCGTAACCCGGGGCGATGATCACCTTCGAGGCCCCCGCCAGCAGCTCGGCGGCGCCGGCGACGTCGATCTCGCTGTGCTCACCGTGGTCCTTGCCCTCGCCCGAGGCGGCCTCGATGCCGAAGCCACCCAGGATGACCGAGAAGAACGACCGGTTCATCGCCTTGCACATGATGTAGGACAGGTAGGCACCCGACGAGCCGACCAGCGCACCGGTGACGATGAGCAGGTCGTTGCCGAGCAGGAAGCCCGTCGCGGCGGCGGCCCACCCGGAGTACGAGTTGAGCATCGAGACCACGACCGGCATGTCTCCGCCGCCGATGCTGGCCACCAGGTGCCAGCCCAGGGCCAGCGCCAGGACCGTGACCACGGCGAGCATCCACAGCGCCGGGGTGACGACGAACGCCGCGGTGAGCGCGATGAACGCCACCAGGATCCCGGCGTTGATGAGGTTCTTGCCCGGCAGCACCAGCGGCGCGGACTTCATCTTCCCCGAGAGCTTGAGGTAGGCCACGATCGAGCCGGTGAAGGTGATGGCGCCGATGAACACCCCGATGAACACCTCCGCGTGGTGGATGTCCAGCAGCGAGCCGGTGAGCTCGCCGTGCAGCTCGGGCTCGAGGTAGCCGTTCCAGCCCACCAGCACGGCGGCCAGGCCCACGAAGGAGTGCAGCAGGGCGATCAGCTCGGGCATCTCGGTCATCTGCACCCGGCGGGCGCGCAACAGCCCCAGGGTCGCGCCGATGAGCACCGCCACCACCATGAGGACGATGCCGATGGTGGCGGGCTGGTGGTCGATCACCAGCGCGACGGTGGCCAGAAGCGCCAGCGCCATGCCGGCGATGCCGAAGCTCAGGCCCCGACGGGCGGTCTCGTGCTTGGACAGGCCGGCCAGGGACATGATGAACAGCAGCGCGGCGACGAGGTAGGCCGCGTTGGCGGCGGTCACGAGTGACATCTCCTTCAGGCTCCCTTCGAGAACATGCCGAGCATGCGGCGCGTCACGGCGAAGCCGCCGAAGACGTTGATGGACGCGACGAGGATCGCGATGGTGGCCAGGACGAGGCCGGCGGTGTTGTCGATCCCGATCTGCAGTAGCGCGCCCACGACGATCACGCCGGAGATCGCGTTGGTCACCGACATCAGCGGTGTGTGCAGCGCGTGGTGGACGTTGCCGATCACGTAGTAGCCGATCACGATGGCCAGGACGAACACGGTGATGTGGCGCGGGATGTCACCCGGTGCGACGGCCGTGAGCAGGAGCAGCAGCGCCATTCCGGTGGCGATCAGCCCGAGCTTGGCGCCGGGAGACATCTTTTTCTTCTCCGCGGGGGGCTCGAGCGGGGAGGCGGCCGCCGCCGCGGGGGCGGCGCTGACCTGCACCGGCGGGGGCGGCCACATGATCTCGCCGCCCCTGGCCACGGTCACCCCGCGCTGGACCACGTCGTCCAGATCCAGTGCCCACCGGCCGTCCTTGTCCGGGGTGACGAGCTTGGTGAGGTTGACGAGGTTGGTGCCGTACAGCTGCGAGGCCTGCGCGGGCAGCCGCCCGGCGAGATCGGTGTACCCGATGATCGTCACGCCGTTCTCTGTCACCACAACCTCATCGGCGACGCTGCCCTCGACGTTGCCGCCCTGGGCGGCGGCCATGTCCACGATGACCGAGCCGCGCTTCATCGACGCCACATCCGCGGCGGTGAGCAGGCGCGGGGCCGCCCGGCCCGGGATCAGCGCGGTGGTGATGACGATGTCGACGTCGGCCGCCTGGGCCGAGTACAGGGCCGCAGCCGCGCGGTCGTAGGCCTCGCTGGTGGCCTTGGCGTAGCCGTCCGTGGAGACGACCTTCTCCTCATCCGGGACCTCGACGGGCAGGTACTCGCCGCCGATCGACTTGACCTGGTCGGCCACCTCGGGCCGCGGATCGGTGGCCCGGACGATCGCCCCGAGGCTGCTGGCCGCACCGACCGCCGCCAGACCGGCGACCCCGGCACCGGCCACCAGCACCTTGGCCGGTGGGACCTTGCCCGCCGCGGTGACCTGGCCGGTGAAGAACCGGCCGAAGTGGTGGGCGGCCTCGATCACGGCGCGGTAGCCGGCGATGTTGGCCATCGAGCTGAGCACGTCCATCGACTGAGCGCGGGAGATGCGCGGGACCGCGTCCATCGCCAGCGCGGTGACCCCGCGCTCGGCCAGGACGGACAGCAGCCGCTCGTTCTGTGCGGGCGCCAGCAGGCCGACGAGGGTCGCCCCGGACCGCATCCGGGCCACCTCGGACTCCGTGGGCACCGCGACCTTCAGCACCACGTCGCCCGACCAGGCCACGTCACCGGAGACCAGGTCGGCGCCGGACTCGGCGTAGGCGGAGTCGGAGAACTCGGCGCGGGCCCCGGCCCCGTTCTCCACCACCACCCGGTAGCCCAGGCCGATCAACTTGGCGACGGTCGCCGGCGTGGCGGCCACCCGCCTCTCCGCGGGATCGGACTCGGCGACCACGCCGATCACCGAGGGGGCGTCCGCGGGGTCCCGGATGTCGGTCTCCGGGGTCATATCGGGGATCTCTTCGAGGCTCGAGGCCATGTGGGGGTTCCTTCGACAGCGTTGTGGAGAGCCGACGCGCGTGCGCCGACCCAGACAATGTCCGTTCATTACATCGTGTTCGGGTCCCGGGGTGGGATCATCCGCTGATCGAGCCGGGCACCGATGGGGATCCGAGCTGTGGGATGCGGGCTCACCGGTGGCGCGGGCGAGAGGGTGATCTCCGCTCCGTCCACCATGAGGACATTGCTCTCCGGTCCGTCGGCATGGTGGCGCCGTCCTCCGGGAGAACTTCTGCGTGAGCCTACGTCACGACAATAATTGAACCCGATTCAGGTGGCGTGTGCAACGCCCGGCCTCATGCTCGGGCCCGAAATGCGAAGAGCCGGCCTCTCGGCCGGCTCACGGGTGCACCCTCGGCTGCACTCGGCTGGTGGGCGAAGGGGGACTTGAACCCCCACGTCCCGAAGGACACTGGCACCTGAAGCCAGCGCGTCTGCCATTCCGCCACTCGCCCGAGTAACGCCCGAATACGTTAACACGCGCCACACCGGCCGTACCAATCCGCTGGTGGAGCCTCACTCGACGAGCTCCGGGGATCCCGGACACGTGCTTCGGGCCGCCCCCGCCTCTATGATCGACCGGATGCCGCCGACTCGCGCGGCGACCGGACGTCCGGACACGTACCAGGGAAGAGGAGGCGCTCGTGGGAATCGTCGGCAAGTTCGAACGCACACTCCAGGGCGCGGTCGGGGACGCCTTCGCCCGTCTCTTCGGCGGCAAGGTGGTGGCGGCCGAGGTGGAGGCGCAGCTTCGGAAGCAGTCCGAGGCCTCTCTCAAGGTGGTCGACGGTCACCTGCTGGTCTCCAACAGCTACACCATCACCCTCGCCCGGTCGGACTACGCGTCCTTCACTGAGGACGAGGCCCTGGCCGTCAAGACCTTCTCCCGCCACCTCTCGGACCACATCGCGGAGCAGGGGTGGGAGACCTACGGCCCGGTCGCCGTCACCTTCGTCGAGCGCGACGACCTCCACACCGGGCAGATGCGGATCAACGGGGTCGTGGACCCCGACGCCGTCCCGTTCCACATCTCGGCCGCCGCGCCGGCACCGGCACCGGGCCATCCGGCTCCGTCGTCGCCGTCCCCCGCGTCGCCGAGCGCCAGTCAGGAGAAGAACCCCATGCAGGCACCCGCCTCCAACTACCCCGTCGCCACCCGCTCCGGGTCCGCAGGCCAGAACACCGGCTGGGGTGGCCCGTCCGACGCCCCCACGCAGATCACCCAGGGTCGCTCCTCGCTCACGGTGACGCTGCACCTCGAGGACGGTTCCGGGCGCACCTTCCGCCTCCAGCGCGGGTCCAACCTGCTCGGACGCGGCCAGGACGCGGCCTTCCGCCTCCCGGACACCGGGGTGTCCCGGCAGCACGCGGACATCCGGTTCGACGGCCGCGAGGCGGTCCTGACCGACCTGGGCTCCACCAACGGGACCACGGTCAACGAGGGTCCCGTTCAGGACTGGCAGCTGGCGGACGGCGACGTGATCCGCGTCGGACACTCGGAGATAACCGTCCGGTTCGACTAGCCTCGACAGGCATGGACCCCCGGGAACCTCCGGGGGCGATCACACGTTGCCCGAGGTGACCTGACCGGAGAGGGGAGGACCGAACTCGTGCAGGGACTCGTCCTACAACTCTCGCGTGGCCTCCTCCTGGTGCTGTTGTGGCTGTTCATCTACCTCGTCCTGCGGGCGCTGAAGACCGACGTCTTCGGCAACGTCGGGATGCGGTCGGGCGGCCAGGGTGAGCGCCGTGGCGGGTTCCTCGGCCGGGGCACCAGGGCGATCCGGCATCTCGTCGTCACCCAGGGCGCCCTCGCCGGGACCCGCATCACGCTGTCCGAACAGCCCGTCCTGCTCGGCCGGGCCGACTCGTGCACCCTGGTGATCGACGACGACTACGCATCCAACCAACACGCCAGGCTGTCGCCCCACGGGCCGGACTGGTTCCTCGAGGACCTCGGTTCGACCAACGGCACCTATCTGGACAGGACGCGGGTGACGACCCCGGTCAAGGTTGCCGCCGGCACGCCGATCCGGATCGGCAAGACCGTGATCGAGCTGCGCGCGTGACCCCCGCGCTCAGTTACGCCGCCCGCTCCCACACGGGGATGGTGCGGGACAACAACGAGGACTCCGCGTACGCCGCGCCCCGCGTCCTCGTGTTGGCCGACGGCATGGGTGGCCACGCCGCGGGCGAGTTGGCCAGCCAGATCATGGTCGCGACCCTGGCCAAGCTCGACGAGGACCAACCGGGGTCCGACCTCGCCGGCGCGCTCAGCCGGGCCATGCACGAGGGCAACCAGGCGATCGCCGCGCACGTCGAGGCGCATCCCGAGGCAGAGGGCATGGGCTGCACCCTCACCGCCCTGCTCTTCGACGGCCGGCGCATGGGACTGCTCCACGTGGGCGACTCGCGCGCCTACCTGCTCCGCGACGACGTCCTCACGCAGATCACCAAAGACGACACCTTCGTCCAGTCGCTCGTCGACCGCGGCGAGCTCACCGCCGAGGAAGCGCACGTGCACCCGCGGCGCTCGCTCATCCTGAAAGCGCTCACCGGAGATCCCGTCGAGCCCACCACCGCCGTCCGGGAGGCACGGGTCGGCGACCGCTACCTGCTCTGCTCGGACGGCCTGTCCGACCCGGTGAGCGCCGAGACCATCGCCGAGACCCTCGGGACCGGGTCCGCCGACGCCGCCGCCGAGCGGCTCGTCCAGCTCGCACTGCGGTCCGGGGGCCCCGACAACGTCACGGTCGTGGTGGCGGACGTCGTGGACTCCCCCCGCGGAGGCACGGTCGTGCCCGTGGTGGTGGGCGCGGCCTCCACCGACGAGCCGGGGGAGATCGCGGTGCACGCCGACACCGCCGCCGGCCGCGCCGCGGCGTTCTCCCGCTCCCGGGTCGCCTCACAGAACGGTGCCGGTGACGCGACCGGTGAGGGATCGGTGTCCGGGACCACAGGCGGGTCCGACGACGACGAGGTGGGCCGCCCCGCCCCGCGCGGCACCCGCTGGCGTTTCGCACTGAGCGTCGTCGGGGTGCTCGTGCTGATCGCGGGGATCGTCGGCGTCTCCGCGCTGCTCGTGCGGAGCAACTACTTCGTCACCGAAGAGGACAGCCAGGTGGTGGTCAAGCAGGGCATCTCCGGTGAGGTCTTCGGCATCTCCCTCGCCTCGGTCAGTCAGGTGGCGTGTCTGTCCGCGAACGGTGCCCTCACCCTCCACGACCCGGATGCGATCCCGTCCGGGTGCGACGTCTTCACCCTCGGTGACCTGCGCGAGCCGGCCCGCGAGTCGGTGCGGGCCGGGATGCCGTCCGGCAGCCTCGCCGATGCCAACGCCCAGGTCGCCCGCCTCGCGCAGGACAACCTGCTGCCGGCGTGCGAGCCCCGGCGAGAGGGCGGGGACCCGCGCGCGGAGCCGGCGGAGGCCACCACCTCGCCGTCGTCCCCCACCACGTCCCCCCGACCGGCCCCGGAACCATCCCCGGAACCGTCCCCGCAGCTCTCGCCCCGTCCCGCCCCGGCCCCCGTGCCGGGAGTCGACTGCCGGGCGGTGAGCTGACCGGTGACCGCCCCCGCACCCGGAACGCAGGCGGCCCCGGCCCCGCCCCGCCGCGGCAAGGAGCTCGTGCTGCTGGTCGCCGCGTCGGTGATCGTCGGCTTCGCGTTGCTCCTGGTCCAGTTGGCCCAGGAACAGGAGCTCAGCCTCACGCTGCTCTGGCTCACCCTCGCCTACCTCGGTCTGTGCGGCGGCGCCCATCTGCTGATCCGGTGGCTGGCGCCCTTCTCGGACCCCGTTCTCCTGCCGGCCGTCGCCCTGCTCAACGGCCTGGGCCTGGTCCTGATCTACCGCCTCGACCTGGCGTACGCGGCGCGCGCCGTCGCCAACGGCACCGACCCGCCGGGGATGGACGTCACCCGGCAGCTGCTGTGGACCCTGATCGGGTTGGCCTTCATGGCGGCCGTCCTGTACTTCCTCCGGGACCACCGGGTGCTGTCCCGGTACGGCTACACCATGGGTTTCGCCGGCCTGGTGTTGCTGGCCATCCCGGCGGTGCTGCCCGCCCGGTTCTCCGAGATCAACGGCGCCAAGAACTGGATCATCCTGCCCGGCTTCACCATCCAGCCCGGCGAGTTCGCCAAGATCCTGCTCATCATCTTCTTCGCCTCGATCCTGGTCGAGAAGCGGGAGTTGTTCACCAGCGCCGGTCGGCGGATCCTCGGTGTGGACCTGCCCCGCGGGCGTGACCTCGGGCCGATCATCGTGGCGTGGTTCCTGTCCCTGGGCGTGCTGGTGTTCAACACGGACCTCGGGATGGCGCTCCTGCTCTTCGCCACCGTGCTCACCATG
Source organism: Dietzia sp. 2505 (assembly GCF_040546785.1). Classification (NCBI taxonomy): domain Bacteria; kingdom Bacillati; phylum Actinomycetota; class Actinomycetes; order Mycobacteriales; family Dietziaceae; genus Dietzia; species Dietzia sp. 2505. Next base: position 177,687 of record NZ_JBEPON010000003.1, on the reverse strand, counting down.
CTCTACGTGGCCACCGAGAGGGTGAGCTGGTTGCTCATCGGCGTGGTGCTGGTGGGCATCGGTGGCGTGCTGGCCTACGCACTGTTCGGGCACGTGCGGGTGCGGTTCCAGATCTGGCAGGACCCGTTCGTCTACTTCGACACCGGCGGCTACCAGAGCTCGCAGGCCCTGTTCGGTCTCGCCTCCGGCGGCATGGGCGGCACCGGGCTCGGCAACGGGCGGCCGGACCAGGTGCCGTTCGCGGGCACCGACTTCATCACCTCCACGATCGGCGAGGAACTGGGCCTGATCGGCCTCGCCGCCGTGCTGATGATCTACACGATCATCGTGCTGCGCGGGATCCGCGTGGGTCTGACCATCAGGGACAGCTTCGGCAAACTCGTCGCCGTCGGCCTGGCCTTCACCGTGGCCATCCAGGTGTTCGTGGTGGTCGGCGGGGTCTCCACCCTCATCCCGCTCACCGGGCTCACCCTGCCGTTCATGGCCTACGGCGGGTCGAGCCTGCTCGCCAACTACGCCCTGCTGGCCATCCTGCTCCGGTTGTCGGACGACGCCCGGCGGCCGTTGCCGACCCCGCGCCAGGCACCCGCGCTGGCCGAGGCCGCCACGGGCATGATGCGGACCCCGCTGCTCTCCCGCGTCCGGAAGTCCGGGTGAGCGCCGCGTGAACGCCGCCATCCGCAGGATCGCGATCGCCGCCATCGTCATGGTCGTGGCGTTGCTCCTCCAGCTCACCTGGGTGCAGGTCTTCCGCGCCGACGACCTGCGTGCCGACCCCCGCAACACCCGGATGCTGCTCGACGAGTACTCCCGCCAGCGCGGGCAGATCACCGCCGGCGGCCGGGTGCTGGCCATGTCGGTCCCCTCGGAGGGCAGGTACGAGTTCGAGCGCACCTATCCCACCGGCCCGACCGCGTTCGGCCCGACGGTCGGGTACTACTCCCTGCAGTTCGCGACCTCGGGGATCGAACAGTCCCAGGACGCGTTCCTCAACGGGTCCGACCCGCGGCTGCTCTCCCAACGCATCTCCGGGCTCATCTCCGGTCGCACCCCCCAGGGCGGTTCGGTGGAGCTGACCCTCGACCCCGCCGCCCAGGAGGTCGCCTACGCGGCGCTGCAGCGGGGCGCGGGTCAGGGGCCCTTCGTGGGCTCCGTGGCGGCGGTCCGACCCTCCACCGGGGAGGTGCTGGCGCTGGCCTCCAGCCCGTCCTTCGATCCGAACGCCCTGTCCAGCCAGGAGCAGACCGTCCGCACGCAGGAGATGGGGCGGATCGAACAGAGCCCCGACCGGCCGCTGCTCAACCACGCCACCCAGCAGTCCCTGCCGCCCGGGTCCACCATGAAGGTCATCACCACGGCCGCCGCACTCGAGTCCGGGATGGGACCGGAGACCCCGGTGTCCGGCGCGGACCGCACCCTGCTGCCCGGAACCTCCACGTTCCTGCAGAACTACGCGGGCCAGACCTGCGGTGGCGGCACCGTCACCCTCCGCACCGCGTTCGAGCTGTCCTGCAACGTGCCCTTCGTGGAGCTCAGCCAGGAGATCGGTACCGACGCGTTCACCGAGATGGCGGAGCGCTTCGGTGTGGACGGCAGTGAGCCGGACGAGCTCGGGATCCCCGCGGCGCCGTCCGGGCTCGGCCAGATGGAGGACAGCGCCCAACTCGCCATGAGTTCGATCGGCCAGAGCGATGTCCGCATGACCACACTGCAGAACGCCATGGTGGCCGCCACCGTGTCCAACGGCGGGGTGCGTATGCAGCCTCAGCTGATCCGTTCACTCACGGCGCCGGACCTCTCCGTGGTGCAGGGGTTCACCCCCGAGGACGCCGGACGCGCCCTCACCGACGAGCAGGCCGGCACCCTCACCGAGCTCATGGAGGGCGCCGAGCGCAACGCCGGGGGCGGCCTGCCCGGGGTGACCATCGCCTCCAAGACCGGCACCGCGGAACACGGCGTGGACGCCGCGGAGTCCGTCCCCTACACCTGGTACATCGCGTTCGTGCCCGGGCAGGACGTGGCCGTGGCCGTGGCGATTGAATCCGGGCCGGGCGTCACCCGGGACACGGTGGGCTCCACCTACGCCGCCCCCATCGGGCGCGAGGTCCTCGGTGCCCTCCTCGGGGGCGCCGGATGAGCCTCAACTCCGGAGCGCTCCTGTCCGGCCGGTACCGCCTGTTGCGTCTGATCGCCACGGGCGGGATGGGCCAGGTCTGGGAGGCCGCCGACGCGGTGCTGGACCGGCACGTGGCGGTCAAGGTGCTCAAGGCCGAGTTCTCCTCCGACCAGGAGTTCGTGGAGCGGTTCCGGTCCGAGGCCAAGGTGACGGCACGGATCTCGCACCCGGGGATCGCGACGGTCTACGACTACGGGCAGATCGACGACCCGGCCTCGGGGAGCCCACTGTCCTACCTGGTCATGGAGCTCGTGGTGGGCGAGCCGCTGTCCGACGTCCTGTCCCGCGAGGGATCGCTCCCGCTGCGTCACACCCTCGACATGCTGGAGCAGACCGGTCGCGCGCTCAACGCCGCACACGCGATCGGGTTGGTGCACCGGGACGTCAAGCCGGGCAACATCCTCATCACGCCCTCCGGTCAGGTCAAACTCACCGATTTCGGCATCGCCAAGTCGATGGGGTCCGCGGCGGTCACCCAGGCCGGGATGGTCGTGGGCACCGCTCAGTACATCGCCCCCGAACAGGCCATGGGGCACGAGACCACCCCGGCCGGTGACGTGTACTCGCTCGGCGTGGTGGGGTACGAGTGCGTCTCCGGGCGCAGGCCGTTCGTGGCCGACTCGCCGGTGAGCGTGGCGATGATGCACGTCCGGGAGACGCCGCCACCGCTGCCCGACTCGGTGCCGACGCCGGTCCGCAGGCTCCTCGCCGACGCCATGGTCAAGGATCCGGCTCGCCGGTACCCGGACGGCGAGGCCTTCGCCGAGGCGGTGGCCGACGTGCGTGCCGGGCGCGATCCCCGACCGCCGGGGGCGTTCGTCGCCGGAGCCGCCGCCGGTGGGGTCCTCGGAGCAGCCGCGGGAGCCGCGGCCACGGCCGCCACCACCGTCCTGCCCGACGAGACCCCCCGGACGGGGAGCGGCGCGGGTCCGGACCCCACCAGGGCGTACACGAGGCTCCAGCACGGGCCGGCCGCCCAGACCGGGGCCCGGCCGCAGTACCGGACGGAGCGGGCGCCCGCGCAGACTGCCGCATCCTCGCCCGCGCGCCGCCACCCCGCCCCGCCGGTCACCACCCGGCCGCGTCGTCGACGCGGCGGGGCGGGGTGCGCCGGCTGGTTCCTCATCGGGGTGATCCTGCTCGCGGCACTCGCGGTCGCGGTCGCCGTCGCGCTGTCCAACGCCGGGCTCTTCGGGCCCGGCGGGCTGTTCGGCGGGACCACCCCGTCGACGCCCCCCACGACGTCGGCGCCGCAGACCCAGACCCAGACCACCCAGGCGCCGGCCCCCGCCCCGGCCCCCGAGCCCACTCCGCCGCCCCAGCCGGAGCCGTCGCCGACCGTCCTCCCGCCCGCGCCCGACCTGCAGGACATGCTCGATTCGCTGACATCCGAGTTCAACTCCTTCGTCCCGCCGGGCCAGGGCGGCCAGGGCGACGGGGGCGGCAACGCGGGTGGCAACGCGAACCCGAACGCGGCCGCGAACGACGGCAGGGGAGGTGACGGCGGATGACCACACCTCACCTGCTGGCGGGACGGTACGAGATCGGGGAGGTCCTCGGATTCGGCGGCATGTCCGAGGTCCACCGGGGGCGGGACACCGTCCTCGGCCGTGACGTGGCGGTCAAGATCATGCGGCCCGAGTTGGCCCGCGACGAGACCTTCTACCAGCGCTTCCGCCGCGAGGCGCAGAACTCGGCGTCGCTCAACCACCCCTCCATCGTGGCGATCTACGACACGGGCGAGGAGCGCACCGACGACGGCGCGTTGCCCTACATCGTCATGGAACTGGTCGAGGGCGACACGATCCGCGACATCGTCAAGATGGATGGTCCGTTGGAGGTGGAACGCGCACTCGGGGTGATGGCCGACGTCTGCGGCGCCCTCGACTTCTCCCACAAGAAGGGGATCATCCACCGCGACGTCAAACCGGCGAACATCATGATCTCGCGCGACGGGGCCGTCAAGGTCATGGACTTCGGCATCGCGCGCGCGGTCAGCGACGCCAGCTCGACCCTCACCAACACCTCGTCCGTGCTCGGCACCGCCCAGTACCTCAGCCCTGAGCAGGCCCGGGGCGAGACGGTGGACGCCCGATCGGACCTGTACTCGGCCGGCTGCGTCCTGTACGAGATGGTGGCCGGAGCCCCGCCGTTCACCGGGGAATCCCCCGTCGCCGTGGCGTACCAGCACGTCCGCGAGTCCCCGCGGCCGCCCTCCGCGATCAATCCGGAGGTCGGCCGGTACGTCGACGCCGTGGTCATGCAGGCGATGGCCAAGAACCCCGAGAACCGGTACGACACCGCCGGGGACATGCGCACCGACCTGCTCGCCGTCCTGAGCGGCGGCCGGCCGGCCGCCCCTCTCGTGCTCTCCGACGACGAGCTCGACGACGGACAACGGCCCGACGCACCCCACGGCTTCGCCGGGGCGGGCTTCGGCTCGGGCCGCGCCGACCGGATCCCGCCGTCCGAGGCCCCGACCGAGGCGCACGCGCTGCCCGGACTGGCCGCCGGTACCTCGCGGGAACCGGACCCCGCCGACCGCGGCCGGGACGGCAGGCGCCCCCGCGCGGTGACGATCGCCCTCGCGGTCCTGCTGGTCCTGGGTGTCGTGGCGGCGGTCTCCATCTGGGCGGCGTCCGACCGGAACGGCGGCGTGGTCCAGGTCCAGGAGGTCACCGTCCCCGAGGTCGCACAGCGGCCGGTGCAGGAGGTGATCGACGAGCTCACCGCCCTGGGGCTCCAGCCCGTCGAGAACCTGAAGCCGGACCTTCGGGTGCCCGAGGGCCTGGTGGTCGCCTCCGATCCGATCGCCGGCAAGCGCCTGCCCGTCGGGTCGGAGATCATCCTCGTGGTGTCCACGGGTAAGCCCATCCTCTCCGTGCCCAACGTCATGGGGATGTCCCCGGTGGACGCCCGGGTGGCCCTGGAGGAGGCCGGGTTCCAGGTGGTCCCGGAGAACGAGGCCCGCCCGTCCACCGCGGAGGACCAGGACAAGGTCGTGGACACCGATCCCGCGCCGGGCGCCCAGGTACCGTCCGATCGACCCGTCAGGTTGACGGTGGGGTCCGGTCCCGAGCAGCTCCAGGTGCCGGGGGTGGTGGGCCAGTCCATCGACTCGGCGCGGGCGACCCTCGAGGGCCTCGGATTCCGCGTGGACACCCGCAGGGTCGACGGCACCGCGCCGGAGGGCGAGGTGGTGGACCAGTCCACCCCGGCCGGGCAGACCCAGCTCAAGGGCGCCACGATCACGCTGCAGGTCTCCGCGGGGAACCGGTTCCTCATGCCGAATCTCGTGGGCGACACCGTGCCCGAGGCGCTGGGCGAGCTCGAGCGGGCCGGGTGGCGGGGAGGCCGCGGTCAGCTGGTCGAGCTGCCGCAGAACGATCCCGACCTCACCCGGGTGGGCCAGATCTTCTCCCAGCAGCCGCCGGTCGGTGAGGCCGGGGTCAACGACCAGGTCGTCGTCCGCGTGATCCGCTTCGGCCTCGTGCCCGGCCCCGGCTGAGCCCCGACGAGCAACCCGCTCCCCGCCCCGCGCACCGCCCCTTCATCGCGACCCCGCCCCCCATCGAGAAGACCGTTCCGAACGCATCGGCCGAAAAGATCTGCGCGGAACGCTCTTCTCGATGCGCGTCCCGGTCCGCCGGGCGCCGGGCCACCGGGCCGCCGGGCGCGGGGCCGCCGGCCGCCGGGCGCCGGGCGTGGGGCCGCGGGGCCGCGGGCCGCGGGGCGGTGCGGCCTGTCAGGCGAGCGCTGCGCCGCGGGCCCGGTCGAGTTCCTGCTCCAGACCCGCCACCAGGGTCTCCGCGGGCTGCTCGCCGCACATGCCCAGCCAGTTGGCCAGCATGCGGTGGCCGCCGTCGCTCATCACCGACTCGGGGTGGAACTGGACCCCGTGGACGGGCAGTTCGCGGTGCCGCATCGCCATGATCAAACCGGACCCGGTCCACGCGGTGGGCACGAGCTCCTCCGGGACGGTCTCCGGCAGCACCGTGAGCGAGTGGTAGCGGGTCGCCGTGAACGGGGTGGGGATCCCGGCGAGGACGCCCGAGTCGTCGTGGGTGACCCGGCTCGTCTTGCCGTGCATGAGTTCAGCGGCCCGGTCGACCGTGGCGCCGAAGGCCTCGCCGATCGCCTGGTGTCCCAGGCACACGCCCAGCACCGGGACACCCGCACGCCCACAGACCCCGATCAGCGGGATCGTCGCCCCCGCCCGGTCCGGCGTCCCCGGGCCCGGGCTGAGCAGGACGCCGTCGAACTCGGCGACCACGCCCGCCAGCGACGCCGGGTCGTAGCCACCGTCCGGGCCGGCGAGTCTCTCGTCGTCGTTCCGCCACACCTCACACGTCGCGCCGAGCTGCCCCAGGTACTGGACCAGGTTGTAGACGAAGCTGTCGTAGTTGTCGACGACGAGGATGCGCATAGATGCAGCGTACTGCTGTCGTTGAGATGAACGTCCCCGGCGGGGCTTGGTAGAGTGGCCTGGATCAGCCCCACCAGTGCGAGGACGTCATGCCCAAGTCAAAGGTCCGGTCGAAGACCGAGTACACCGACGCGGCCGTCAGCCGCACCCCCGTCAAGGTCAAGGGGACGCCCACCGCGCAGTGGTACCTGATCGTGATGTTCGGTCTCATGATCCTGGGGCTGGCGTGGCTGGTGACCTACTACATCGCCGGTGAGCGGATCCCGTTCATGCAGGCACTCGAGACCTGGCAGAACTTCGCCATCGGGTTCGGGCTGGCCGTGGTCGGGCTGCTCATGACCATGAACTGGCGCTGACACCCGTTCTACCGGAACGCCGTTCCGCGCATTCCACAGCTTAATTCACAGGTCACCCCCCGCACGTCGCGGGGGGTGACCTGCATTTTCTCATCGAATTGACATCCATGCAGGTCAAGGTGGTGTATTCGGCGAAGTGACCGGCGTTAGCGACGCCCGCGCCCGCGCACACAGGCTGTGGACAACTCCCTCCACACTGGGGACAAACCCTCTATGACGACGACGAGGACGACGCCGCAGGTCGGGGTGCTGCCCTCTCGAACGCCGATCGAACTCCACCAGTGTGATTCATCCACACTGTGGATTGCGCCTGTGGATAAGGGAGGATGGCGGAATGAGTGAGACAGCAGCGTCGACCGAGGGACACCGGGCCGCGTCGTGGGGCCCGGGGACCCTGTGGCCAGCCGCGCAGATCGCCCTCGGTGTCGGTGCGGTGGTGGTGGGACTGACCAACCGGGATCCCCTGGGGCTCATCCTCACCGGGCTGCTGGCGCTGCTCGTGGTCCCCGCGGGGGTGATGCAGTTGATGCGGCGTCCCCGGATCGAGGTGGTGGACGGGCAGCTCGCGATCAAGAAACTCGGTGGCGTGGTGTTCGTACCGCCGGCGCAGGTCGTCGAGGCGCGCGCGCTCGGGGTCGCGAGATGGGGCGCACGCCAGCACCTCATGCGACTGGAGTACGTGGACGACCGGGGGCGGGAGCAGCTCGACGTGTTCACCCGGGGAGACCTGGGGACCGATCCGCGTGAGGTGATGGAGAGACTGGTGGGCCTGGGATTCGGGGGGACCCGGGCGCCGGGGTCCGCCGGGCCGGGCTCCGCCGGGCCGGGCTCCGCCGGGCCGCATACCGGCGGGCCGGGCGAAACTAGCGCCTGAGGACGTAGCCCAACTGCATGGTGTCGGCCGCGTACCAGGCGGCCACCGCGACGAGCGCCACCAGTGCCAGGTAGGCGAGCCACGACACGGTCTCCCGCCCGCCCCGACCCACCCGTCCCGGCAGTCGACGGGGCAGGACCACCAGGACGAGCGCTCCGAGCGCGCCCACCACCAGGCCGCCCAGGTGAGCGGCGAGGGAGATGCCGGGGACGAGGAAGCTGACGCCGATGTTCAGCACCAGCAGTATCCCGATCCCCTTGACGTCCAGGCGCATCGACATCGCGACGATCGCGTACGCACCCATGAGGCCGAAGATGGCGCCGGACGCCCCCGCCGTGAGCGCGTTCTGGCCGTAGAACATCACGGCGACGGAACCGCCGAAGGCCGAGACCAGGTACAGCGCGAAGAAACGGGCGTGTCCGATGCTGCGCTCGATGCCCAGACCGAGGATCCACAGCATGTACATGTTGAGAAGGAGATGCATCGGCCCGAAGTGCTGGAAGGCCGAGGTCATCAGGCGCCACCACTCGTCCCGCGCCGCGACCAGCGGCGGATAGAGCGCCGTGGCCTCGAACAGCGCCGAGGTGTGGTTGCTCAGCATGCTCCGCGACTGGGCGACCGTGGCGGCGTAGACCGCGAGACTGGCGGTGATGAGCCACGCGGTCACAGGCTGGCGTCGGAAGAAGCGGGAGACGGCGCCGCCGCTGTGCGTCTGGGTGGTCATGAGCTGGAGTGCTGTCACCGTTCCTGGATCGTCGTGGATAGACCTCGCGGATAGACCTACGGCGCGGGACCGGTGTTCCGGTGCCCGCGCCGCTGGCCGGGCCGTGTCGCCACGACCCCGGGGGTCAGGAGTCAGGAGATCTCGATGGACTCGATCACGATGTCCTCGACCGGGCGGTCCATCGCCCCGGTCTTGGTGGTGGCGATGGCGTCGATGACCTTCTGCGAGTCGGCGTCCGCGACCTTCCCGAAGATGGTGTGCCGGTTGTTCAGGTGCGGCGTGGGGCCCACGGTGACGAAGAACTGCGAACCGTTGGTCCCCGGGCCTGCGTTGGCCATGGCCAGCAGGTACGGCTCGGTGAACTGGAGCTCCGGGTGGAACTCGTCCTTGAACTGGTAGCCCGGGCCGCCGCGGCCGGTTCCCGTGGGGTCGCCGCCCTGGATCATGAACCCGGAGATGACGCGGTGGAAGATCGAACCGTCGTAGAACGGGCCGGACTTCTCGCCCTTGGCGTTGGCCTGGGAGTAGTCCTTCGACCCGTCGGCCAGGCCGACGAAGTTCGCGACCGTCTCCGGGGCGTGGTTGCCGAACAGATCGACGACGATGTCGCCCTTGTTCGTGTGGATGGTTGCCTTCTGCGTTGCGATGCTCACGACGACCATCCTGCCACGCGGTCCCGGTGGATGTCGGCGAGGTGGTGGTCGCTGTCCGAGGGCTGTGCCACCATCTACCCATGAGCACACGAAGCGATCGCGCCGCCGAGCGCAAGGCCATCAAGTCCGCCGAGAAGGACCTGGAGAAGGCCGGCACCGCGGCCCGGAAGGCGTTCGACCTCAAGGACCCCCGCTTCCTCGGCGAGGCCGCCGTGGCCGCCACCCGTGGGCCCGCGGGCCTGGCCCTCTTCGGCGCGAGCCGCGGTATCCAGGTGCTGCGTGACCGCCGCGCGGAACAGGCGGAGATCCTGGGCAACCTGGCCGCGGACGCCAAGCAGCACGCCGAGGCCCTCCGGGAGCAGTCGTCCGTTCTCACGGCCCCCCAGGAGAAGCCCAAGACCCGGCGCCGCCTGGCCCCCTTGTGGATCGTCGGGCTCGCGGGCGGCGCGGCCGTCGCGGGTGCCGCCGCGTACTTCCTGCGCGACCAGGAGCGTTCCGGTGCCGCGCCCGTGACCACTCCGAGGACGACGGCCTCCACCGAGCCCGCGGGCGCGTCGCCCTCCGGCTCCCCGTCGGCGCCGCCCGCCGACACCACCTCCGGTTCCACCACCGCCGGTGAGTCCGAGACCGGTGAGGACCTCACCATCGACTCCCCCGATCCCGAGGGGCCCGCGGACCAGTCGAACGGCACCTCTCCCGCAGCCGGCAGCGCCACGCCGGGCGCGGCGGCCGGCTCCGCGCCGCAGCCCTCGGACGACGATCCGGCCGGGGATACCCCGGCCGACAAGCCCTGACCTGCAGACGATGAGTGAGCACGACTCTCCCTGGAGAGTCGTCGCCTCTCCGTTGGCCGGGCTGGGTCCGCTGGACGTCCACGCGCTGTACAAGCTGCGCGTGGACGTCTTCGTCGCGGAGCAGGACTGCCCGTACGCGGAGATCGACGAGGTCGACGCCGACCCCGGCACCACGCACCTGTTGGCCTGGGCTCCGGCCACCGACCCCGGTCCGGACGAGTTGGTGGCGACCCTGCGCGTGTTCGGGTCGGGGGTCCACGGTGGGGTCATGCACCTCGGCCGGGTGTGCACGGCACCCGGGTGGCGAGGGCGGGGGATCGCCGGTCTTCTGATCCGTCACGGCCTCGAGCTCTGCGGCGAGCTGCCCGTCGAGATAGGCGCCCAGTCCCACCTCGAGAGGTGGTACGAGCAGTTCGGGTTCCTCCGCTGCGGCCCGGACTACCTGGATGAACGGATCCCGCACCTCCCCATGCGGCGCGACCTCCTAAGATGAGGTGTGGCTCACCCCTCCCCACATCTTCCGAGGACCCCACATGACGTCTGACCCCGCATCCGGCTCGCTGGTCACGGCCCCTCTGGTCAAGGCACTGCTCCCCGAGAGCGAGATGCCGACCCACTGGTACAACATCCAGGCCGACCTGCCCGAGCAGATGGCGCCGCACCTGCACCCGGGGACGAAGGAGCCGCTCGGACCGGAGGACCTGGCGCCGCTGTTCCCGATGGCGCTCATCGAGCAGGAGGTCACCGGAGAGCGGTACGTCGAGATCCCGGAGGAGGTGCGGGAGATCTACCGGCTGTGGCGGCCCTCGCCCCTCATCCGGGCCCGCCGACTGGAGAAGGCTCTCGGCACCTCGGCGAGGATCTACTACAAGTACGAGGGCACCAGCCCGGTCGGCTCGCACAAGCCCAACACGGCCGTGGCCCAGGCGTATTACAACGCCGCGGAGGGCATCACCAAGCTCACCACCGAGACCGGCGCCGGGCAGTGGGGCGCGTCGCTGGCGTTCGCCGGTCAGGCCTTCGGCATCGAGGTCGAGGTCTGGCAGGTCAAGGCCTCCTTCGAGTCCAAGCCCTACCGCCGGATGCTCATGGAGACCTTCGGCGCGTCCGTGCACCCGAGTCCCTCCGACCTGACCGAGGCGGGCCGGTCCTTCCTCGCCAAGGACCCCGACACCCCGGGGTCGCTCGGCATGGCCGTGTCGGAGGCGGTCGAGGTGGCCGCGGGCGACCCCGAGGCCCGCTACTCCCTGGGGTCCGTCCTCAACCACGTGTGCCTGCACCAGACGATCATCGGCGAGGAGGCCCTCAAGCAGCTCGAGATGTTCGGGGAGACCGCGCCCGACTTCGTCTTCGGATGCGCCGGGGGCGGCTCCAACCTCGCTGGACTGGCGTTCCCGTTCATCCGCGAGAACCTGACCGGTGCGCAGACGAGGATCGTCGCCGTCGAGCCGACCGCCTGCCCGTCCATGACCGAGGGCGAGTTCCGCTACGACCACGGTGACGTGGCGGGTCTGACCCCGCTCATGAAGATGTACACGCTGGGCCAGGAGTTCGTCCCGGACCCCATCCACTCGGGCGGTCTCCGGTACCACGGGATGGCGCCCCTGGTCAGTCACGTCAAGCACCTCGGACTGCTCGACTCGATCGCGGTGGAGCAGAACGTCGCCTTTGCCGCCGGTGTCGAGTTCGCCAAGGCCGAGGGCATCGTGCCCGCGCCCGAGTCCACCCACGCCCTCGCGGGCGCGTTCGCCGAGGCCCGCAGGCACACCGGGGAGGCGGGCACGGGTCCGTCCATCGTGATCGGCCTGTCCGGTCACGGTTTCCTCGATCTCCCGGCCTACGAGTCGTACGTCCGCGGCGAGCTGGGCTGACCGGCGCCGACGCGGGGCGATCCGGACCACCGCGTCCCCCGCCGCGGGGCCGTGTCCGAGCAGAGCCCCGAGCCGGCAGCGTCCTCTCGCAGCAGGGCCTCGTCGCAGCAGGGCCTCGTCGCAGCACAGCCACCCACCAACTGAACCGACCCCCTCTCAACACCAGGAGTCACCCATGGTCAATCCCATCGATTTCACCGACCGCGTCGCGATCATCACCGGCGCCGGAGGCGGCCTCGGCCGCGCCTACGCGCTCGCCCTGGCCGAGCGCGGTGCTAAGGTCGTCGTCAACGACCTCGGTGGCGACGTCCACGGCGAGGGCGGCACCTCCTCCCCGGCCCAGCGCGTCGTCGACGAGATCGTCGCCACCGGCGGCGAGGCCATGGTCGACGGCAACGACATCACCGACGAGGCCGCGGTCGACGCCCTGGTCTCCTCGGTCATCGACAAGTGGGGACGCATCGACATCCTCATGAACAACGCCGGCATCCTGCGCGACAAGTCGTTCGGCAAGATGGACACCGACGACTTCCGCAAGGTCCTCGAGGTCCACCTCATGGGATCGGTCAACTGCACCAAGGCCGTCTGGCCCCACATGGTCGAGGCCGGATACGGCCGCATCCTCATGACCACCTCGTCCTCGGGCATCTACGGCAACTTCGGCCAGTCCAACTACGCCGCCGCCAAGTCCGGCCTGGTCGGCCTGATGAACGTGCTGGCCATCGAGGGCGCCAAGAAGAACATCAGGGTCAACTCGATCGCCCCCACGGCCGCCACCCGCATGACCGAGGACCTGCTCCCACAGCGCGTGCTGGACATCATGGGCCCGGAGACCATCGCTCCCGGCGCCCTGTTCATGGTCAGCGAGGAGGCCCCCACCAAGACCATCCTCGGTGCCGGCGCCGGCGTGTTCGCCGTCTCCCAGATGGTCGAGAGCCGCGGGATCTACCTCCCGGACAACGCCCGCACCCCCGAGGTCGTGGCCGAGCGGTGGAACGAGATCGCCGACGTCACCGACGCGAACCCCCTGGAGTCGGCTTTCGAGCAGACCTCCAAGTACGCCGCGCTCGCGGCGCGCGAACTGGGGCTCCACCTCGAGAGCTGAGCCGCCAGGGCGCGTGGGCGGGATAGACTCCGCTCACGCGCCTGGCGCTCCGCCACGGTCTTCTCACCCCTGGACCGGTCTTGACCACGACACCGTCGACGGAGACGATCCGCGGCTTCACCCGTTCCCTGCATCCGGTCGGACTGGCCGTGGCGCTGCTGTTCTTCGTGTGGTCCATGACGCCCTCCCTGCTGCCGCGGGTGTGGCCCCTCCAGGCCGTGGCGACCGGGATCAGCCTCGCGACCGGGTACGGTCTGGGTTGCCTGATCGCATGGGCGGTCCGCTCCTGCGGCATCTCCCCGGACCATCCCGCCCGCCTGCGCAGGATCGGCTGGTGGTCCCTGGCCGTCGTGGCCGCGGTGACCGTCCCGACGTTCCTGGTCCTGGGGTCCTGGTGGCAGCAGATCACCCGGGACCTGGCCGGCATCGAACGCATCGACCGCGCCAACTACCTGCTCGTCCTGGTCCTGTCACTACTGGTCGCGACGGTCATCCTCGCGGCGGCCAGGTCGATCCGGCGCGGCACGGCGGCGCTGACCCGGATCGCCGCACCCCATGTCCCGGCCCCCGTCGCCCGCATGGTGGCACTGGGTCTCGTGCTCCTCATCGCGGTGCTGTCGATCAACGGGTTCGTCTACCGCGGGGTGATCGGCCTGGCCGACAGGACGGCCTCCGCCGCGGACCACGGCACCGCCGACGGAGTGCGACAACCCCGCGCCGCCGAGAGGTCGGGGTCGCCGGTCTCCGCGCAGGCGTGGGAGAGCCTGGGCAGGGAGGGCCGGACCTTCGTCGCGGGCGGCCCCACCGCGGGTGAGATCGAGGAGGTGACGGGGCGGGCGGCGCGCACCCCGATCCGCGTCTACGCCGGGCATGACGCGGCCGGCACCGTCGAGGAGGCCGCCGACCTCGTGGTGGACGAGCTCCACCGCACGGGAGCATTCGACAGATCCGTGCTGGCCGTCGCCACCACCACCGGGCGCGGATGGGTCAACCCCCGCGTCGCCGGGGCCCTCGAGTACACCACCGGTGGGGACTCCGCGATCGCGGCCATGCAGTACTCTTTCCTGCCCAGTCCTCTGGCGTTCGTGGCCGATCGCGAGTCGCCACAGCGAGCGGGACGCGCCTTGTTCGAGGCGGTGGAGCGGGCCGTCGCGGAGGTGCCCGAGGCTCGTCGCCCCGCGCTCGTCGCCTTCGGGGAGAGCCTCGGCTCCTTCGGGGGCCAGACCGCCTTCGGTGGTGCCCAGGACATGGTGGCCCGGACCGACGGCGCCCTGTGGGTGGGCACGCCCAACTTCTCTCCGCAGTGGTCCTACCTCACCGACCGCCGCGATGCCGGTTCACCGGAGCGGCTACCGGTGATCGACGGCGGTGAACACGTGCGCTTCGCCGCGGGCGGACCGGACCTGGATCTCGACGGCACACCCTGGTCCTCTCCGCGGATCGTCTACTGGCAGCACGCGTCCGATCCCATCACCTGGTGGTCGCCCGACCTCCTGCTGCAGCGCCCGGACTGGCTGCGAGAACCGCTGGGCCCCGATCTCGACCCGGGGGTGCGGTGGACCCCCTTCGTGACGTTCTGGCAGGTCACCCTGGACATGGTGTTCTCCGCGGACGTCCCGGCCGGCCACGGTCACACCTTCGGGCCGGACGCCGCGCAGATGTGGGCCCGGATCCTGGACCCCCCGCGCCGGACCGACGCCGAGACAGACCGGGTCCACGACGCGATCGCCGAGGGACGCTACTGACAGGGGTGCTGTCGACGGTGCTGTCGACCGGTGGGAGTACTCCCGACCGGCCCCGCCGGCGCGGCTGCTACTCCTGGTCCGCGAACTGGGTCTCGTACAGCTCGCTGTAGCGCCCGCCCGCGGCCAACAGCTCGGTGTGGGTGCCCGACTCCACCACGCTGCCGCCCTCCAGCACGAGGATGCGGTCGGCGGCGCGGACGGTGGACAACCGGTGGGCGATCACCAGGGACGTCCGGTGGGACATCGCCTCGGTGAGGGCCTCCTGGACCGCGGACTCGTTGGTGGAGTCCAGTGCGCTGGTGGCCTCGTCCAGCACCACCACGGAGGGCTCCGCGATGAGCAGTCTCGCGATGGTCAGGCGCTGCCTCTCGCCGCCGGAGAGGCGGTACCCGCGGTCGCCGATGACGGTGTCCAGCCCGTCGGGCAACGACCGGACCAGGTCCTCGAGCCGCGCCCGGCGCAGGGCGTGCCACACGAGGTCGTCGGTCACCTCCGGGCGGGCGAAGGTGAGATTGGCCCGGATCGTGTCGTGGAAGAGGTGGCCGTCCTGGGTGACCATGCCCACCGTCCTGCGCAACGACGACGAGGTGACCTCGCGCACGTCGAGGCCCGCCACCCGCACCGCCCCCGAGTCCACGTCGTAGAGCCGCGGGAGCAGCGACGCGATGGTCGACTTGCCTGCACCTGACGACCCGACCAGCGCGATCATCTGTCCCGGCTCGGCGCGGAAGCTGACCCCGTGCAGGACCTCCTGCCCGCCGCGGGTGTCGAGCACGGCGACCTCCTCCAGCGAGGCCAGGGAGACCTTGTCGGCCGAGGGGTAGGAGAACCGGACGTCGTCGAACTCGATGGCGGCGGGGCCCTCGGGCACGTCGACCGCGTCGGGGGCGTCCTTGAGCAGCGGGTCCAGGTCCAGGACCTCGAAGACCCGCTCGAAGCTGACGATGGCGGTCACCACGTCCATCGGCGCGTTGGCGAGCGAGGTCAGCGGGCCGTACAGGCGGGTCAGCAGGAGGGCGAGGGCCACGACGGAGCCGGCGTCCATCCCACCGGTGAGCGCGAACCAGCCGCCGACGCCGTAGACCAACGCGAGAGCCAGGGTGGAGACCAGGGTCAGCGAGTTCATGAACACGCTCATGAGGAGCGCGGTGCGGACACCGATCCCCCGCACCCGACCCGCACGGGAGGCGAACTCCGCGGACTCGGCGTCGGGGCGGCCGAACAACTTGACGAGGGTCGCGCCGCCGGCGTTGAAGCGCTCGGTCATCTGGTCGTTCATCGACGCGTTGAGGTCGGAGGCCTCGCGACGGAGCCTGGCCAGGCGCCTGCCCACGTAGCGGGCGGGGAAGAGGAACACCGGGAGCAGCAGTACCGACATGAGGGTCAGCTGCCAGTTGATCCCGGCCATCACGACTAGGGTGAGGATCAGCTGGACGAGGTTGGACACGACCCCGGAGAGGGTGTCCGAGAAGGCCCGCTGGGCTCCCATCACGTCGTTGTTGAGCCGACTCACCAGCGCGCCGGTCCGGGTCCGCATGAAGAACGCGACCGGCATGGTCTGGACGTGGTCGAACACCGAACGGCGCAGGTCGAGGATCAGGCCTTCGCCGATACGCGCCGACCAGAACCTGGTGACGACATTGTTGATCGCCTCGACGATGCCGATCATCGCGATGGCGGCGGCGAGGAGGAAGACGACCCGCACCGCGGCGCCGTCCACGATCGCCGTGACCACCCGGCCGGCGAGCAGCGGGGTCACCACGGCGAGGGAGGCCCCGAACACGGACAGAATCAGGAACAGGACGATCAGCCGGGTGTGCGGTCGCGCGAACTGACCGATCCGTCGGAAGTTCTCGCGGGTGAAGACGCTGCGGTCCATCGAGATGTTGTTGTTCTCGGCCCGCATCAAGGTGCGCATGGCGGCCTGCTGCATCGTCACGTCCGCCACTCCTCCCGCGTCGGAGAGGATCCGACGGCCTGTGGGTACAACTGTGCGGACGGCCCCCTTATTCCTCGCCAGCCTCAGGGCCGGGTGGCCTCGTCGTCACCCTGCTTGGACAAAATCCGCCCGCATGTCTAGACAGCGGCTGTGAATTTGTCTAACCTGGTGTCCAGGCAGTGGCGTAGGCCACACAAAATGATCTTGGAGGTCGTTGACGATGTCCAGCACCGAGTACATCCGCCCCCGGGGCGCAGACGAGCGTCCCGACCGGGACCACACGACGGATCCCGCCGACCAGGTCACCTCCGCGCTGGGTGACGCCGCGCTGGGTGAGGCCGCAGTGGGTGACGCCACGGACGCCGCGGTCGAGCCCTACGCGTGGACCGACGCCAAGCGGTACCTGTGGCTGCTCGGCCTGATCCCGGCGATGGGGCTGTTCCTCTCGATGCCGTTCGTCATCGGGTTCAACGGGCTGGGTCTGGGCTGGGCCGCCACCGCCGCGTGGTTCCTGCTCCCCGTCCTGGTCTACGTCGCCATCCCCCTCGGCGACCTGGCGGTCGGAGCCGACGGCCAGAACCCGCCGGACGAGGTGATGGACCGGCTCGAGGCCGACCCCTTCTACCGCTGGTGCACCTACCTGTACATCCCTTTCCAGTACGCGTCCCTCATCGTCGCCTGCTACCTGTGGACCGCCCAGGACCTGTCGTGGCTCGGCTACGACGGCGGTCTCGGGATCGCCGCCTCGATCGGTGTGGCCTGGACCGTGGCCATCACGGGCGGCATCGGCATCAACACCGCTCACGAGCTCGGTCACAAGATCGCCGGGAGCGAGAAGTGGCTGTCCAAGGTCGCCCTGGCCACCACCGGGTACGGACACTTCTTCATCGAGCACAACCGTGGGCACCACGCCCGCGTCGCCACCCCCGAGGACCCGGCCAGCTCGCGCTTCGGCGAGTCTTTCTGGGCGTTCCTGCCGCGCAGCGTCGTGGGCTCCGCACGGTCGGCCTGGCACCTCGAGTCCGAGCGGCTCGGCCGCCTGGGCAAGAGCCCGTGGACGATCCGCAACGACAACCTCAACGCGTGGCTCATGACCGTCGTGCTCTTCGGCGGACTCATCGCGGTGTTCGGCTGGGAGGTCGCACCCTGGCTCCTCGTCCAGGCGGTCTTCGGCTTCTCCCTGCTGGAGGTGGTCAACTACCTGGAGCACTACGGCCTCAAGCGGCAGAAGACCTCCGCCGGCCGATACCAGCGCTGCCGCCCGGAGCACTCGTGGAACTCCGATCACCTGGTGACCAACATCTTCCTGTACCACCTGCAGCGTCATTCGGATCACCACGCCAACCCGATGCGGCGCTACCAGGTCCTGCGCAGCTTCGAGCAGGCCCCGCAGCTGCCGTCCGGGTACGCCACGATGATGGTCCTGGCATACGTGCCGCCGCTGTGGCGCAAGGTCATGGACAAGCGCGTGCTGGCCCACTACGACGGTGACATCACCCGGGCCAACATCCAGCCGTCCAAGCGCGAGAAGATCCTCGCCCGCCACGGGGTCGATGCGGCCGGCGCCGGCTCCACCGCGGTGGCGGAGAAGGTGGTCGTGGACACCGACATCGCCGCTGACCAGATCTCGCCGACCGGCGAGTACGTGTGCCCGAACTGCGGGCACCATTATTCCGAGGCGGCCGGCGAGCCCCGTGAGGGCTTCCCTCCCGGGACCCCCTGGTCGGCGATCCCCACCACGTGGCGTTGCTCGGACTGCGGCGTCCGCGACAAGGTCGACTTCCTGCCCGTGAAGTAGCCCTCCACACCCGCGGACGCCAGATCAGGAACAATGGACCTCATGCCGCGCCGCCCCTCCACCAGTGACCGACGCTCCTCCGGGGATTCCCAGGGGGAGCGTTGGTCGCCTCGCCTCACCGTCTTCGACGCGATGCACGAACTGTTGGAGTCCCGTGACTGGTCGGCGGTGACCATGTCCGACGTGGCCAAGGCCGCAGGACTGAGCCGGCAGACGCTCTACAGCACGTTCGGCAACCGTCAGGGCCTGGCCCAGGCGTACGCGCTCCAGCTGTCGGAGACCTTCGCCGGGGAGATCCGGGACTCCATCATCCGGCATCCGGGGCAGATCGAATTGGCCCTGAGTGAGGGGATCAACGGCTTCCTGCGGTCCAGCAGCCGTGACCCGCTCATCCGGGCGCTCGTGACCGGGGACATCAAGCCGGACCTGCTGCGGCTGATCACCACCGAGGCGGGGCCGCTCATCGAGCGCGCCACCGAGGTCCTCGTGCCGGCCCTGTCCGAGAGCTGGATGCGGATCGAGGCGAGCCAGGCCCGGCTAGCCGCCTCGATCATCGCCCGGATCGGCATCAGCTTCATCTCGCTCCCGCCCGAGGACCCGGACCAGTTGGCCTCGGGCCTGACCGAGGTGATCGCCCCCTACCTGCAGAAGGTCGTGCAGGTCGACCTCCAACACTAGAGGCGGCGACGCCCGAGACCGCTAACCCGAGGCCGGTGGCCCGGGGCCGGATGTCGAGTCCGGTCAGGCACCGTCTCCCACGGTCGACCGCTGGTCCGGGCGACCCGGTACCGCGACGCTCGCCTCGAGGAAGAGCCCGCGCGCCTCGACGCAGAGCCGGTCGCCCGCGTGGATGGTCGCCTTGGTCCAGGTCTTGCGGCCGTCCACCTCGTCCACCCACGAGCGGAACGTCAGCGGCCGTAGGAGCGGCGTGGGTGACCGGTAGTCGATCTCGTAGTGGGCGGTCATCCCGTAGCGGCCTCCCCAGTGGTTCGCGAAGCCCATCATGTGGTCGATGATCAGCGCGCTGATCCCACCGTGGACGCACCCGGGAGGGCCCTGGTAGGCCAGTCCGAGTGTGACCTCCGCCGTCACCGACCCGTCGTCACACCCGGAGAACCGCACCGGCGGGGCGATCGGGTTCTCCGGACCGCCCACGGGGTTGGCCCGGCGGGACCCGGCACCGGTCCACATCGCCTCCAGCCGGCGGGCGGGCTCCGGCACGCGGGGCTCGAGGAGGTCCGCGACCTCGGCCAACCGGTCCGCGATGTCCCCCAGCTCGACCTCCGAGTGGGCGAGCCCGGCTATCGCCTCCCGCAGTCTGCGCAGCTCCGCCACCGAACGATCGAGATCGGGATCCGGCGTGGGCAGGTCTGGGACCGCGATCGGATCGAAGGTGTCCCCCAGTCGCTCCCGCATGCTGCTCAACTGGAAGTCGTCCACGCCCTCGATCCTCGGGAGCGGACCTCGACCGATTTCGGGACTGTCGCTGTCGTTAGTCATACTCTGGAGACTATGTCGACACCCGTCAAAAAGAAGCAGATCGATCCGTCCACGTACGGCCCCTGGGCTCTGGTCGTGGGCGGCAGCGAGGGAGTGGGTGCCGAGATCGCCCTCCGCCTGGCCGACGCCGGCGTCTCGTCCGTGCTGGTCGCCCGCCGGAGCGGCCCCCTCGAGGAGACCGCCGAGGCCGTCCGCGCCCGGGGCGTGGAGTGCCGCGTGCTCTCCGTCGACCTGACCGAGCCCGGTGCCGCCGACGGGATAGCCGCCGCCTGCGACGGGCTGGACGTGGGGTTGGTGGTCCTCAACGCCGGGGCCAACACCTACGGCGCGGAGTTCGCCGAGTCGGACATGGAGCGGGTCCAGCAGCTGATCGACCTCAACATCACCTCGCCGCTGGCGGTCATCCGGAACTTCGCCCCCGCGCTCAAGGCCCGCGGCCGGGGCGGCATCGTGGTCATGGGGTCGATGGCCGGCTACCTCGGTCACGCGGACATGAGCATCTACTCGGCGGCCAAGGCCTTCAGCCGGGTGTTCGTGGAGGGCCTGTGGCTCGAGATGCGCGAGCACGGGGTCGACGTGGTCGAGGTGATCCTCGGCGTGACCCGCACCCCGGCGATGATCCGCGCCGGTCTGGACATGGATCTCCCGGGCATGACCGTGAGCGAGCCCGCCGACGTCGCCGACGAGGTGCTCGCGTCGATCGGCGAGGGCCCGGTCCACGTCTGCGGCGGGGAGGGCAATCTCAAGGGCGTCGAGTTCAGCTCCGGAGTGGATCGCGGCCGGATCGTGGCCGGGGCGCACAAGCGGATGAAGGCCCTGCGCGGCGAGGGCTGAGCGCCGCCACCGACGCGTCGCGCCCCCGCCCTGGTCAGCCCTCGATGGGGTGGTCCCGCTGCGCGTCCGAGATCCCCCTGGGCTCGATGAACAATGCCTCGGCGCGCGCGCACAGCGTCTCGCCGGTGTACACGGTGGCGCTGGCCCAGATCTTGCGGCCCTCCACGCGGTCCTGTCGCGCCTCGAACCGCAGCGGGGCGTACAGCGGGGTCGGCGAGGTGTAGCTCACCCGCAGGTCCGCGGTCAGGCCGACGCTCTTGGCGGCGGCGTTGGCCAGGCCGAGCATCTCGTCGAAGACCAGCGCGACGATCCCACCGTGGACGCACCCGGGAGGGCCCTGGTACTCGATGCCCAGCCGCAGATCCGCCCGAACGGTGGCGTCGGGGAGGACCACCGGCTCCAGCGGCGGGGAGACCGGATTGCGGCTGCCGATCGCGGGGTTGGAGGCGAGATGCTCCGGAACGCCCCAGGTCGCGTAGTCCGAGGGGCGCACCATGGTGCCGACGGCCTCGAGATGGTCGGCGAGCTCCCGGACGATCCCGACGGCGTCATGGACGTCGTCGAAGCGCGACCCGGCCACGAGACCCCGCACCCGGCGCAGTTCGCGGGCCAGGTCGGTGGAGCCGGAGGTGTCGTCGTCCTGACGCAGGAACGGGACGCCCTCCTCGCCGGCCGAGGCGGGATCGGTCGTTCCGAAGGGGCGGTCGTCGGTGGCGGAGGCATCGGTGGTCACGAAAACCGAATCTACTCCGCATTCACCCGGCCACCGCCGGTCACCCTCCCGCCAGGCGGCGCCGGTTCTCCACCAGCAGGCCGCCGGGCTCGACGAACATGCCCTCGGCGGTCGCGCACAGTCGATCACCCGCGTGGATGGCGCCCTGCGCCCAGATCTTGCGGCCCTCCACCCTCACCTGCCGGCCGGTCACCACGATCGGCTCGAGGACCGGTGTGGGGCTGCGGTAGTCGACGTCCAGGTAAACGGTCATCCCGGTGGTACCGGCGTGGAAGTTCGCCCGGCCCAGCACCACGTCGAACAGCAGCGAGACCACTCCGCCGTGCACGCACGCGGGCGGGCCCTGGTACTCCAGACCCAGCGTCACCTCGCCGCGGAGTGTCCCGTCGGCCAGGATGTCGAACTCGATCGGCGGCGCGAGGACGTTGGAGCGGCCCACCACCGGGCAGTTGGTGACGTAGTCCCCTGACGACCACGTGACCGCCTGCCTGCGCTCCGTGCTCGCCGAGGCGGCCTCCAGCCGGTCGGCCACCTCGCGCACCCGGTCGGTCAGCGGGGCCAGGTCGGCGTCGAACAACCCCCCGGTCGTCAGTGCGCGGATACGACGCACCTGGTCCACCAGCGCATAGAGGCCGGCCTCGTCGTCGTCGACCTCGTCGATCCGTTCCCCGCCACCGCGTGACGGGTGCAGCGGACCGGTCTCCACCACGGGTCGTGCCCGCCGCGGGACAGCCACCGGGTCCGTGGCCCCGCCACTCGGGTGATCGATCACTACCCGGTCCCCTGCGCCGCCCCGCGCCCGGCGCGGCGGCCGAAGAACGAGCCGTCGCCCAGGGACGTGCCGGAGATATAGCCCTCGCCGTGCAGGCCGTGGGTGCAACGGCCCGCGGCGAACAGCCCGGGGATCGCCTCACCCGCGCGGTCCAGCACTCTCGACTGCAGATCCGTGTGCAGCCCACCCAGGGTGAATCCCTGTGCTTTGAGTGGGAGTCCGTTGAAGGAGTCCGGGCCGCCCGCCCCGGTGGGGTAGGCGCCGAACGGCGGCTCGAGCGGGCGGACCCAGCGTGAGCTCTTCCCGAACTGGGGATCCTCGCCGTTCTCGGCACCCGCGTTGTAGCGGCGCAGCTGGTCGGCCAGGGCGTCGGCCGGCAACCCGCAGTCCGCGGCGAGTTCCTCGATGGTCTCCGCGGCGTGCATGGGCTGCATGCCCCACAGTTCGCTCTCCGGGACGTCCTCGATGCCCTTCTCGTCGATGATCACCCACACCGGCGGCCGGCGGTGGTGCACGGCGGCGTGGCAGTACAGGCCCGGGTAGACCTCCTCGTTGATGAATCGCTGGCCGTCACCGTCGACGAGCATCGCCCCCACCGCCAGGCGCGGGATGATGAGCATCGCCGTCTCGGTCTGGTGCATGCGGCGCACGGCGGCGCCGACATCCATGCCCATCTCGATCCCGGAGCCGTCGTCGCGGCCGTCGGAGACCTTGTCCTTGCCCACCTGCTGCGGAGCCCACTGCTCGAGCATGCGGTCGTTGTCGACGAACCCGCCGGTCGCCAGGACCACCCCGCGCGTGGCGTGGTACTCGCGCTCCTCGCCGAACTCGGTCGCCCGCACGCCCGCCACCCGGCCGTCGGCGACGATCAGCGATCGCGCCCTGACATCGCAGTGCAGCGTCACGCCGGCCTTCTGCGCGGTGGCCACCAGGGCGTCCATCAGAACGTTGCCGGCGAAGTTCGGGGCGGGCGGGCGATGCCCGCGGGCCGCGGGCCGCGCGATCGAGGCGTAGGGCTCGGCCCGCTCACCCATCCACATCAGTCCCGAGTCGTCCCCCGGCATCCAGGTGGGGGTGTCCCACAGCTTGTGGTTGAACTCCGCACCGTGCGCCACCAGCCAGTCGTGGTGCTCGACCGCGCCCGCGCAGTAGTCGGCGATCTTGGCCTCGTCCGCGTTCGGCCCCAGTGCCGCGGTGAGGAAGGCGCGCATGTCCTCCTCGGTGTCCTCCACCCCGAGCGCCCGCTGGGTCGCGGTGCCCCCGCCCAGGTAGACCTCGCCGCCCGACTGCGAGGACGAGCCCCCGGGCCCGGACGCGCCCTCCAGGACGACGACCGACGCCCCGGCCTCGGCCGCCTCGATCGCCGCGCACGCCCCCGCGATGCCCATGCCGACCACCACCACGTCTGCGGTGTGTAGCGATGGACGAGTGTCTGGCCTGGTGTCCGTCATGGCCAGAACTATAACGTGTTCATCCCCTGAGACGGCGCATTAACATAGGCCTCATGACGTCCCCTCCCGCTGCCTCCCGACTTGATGCCCTCGAAGCCCGGCTCGCGTCGGCCGAGACCCGGATCACCGACACCCACGCCCGCCTCGACGCCACCCAGGACGAGTTGGCCGTCCTGCGGATCCTCGCCGCCTACTCCCCCAGGGTCGACTCCGGGGACGCCGAGGGCGTCGCCGAGCTCTGGACCGCCGACGGGGTCTACGACGTGGACACCGGTGCGCTCGAGGGCCACGGTGGTCTGGCGGGGATGGTGCGCGGCGAGGCCCACCAGCAACTCATCGCCCACGGGTGCGGTCACGTGCCCGGCCTCCCGGTTGTCCTGCTCGACGGCGACAGGGCCGTGGCCACGGGCTACACCCAACTGGTGGTCCGATCCTCCCGACCGGGGCGCTACACCGTGATGCGCGTGACGGCGAACCGGTGGGAGCTCGAGCGCCTCGGCCCGGTGGACGCGCCCGACCGCGGCTGGCGGGTCGTGCTGCGGACCGCCCGGGCGCTCACCGACGACGGCGAGGGCCGACACCTGCTCGGCAGGTCCCGCGAGGGGTAGCGTGAGCGCCATGCTCCGCCGACAGACCGCGGTCCCCGACCCCACCCTCCGCGCGGGACGGCTCGCGCTGCTCACCACGTGCGCGGCCCACCTGGGATTCCAGTCGATGGTCACCTCGGTCGTCTACCCGACCCTGTTCGAGGGTCCGACGATGGGGATCGGTGAACGCCAGGCCGAACACGCCCGCCGGATCGCCCCGGTGGCCCTGACCCTGTACGCCTCGGGTCTGGGTGCCGCCGCCTGGGCCACCTACGGATCCGTGCGGTCGCCCGACCGTGGTGGCCTGACCGCCACCGTAGTCGCGTGCCTCACCACCGTCGCGGTCCCGGCACTCACCGCCGGGGTCGTTCCGCTCCACATGGGCATCGCCCAGGAACAGGTCACCAGACACCGCATCCAGACACTGTTGGCCTCGGACCGGATCCGCACCGGCCTGGCCGCGATCGGGGTGGCGGCCGCCGCCCAATCACTCAGCGGCTGACGGTCACTCAGCAGCCGACGGTCACCCCGCAGCCGACGGTCCACTCCCCCGGCCCGGTGGACGCATCCGGGCCACCGCCAGCAGCGCACCGACCGCGATCACCGAGACCACCGCCGACATCAGATGGAAGGCGGTGCTGAGGCCGACGACCTCGGACAGCAGAGCCGCCACCACCGCGGGGATCCCCAGCGACAGGTAGGCGACGACGAAGAGGGCGGAGAAGACCTCCCCCCGGGCGTTGTCGGGAGCGTTCTGCGCGACGAGCGACGTGCCCATGAGGAACAGCAGGCCCATGCCCACGCCCGTGACCGCCGACCCCACCACGAGCCCGGGCACCGACCCGGCCTCGAGTGCCAGTGAGGCCGAGGCCAGACCCACCACCAGCGTCACGCCGCCGATCGCGACACCCCTGCGCCACTGTTCCTGACCCGCGCGCAGGTTCCACACCAACTGGGCCAGCGCGGCGGCGGCCTGGAGGCAGGCGACCACCAGGCCGGTCACCAGGTAGTCCGACCGGCCGACGAGGTCCTTGGCGATCGCCCCGCCGAGACCCAGGAAGACCCCGCCCACGGACCAGGAGGCGATCACGCACACCGCGGCGAGGGCGAAGGCGGAACGGGCCGCGGCGGGCACCGCGATCCGCTGGACGCGTACGGCGTCCCGGAGCGTCTGGGGGCCGGCGCCCGAGGTCTCGGGCACCAGGACGACCACGCCCGCGAGCAGTGCGGCCAGGACCACGCCCATCACCACGTACGGGTGGACGAGGGGCGACGACGACGAGGTGGCCACCACTCCCGCCAGGAGCACTCCGGCCGCGATGCCGAAATTGGTCGTGGAGCTACTGGTGAGCGCGCCGACACGGGCGTTCCGGGTGGGGTGCAGCTCGATGATCGCCGCCGCCGCGGATCCGGTGACGAGTCCGACGCCCAGACCCTGCACCACCCGCGCGGCGATCAGCCAGGCCACCGAGGGCGCCGCCGCGAGCGCGGCCATGCTCAGCACCAGCAGCACCAGGCCGGTGATCACCACCGGCCTGCGGCCGATCGCGTCCGAGAGTCGTCCCAACAGCAGTAGTGGGACCAGGACCGCCAACGCGTACACCGCGTAGACGACCGTGATCATGGCGCCGCTGGTCCCCCAGGCCTCCTGGTAGTCCACGTACAGGGGGGACGGTGTCGCGCTCGACATCAGCGCCGCCGTCACGACGAGCGCCATCAGGACGAACGGTGTCCACGAGCGGGAAGTGCTGTCCACGGGCGGTCCTGGGGAGAGGAGTGGAGCCTAGGGGATTCGAACCCCTGACATCTGCCTTGCAAAGGCAGCGCTCTACCAACTGAGCTAAGGCCCCGTTCCACAAAGCGTGAACGCCGGACCGCGGCTAGCGATCCGGCGTCTGCCATGCGGGGGTGGGCCTAGGAGGACTTGAACCTCCGACCTCCAAATTATCAGTTTGGCGCTCTAACCACCTGAGCTATAGGCCCTCGTACCGAAGCGTTAATCTACCCGACGCCCGCACCGCCACCCAAATCGGGAGGCCCGCGGCGACGGCGGGACCCCCCACCCGGGCGCCTCAGTTCCGGCGATCGCTCAGCGTGACCTGCACACCGCCACCGGTCAGCCCGGCGGCGAGGTTGTAGATGAACACCGCGAGGGTGGCCAGGATGGACAGCAGCAGAACGTTGAGGAGTCCCACGCCGCCGCTGTAGAGGAAGATCGTCGACGGCCCGATCGCGGCTGCCGACTCGTCACCCGCCACTCCGGAGAGCAACCCCCCGAGCCGGTCCCACACCCCCATGCCGGAGAGCAGGAGGTAGGTGACACCGATCGCCACCATCCACACCAGGTACAGGGCGAACATCAGCCCGAGCACGGTGGTGAACGCCGACCACGGGTCGATGCGTCGCAATACGAGCACCGACTCCATCGGCCCCCGTCGCTCCGTCGGCGGCACCATGGGGGCCGCGCGCCCGGCCGCGCCACCCGAGTGGGCGGTCGCGACACCGCCGGGCAGTCCCTCGGCGCGGTGCTGGGTCGCCGCGGGGAACGACGCGGTCGCGGTCGCGTCGTCGTCGGTGGTCTCCACGGCGGGGGACTCCGCCCCCGTCGTGGAGCTGGCCGACCCGCCGAAACCCGGCGCAGGGGTGGAACCCTTGGGTGCCGGGCCGCTCTCGGGTCCGTCGCTCGGCTCGGTCATCGCCTTCTACTCCTTGTCGGACCCGGCGTCGAGCCGGTCGTCGTCGTCGGGCTCGTCGGCGTTGCGGGCGATCGCCAGCAGCGAGTCGCCCTCGGCGAGGTTCATCAGGCGCACGCCCTTGGTCTGCCGGCCCGCCTTGCGCACCTGCTTGGCGAACGTGCGGATCACACCACCGCTGGACGTGATGGCGTAGAGCTCGTCCTGCAACTCCACGATCGTCGCACCCACGAGCTTGCCGCGCTTGGGATCGAACATGAGCGTGAGCACGCCCTTGCCGCCCCGGCCCTGGGCCGTGTACTCGGCCAGCGCGGTGCGCTTGGAGTACCCGCGCTCGGTCGCCACCAGCAGGAAGAGCTGGTTCTCGTCCATCTCCGAACGGACCACCGACATGCTGAGCAGGGCGTCGCCGTCGTTGAACCGCATCCCCATGACACCGGACGTCGCACGGCCCATCGGGCGGAGCGTGTCGTCGTTGGCGTGGAAACGGATCGACTGTCCCTTCTCGGAGACCAGGAGGAGGTCGTCCTCGGGGCCGGCGAGGGCGGCGCCCACGAGCTCGTCGCCGTCGCGGAGGTTGACGGCGATGAGACCGCCCGACCGCGGGGAGTCGTAGTCCTCGAGACGAGACTTCTTGACCAGGCCGTTGCTCGTGGCCAGGACCAGGTACGGGGCGTCCTGGTAGCCCTTGATCCGGATGACCCCGGCGATCCGCTCCTCCGGCTGGAACGCGAGGAGGTTGGCCACGTGCTGGCCCCGCGCGGTGCGGCTGGCCTCGGGCAACTCGTAGGCCTTGACGCGGTAGACCCGGCCCTTGGTGGTGAAGAACAGCAGCCAGTCGTGCGTGGAGGAGACGAAGAAGTGCCGGACGATGTCGTCCTGCTTGAGCTCCGCGCCCCGCACACCCTTGCCGCCGCGCTTCTGGGCGCGGTAGAGATCCGTGCGGGTCCGCTTGGCGTACCCGGTCTCCGTGATGGTGACGACGACGTCTTCGCGGGCGATCAGGTCCTCGTCGGTGACGTCGCCGTCGGCCGGGATGATCACGGTGCGCCGGTCGTCGCCGTACTTCTCGACGATCTCGCGGAGCTCGTCTCCGACGATCGCCCGCTGCCGCTCGGGCTTGGCCAGGATGTCCTTGTAGTCGGCGATCTCGAGCTCGATCGAGGCGAGCTGGTCCACGATCTTCTGCCGCTCCAGGGCCGCGAGGCGGCGGAGCTGCATGTCGAGGATGGCCTGGGCCTGGTCGTCGTCGATGTCGAGGAGGTCCTTGAGACCCTCGCGGGCGATGTCGACGGTCTGCGAGCGACGGATGAGCGCGATGACCTCGTCGAGGGCGTCGAGCGCCTTGACCAGCCCTCGCAGGATGTGGGCCCGCCGCTCGGCCTCGTCCAGCAGGTACTGGGTGCGCCGGACGATGACCTCGATCTGATGCGTGACGTACAGCCGCACCAGCTGGTGGATCGGGAGCGTGCGCGGCACGCCGTCGACGATCGACAGCATGTTGGCGCCGAACGACGTCTGCAGCTGTGAGTGCTTGTAGAGGTTGTTGAGGACGACCTTGGCCACGGCGTCACGCTTGAGCGTGATGACGATCCGCAGGCCCACCCGGTCGGACGACTCGTCGTCGATCTTGGAGATGCCGGCGATCTTGCCGTCGCGCAGCTGCTCGGCGATCGACAGGATCATGTTGTCCGGGTTGACCTCGTAGGGCAGCTCGGTGATCACGATGACGGTGCGGTTACCGTCCTCCTCGATGGAGGTCTTGCCGCGCATCCGGATCGAGCCGCGCCCGGTGGTGTAGGCGTCCTTGATGCCCTGGTCCCCGACGATGAACCCGTGGGTCGGGAAGTCCGGCCCCTTGATGAAGCCCATGCAGGCGTCGAGCGCCTCCTCGTCCCCTGCGTCCGGGTTCTCCAGAACCCAGTAGACGGCCTCGGCGACCTCGCGGAGGTTGTGCGGCGGCATCTTGGTGGCCATCCCCACCGCGATGCCACTGGAGCCGTTGATCAGCAGGTTCGGCACCCGGGACGGCAGAACGACCGGTTCGGACGTCTTGCCGTCGTAGTTGGGCTGGAAGTCGACGGTGTTCTTGTCGATGTCCCGCACCATCTCCATGGCGAGCGGGGTCATCTTGCACTCGGTGTACCGCATCGCGGCCGCACCGTCGTTGCCGCGGGAACCGAAGTTCCCCTGACCGTCGACCATCGGGTAGCGCATCGCCCACGGCTGGGCCAGACGGACCAGGGTGTCGTAGATCGCCGAGTCACCGTGCGGGTGGTAGTTGCCCATGGTGTCGGCGACGGGCTTCGCGGACTTCACGTAGCTACGGTCGGGCCGGTAGCCGTTGTCCCACATCGCGTAGAGAATGCGACGGTGGACGGGTTTGAGACCGTCCCGGACGTCCGGGAGTGCCCGCCCGACGATGACGCTCATCGAGTAGTCGATGTAGCTTCTCTGCATCTCCGCCTGGATGTCGACCGGTTCGATGCGGTCGTGTCCCCCGGCGTCGGGCGGCAACGTCGTGTCCGTCATGGGCTCCTCTTCGGTTCCTCGTCGCGCTGGCTTCTCTCGCAGACGATGTCGCGGGCACGCGCGTGCTCTGACGGCGGCCGTAGGACCCACCCAGTCTATAGGTCCTGCGGAAACGGGTTCGAGGGCACGCCTCGGGCGTCCCCATTAGCTCCTCGGGGACGGGACGTCTCCAGGCTGCGCCGCCGGTGCCTTCCGGACGTTCCCGCTCCCGGGCCCACGCCCCGGCCGACCCTCTCCGCTCGTCTGGTTTCCGGTCGTCTCGACGGATTCCCGTGCTCAGCCGATGTGACGCCCGTAACATTTCCGTCATGTCGCGACTCCGCAGTGAACCCGGACACCGAAATCGTCGTCTCGTGGCCGTGGCGGGAGCGGCGGTCTTTGCGCTCGTCAGCGGCCTTCCCGCGACCGTCGGCGCGCAACCGTCGCCGCCGGCGACCGCGAACCGGGACGCCGTCCAGTTCGACCAGCCGGGCGGCTTCTACGACACCCGGGGCCTCCCGGTCGGCGCTCCCGGAGAGGTCCTGCGGTCCGAACCTTCCGGGCTCCCCCTGGCCGTGACCCTCCCGGGGCTCCCCGAGGTGCCCTCCCCGCTGCCCGCTCGCGCCCAACGGGTCGTATACCAGTCCGCAGATGTCGACGGACTCCCGGTCGCCACCTCGGGTGCGCTGTACGACTCGACCGCACCGTGGAACGGTCCCGGCCCACGCCCCACCATCGTGATCGGGCCCGGTACGCAGGGTCAGGGCGATGCGTGTGCCCCGTCCCGGCATCTCGAGACCGCGCTCGGCGTGAACCCGCAGACCGGGGGCGCGGTCCCCTCGTACGAGCAGGCGTTCGCGCTGGTCTTGGCCGCCCAGGGATTCCGGGTGATGGTGGTCGACTACATAGGCCTCGGCACGCCGGGCGTCCACACCTATTCCGACCGGGTGGAGCAGGCCCACGCCATGCTGGACGGTGCCCGGGCCGCGCGCGCTCTCACCGGGGACGCTCCGGTGGTGTTCTGGGGTCACTCCCAGGGTGGAGGTGCCTCGGCGGCCGCCACCGAGCTCGCCCCCGCGTACGCCCCGGACGTCGACCTGCGGGCGGCCTACGCGTCCGCTCCCCCGGCGGATCTGCTGGCTGTGCTCGACCACATCGACGGCTCCACGCTCACCGGTGCGATCGGCTACGCCATCAACGGCATGTCCCAGCGCTTTCCCGCCGTCCGGCAGGTGGTCGACCGCCAGGTCAACGACGCCGGGCGGGCCGCGCTCGCCGACATCGCCGGCCTGTGCACCCTCGACCTGCGCTCTGCGTACGGGAGGCGCACCACTCACGAGTGGACCCATTCGGGCCGGAGCCTCGGCGAGCTGATCCGCTCCGAACCCGAGGCGCTGCGGGTTCTCGATCACCAGCGGATCGGCCGCCTCCGACCCGAGGTGCCGGTGATGGTGGCCGGGGGGATCCACGACGACATCATCCCGCTCGGTCAGGTCGAGCAGCTCGGCCGGGACTGGTGCGCGCAGGGGACCTCCGTGCACTTCCGGTACGAGACGACCCCGCCCGTCGCCGGGGTGACGCACGCCGCGGCGGCCGTGACCAACTTCCCGGCGGCCCTGGACTTCGTCACCCGCCGGCTCGCGGGCGAGCCCGCCCCGAACGACTGCGGCAGCCTCTGACACACGGGTAGGCGGGCATCTCGCAGGGACGGTGGTGACGTTCCTGCGAGATGCCCGCCGATCGTGGGCGCGGGTCAGACGTCGAGGAAGCGGACGTCTCGCGCGTTGCGGGTGATGAAGTTGCGGCGCGCGTCGACGTCCTCGCCCATGAGGATCGAGAACAGTTCGTCGGCGGCCGCGGCGTCGTCGAGCGTGACCAACCGGAGGGTGCGCACCGTCGGATCCATGGTTGTCTCCCACAGCTCCTTGGGGTTCATCTCACCGAGACCCTTGTAGCGCTGGATCCCGTCCTCGACGTTGATCTTGCGCTTCTTCTCCAGACCGATCTTGAGGAGCTCGTCGCGCTCACGGTCCGAGTACGCGAAGTCGGGCTCGCCCTTGCCCCACTTGAGCTTGTACAGCGGCGGCTGCGCCAGGTAGACGTTCCCGTTCTCCACCAGCGGCTTCATGAACCGGAACAGCAGGGTGAGCAGGAGCGTCGAGATGTGCTGACCGTCGACGTCGGCGTCGGCCATCAACACGATCTTGTGGTAGCGCAGCTTATCGAGATCGAACTCCTCGTGGATACCCGTGCCGAGGGCGGTGATGATCGCCTGGACCTCGGTGTTCTTGAGGACCTTGTCGATACGTGACTTCTCGACGTTGATGATCTTGCCGCGCAGCGGCAGGATCGCCTGGAACATCGAGTCCCGACCGGACTTGGCCGAGCCGCCGGCGGAGTCGCCCTCCACGATGTACAACTCGGACTTGGCCGGGTCCTTGGAGCGACAGTCGGCCAGCTTCCCGGGGAGCCCGCCGATGTCGGTCGCCGACTTGCGGCGGACCATCTCGCGGGCCTTGCGGGCGGCGACGCGGGCCTGGCTTGAGGCGATGCCCTTGTTCACGATCACCCTGGCCTCGGCCGGGTTGGCCTCGAACCAGTGACCGACGTGCTCCGAGACCTGACGCTGGATGAAGCCCTTGACCTCGGTGTTCCCCAGCTTGGTCTTGGTCTGACCCTCGAACTGGGGGTCCGAGATCTTGGCCGAGATCACCGCGGCGAGGCCCTCTCGGATGTCATCCCCCGTGAGGTTGGGGTCCTTCTCCTTGAGCAACTTCTTGTCGCGGGCGTACTTGTTCACCAGGGAGGTCAGCGCGGCGCGGAAGCCCTCCTCGTGGGTGCCGCCCTCATGGGTGTTGATCGTGTTGGCGAACGTGTGGACCGATTCCGAGTAACCCGAGTTCCACTGCATGGCGACCTCGACCTCGTGGCCGGTGCCCTTGCCCTCGAAGTAGAGGATCGTCTGATGGATCGCCGTCTTGGACTTGTTGATCGCGGTGACGTAGTCCTTGAGGCCGTCCGGGTAGTGGAAGGTGCGCTTGCGCTCGCGGACCTTGACCGGCTCGGCGGGCTCGGTCGTCTCGACGGCGCCCTCGACGAAGGCCTGCTCCGCGTCCACGGCGTGCTCGATGTCCGACCCCTCATCGGAACCCGGTGCGGAGTCGGACCCGCGACCCTCGCTGTCCGCGATCGCGTCGAGCTCCGCGGCCTGCTCGGCCCGGGACCGTCGATCGGTCAAAGTGATGGTCAGGCCCTTGTTGAGGAACGCCATCTCCTGGAGGCGACGGGCCACCACGTCGAAGTCGTACTCGGTGGACTCGAAGATCGACCCGTCAGCCCAGAAGCGGACCCTGGTGCCGGTGCCCTCGGCGGGCCCGGCGTCGACGAGCTCCTCCGGCACGGCCATGTTGAAGTTCTGCTGCCACAGGCGTCCGTCCCGCTTGATCTGCACCTCGACCCGCGTCGACAGCGCGTTGACCACCGAGATGCCCACGCCGTGGAGACCGCCGGAGACCGCGTAGGAGTCGGAGTCGAACTTGCCGCCCGCGTGCAACTGGGTCATGACGACCTGCACGGTGGGCATGCCCTGTTCGTGCATCTCGACGGGGATGCCCCGGCCGTCGTCGATCACCTCGACGCCGCCGTCCTCCAGCAACGTGACCTTGACACCGGTCGCGTGGCCGGCCATGGCCTCGTCGATCGAGTTGTCCACCACCTCCCAGATCAGGTGGTGCAGTCCGCGCGTCCCTGTGGAGCCGATATACATACCCGGACGCAGCCGGACGGCCTCGAGTCCTTCGAGAACGGTGATCGATGACGCACCGTAGTCGTTCGTGCCCTTCTTGCTGGCCTTGCTCTTGGCGTCCGCCACGTGCGAACTCCTCGCGTCTCGGGGGTCTGGGACCGGCCCAGTCTACCTGCGACAACCCGCGCGCGGCCCCCGGGCTCGCCAGGACGGGCCCGATGGCCACCGGGGTGGCTCCGACCCTCAGCCGTACGTGTCCCGCGGCCCACGACCGGACACGTGCAACGGGCCCTTCCGCCAACTGGGTTTCTCGGGGCCCTCGATCTTGAGACGACGCACGTGACCCGGCCCCATGGCCGCGGCGATCTTGCGGAGGATGTCGGCGGCCACGAGCCGGAGTTGGGTCGCCCACGCGGTGCTGGAGGCACGGACGTAGAGCACGCCCTCCTCGAGTCGCTCCGGGGTGGCGTGCGCGGACATGTCCTCGCCGACGATGCGGTCCCACTCCGCGAACAACCGACCGGTGGTGACCTTGTCGTCCCAGCCCCGTCTCTTGGCGACCTGGCCGACGAGTCGCCCGAGAGGTTGCGGATCCCAGGGGTCGGCACCCGACCCTGTCCAGCCACGTTTGCGCAGCCGCTTCCCGCCTCCCACCGGACCGGTCCGGCCGCGACCGACCTGTTTGCCGTCCGCTCGAGCCCGTGTACGTGCCTCCTCGAGCGCCTGCCTCGCGATGTCATAACCACGTTGTGGCGGGTCAGACGGTGTTATCGGATTCTTCCGCTGATCGTCGTTCACCTGTGGACCTCCCTGGTCGACGTCGCGATGTCGTCGTCGCCGTCGTTCTGGTCGCCATCGTTCTGGTCGCCGTCCATAACCTCGTCGTGACCTCCGGTCGCGCCGCGCGACACCGTGATGTCCGAGTGACGACCCGCGCCCTCCCCCGTCATCACCACGTCATGACGGACGCCCCGCAAACCGTCCGGCACGTCCTCACCGACCGCCGCGGTCACCAGGACCTGTTCGACGCCGGCCGCCACCGCCGCGAGGGCGGCACGGCGGTGACGGTCGAGTTCGGCGAACACGTCGTCCAGGAGCAGGACGGGCTCGATGCCGTCCGCACGGAAGAGTTCGAGTGACCCGAGGCGCAGGGCGAGGGCGAACGACCACGTCTCGCCGTGGCTCGCGAACCCCTTGGCGGGCTCGTCACCGAGCGACAGGACCACGTCGTCCCGGTGCGGTCCGACCAGCGACATCCCCCTGTCGATCTCGTCCTGCCGTCTCCTCCCGAGCTCGGCGAGCAGGACCGCCTCGACGAGCTCGGGATCGGCCAACTCGGACTCGTCCGGTGCGGCCGCGACCCGGAACCGGTACGCGAGGTCGGCCGGACGGGACTCCGGCGCCAGACCGCGATAGGCGTCGACGACCAGTGGTCGCAACTCCTCGAGCAGGACGACGCGCCCCGCGACGATCCTCGCCCCGAGTTGGGCCAGACGGCCGTCCCACACGTCGAGTGTGTCCAGGGCCGCCTCCGACTCCTCCCCCCTCCCGCGCCGCAGCACGCCGGAGGCGGACTTGAGGAGAGCGGACCGCTGTCGGAGAACAGAGGAGTACTCCGCGAGGTCGCCCCCGTGGGCGGGCCGACGTTGGACCAGGAGCTCGTCGAGCAGTCTGCGGCGCTCGGCCGGCTCCCCCCGGACCAGGGCCAGGTCCTCGGGTGCGAAGAGCACGGACTGCACAACTCCGAGGATGTCGCCGAGCCGGCGGCAGGGCGAGGTGTTGAGCCGTGCCCGGTTGGGCCTGCCCGAATTGAGGGCCAGCTCCACTGTGAGTTCGCGCCCGGCGTTGTGCGCGAGGGCGGCGATCATGGCCGTCTCCGCACCGGTCCGGATCATCGGCGCCTCGGTGGCCACCCGGTGGGATCTCAGGGTGGCCAGCACCCCGACGGCCTCGAGGACGTTCGTCTTTCCGTGACCGTTGCGCCCCACCAATGTGGTGACCCCGGGCTGAAGCTCCAACTCGAGCAGAGGCCAGGATCGGAAATCCAGGAGCCTGAGGTGACGCAGGTGCATGCCGGGCGGCTTCGGGAGAGCCGGGTCAGCCCGGCAGGCGGACCGGCATGAGCAGGTAGGTGTGGTTCGAGTCGACGGGGGCGATCGCGCCGTCCGCGTCGGGGGAGGGCAGTTCCTCTGGAGCGGGTCGCAGGACCGCGGGCCGGCTGGCCTGGGTGAAACCGAACGCGACGCGCGCCGAGTGCATGCTGCCGAGCCCGTCCAGCAGATAGCCGGGGTTGAACGCGATGGTCAGGGGCTCACCGAGGAAGTCGACGGGGAGGGTCTCCGAGGCCTGGGCCGCGTCGTCGCCGCCCGCGGAGAGCGCCAACTCGCCGTCGGAGAACGTCATCCGGACCTGCACACCCCGGTCCGCGACCAGTGCGACGCGCTTGATGGCCTGCACCAGCGCGTCGACCTGGACGACCGCCATCGACGTGTGCTGGGTCGGCAGGAGCTGGCGGACCTTGGGGAACTCGGCGTCGAGCAGCCGCGTCGTGGTGCGCTGCCCGGAGACCAGTACGCCCATGATGCCGTCCGCCCCGACCTCCGAGCCCGCGCCCAGGCTGAGGTCGACACGCCCACCCTGCCCTGCCGACCGGGTCACGTCGGACAACGTCTTGGCCGGGATCAGGACCTCCACGGCCACGTCGTCGCGAGCGGGTTCCCATTCCAGATCGCGGATGGCCAGGCGGAACCGGTCGGTCGCGATGAGGGTGACCCGGGGTCCCTCGATCTCCATCCGGATGCCGGTGAGCATCGGGAGCGTGTCGTCCTTGCCGGCCGCCACGGCGACCTGGGCCACCGCCTCGGAGAACGCGTCGACCGCGGCCGATCCGGTGACACCGGGCATCGCCGGCAGCTGCGGATAGTCCTCGACCGGCATCGTCGGCAGGGTGAACTTGGCCGTGCCGCAGTTGATGTACATCTTCTGGGCGCTCACCGTGACCTCGACCGGACGGTCCGGGAGCGCGCGGGCGATGTCAGCGAGCAACCGTCCGGACACGAGCGTGCTACCCGGCTCGGAGACCTCGGCCGGGACGGAGACCTGCGCGGAGGTCTCGTAGTCGAAACCCGAGATGGTCAGACCGGAGTCCGCCTCCAGGAGAACCCCGCCGAGGATCGGAACCGACGGTCGTGACGGCAGGGTCCGCGCCACCCAGGCCACCGAATCGGCGAAGTCCTCGCGGGTGACGCGGAACGTCGGATCCGTGATCTCCATCGGTGACCTCTTTCTGGGCGGGGCGCACACCGCCGATATCTGGACGAGTGGTCTGTTCGCGGCTGTGTTCTCAGGCGTTCTCAGGCGTTCTCTGGTGTCCGACGGGGTCCGACGGATCATCTCCATGAGAGTAACCGCTCCCGCCGACAGCGGGAACACGGACACCTGTAACCCGGTCAAGCAGGCTCGCCGTTCCACATACCTACTTCTTACAAGAACTCTCTAGAGAAATAAGTAGTAGTAGTAGGTCCTGTGAAATTGTGAGCCGACACCTGTCTGCCCAGTTCAGCGTGCGATTGTGCCTGTGGACCGAATCGGCTCATCTTGTGACTTGCGAGCGGCGCGGGTGGAATCACAGATTTCGGTCCACCGTCTGTCCACCGTCGGTCCACAGCAACCCACAGAGTTGTCCACAGGTGTGAAGGGTGTGACCTGTGGTGTGAGGGGGATCACATTTACGTGTCGGAACGGTCACACGGGTCCGAAATCCGAGGACGCGAGTGGTCCCGGTGGGGCGAGCGTGTGTGGCGCCGAGCCACTCGATAGGCGGCCCCACGAGGAGCCCCGCGTGAGCGAGCGGCCCGGCGGAACCAGGGCACCGACGAGCCACCAGGGGCAGCAGAGGGCCACGTGGAAGTGAGACCGAGTGGACGGGTCGACAGGACCGTCAGAGAGACCGGGAGCGTTCCTTGATCCGGGCGGTGAGCTCCTGGATCTGGTCGTACATGCGCCGATCGTCCTTGATCTCCTTGAGGATCTTGCGCTGCGCGTACATGACCGTGGTGTGGTCCTTGCCGCCGAAGGTGACGCCGATCTTGGGTAGCGAGAGATCCGTGAGCTCTCGGCAGAGGTACATCGCGATCTGCCGGGCGCGGGAGAGTGACCGCGTCTTCGACGTCCCGCAGAGCTCGTCGATACTGGTGGAGAAGAACTCCGCGGTCACCGCCATGATCGTCGCGGCCGAGATCTGGAGGGAATCGTCGTCCGAGACCACGTCACGCAGGACCACCTCGGCCAACGGGACGTCGATCTCGTGTCCGTTGAGGGAGGCGAACGCGACGACCCTGATCAGCGCACCCTCGAGCTCGCGGATGTTGCGCTGCACGCGGGTGGCGATGAGCTCGAGGACATCGCGGGGTACCACGTAGTTCTCCGACTTGGCCTTCTTGTCGATGATCGCGATACGCGTCTCGAGCTCGGGCGGCTGGATGTCCGTGATCAGTCCCCACTCGAAGCGGGTACGCAGCCTGTCCTCGAGGGGTTGGAGCTGCTTGGGGGGCCGATCGGAGGAGATGACGATCTGCTTCTGGGCGTTGTGGATCGTGTTGAAGGTGTGGAAGAACTCCTCCTGCACCTGCTCCTTGCCGATGAGGAACTGGATGTCGTCGACGAGGAGGATGTCGGCCTCGCGGTACCGCTTCTTGAACATGTTCTGGCGGCCGTCGCGGACGGAGTTGATGAAGTCGTTGGTGAACTCCTCGGTCGAGACGTACTTGACCTTCTGTTCGGAGTACATCCGCAGGGAGTAGTGCCCGATCGCGTGGAGCAGGTGTGTCTTGCCGAGCCCTGACTCACCCCAGATGAACAACGGGTTGTAGGCACGAGCCGGGGCCTCGGCGACGGCGAGCGCTGCCGCACGGGCGAACCGGTTGGAGTTCCCCTGGACGAACGCGCTGAACGTGTACCGCTCGTTGAGTCCCGGCGCGGTCGCCGCCGACAGGGCCTCGTCGCGGTCGCTGCCGTGCAGCAGTCGTTCGGCCGCGATCTGTTCCTCGGTCATGCGGACCGGGCGTGAGGTGGCCGGTGGGTGGGAGGGCTCCGGTTCGGGTCGGTGGATCTCGTCGACGTCGATCCGGGGATCGTCGGCGTCGGTGTGGTGGTGCCGGCCGGCGAGGGAGGTGTCGACCTTGACGGCCAGATCGACGGGCTCCCCGAGTTGGGAACTGAGCGCGCGGGTGATCGGCCCGCGCAGGATCGATTCGATGTTGTCCCGGGCGAATGCGGACGGCGCGGCGA
The DNA here is from genome assembly GCF_040546785.1 of Dietzia sp. 2505. NCBI lineage: Bacteria > Bacillati > Actinomycetota > Actinomycetes > Mycobacteriales > Dietziaceae > Dietzia > Dietzia sp. 2505. Next base: position 139,111 of record NZ_JBEPON010000003.1, on the reverse strand, counting down.
GCATCGCGAACCCGTTGACCACGGCGATGGGTTGGACGAGACGCAACCAGGCCTGCTGCTGGCGGGACAATGCCGGATTGTCATCGCTGGCCAGCGACGGGTCGGTCAGCTTGTCGAGGACCGCGCTCCACACGTGTTCGAGGTCAGGAGACACGGTGGGCGGTCTCCTCTCGTCGGTGTGAAGCGGTTCCGGGTGGCCGACCCTCTCGGCCCGGCCGGGCACCACACTCTATCCACAGGCTCCGACCCAGGTCCAACGCGGTATCCACATGGTTGTCCACAGCTGTGGAAGATAGACCGGCCCCGCGGTGGCGGGTTCGGTCTCCGGTGCGTGAGGGTGGGGTCTGCTGCGTCGTGATTACGTTAGGCGGCCCGGGTGGGGCTCGATGATGAATGACCGTAACAACACCGTGAACTCGTGGGCAACCCTCAAGATCAACTGGAGGGCGGATGTCAAGCATCCGGTGTCCCGGCGTGTTGCCGTGGCCTGCAGGGTGGTACCGATGGTGCGGATGTGATTACACGGTTTGGTGGCGGGGCCTTGGTGCGCGTAATCTTGAGCAGTCTGTCGCGCGCCCGTGAGGCGTGCGGCGCGTCGTGGTACCGCCCGTCAGTGGTGTTTCGACGACATCTGGAACTCGATCGGGCGCACGAGTGGCGCCTACTTCACGTGAGGAGCCAATCATGGCCAAGGGCAAGCGGACTTTCCAGCCGAACAACCGTCGTCGTGCCAAGGTGCACGGTTTCCGTCTCCGGATGCGCACGCGCGCCGGACGCGGCATCGTCGGCGCTCGTCGCCGTAAGGGCCGCGCCTCCTTGACGGCCTGACCCGGGCCGGGGTGGCGGGTGCTTCCCAGGACCCACCGGCTCCACCGTTCCGCTGACTTCGCGGCGGTGGTGCGCAGGGGTGCGAGGAAGGGCCGCCGGACGATGGTCGTACACGCCCACGTGGACTCTTCGGACGTCCGCGTGGGCGGTCCTCGTTTCGGCCTGGTCGTGAGCAAAGCCGTCGGTGACTCGGTGACCCGCCACCGTGTCAGCCGGCGGCTTCGTCATATCGCCGGCGAGCTGCTCGCAGAGCTCGATCCCGACCTCCTGGTCGTCGTCAGGGCCAATCCGGCCTCTGCATCGGCGTCCCACGACGATCTGGTGCGCGACATGCGTTCCGGTCTCTCCTCCGCGGTGCCGCGTGCTCGGCAGGAGCGGTCATGAGCGAGGGCCGCCACGGCCCCGTGGCCCGGGTCCTTCTGTGGATGCTCGACTTCTACCAGAAGGGGATCTCGCCCCTGACACCGCCGAGCTGCCGGTTCGAACCCACCTGCAGCAGTTACGCGGTCGAGGCCGTTCGGGTGCACGGCGCCTGGTACGGGACGTGGCTCTCGGTGTGGCGGTTGCTGAGGTGTGGTCCCTGGACTCCCGGCGGGTGGGATCCGGTCCCGGAAGCCCGTTCCTCCGAACCCCGGGCCCCCGACCATCACGCGGATCATCCTCACGAGCATCCCGACAACTCCGAACGAAGCTAGGACTCCACCACCGATGTCGTTCATCACCGACCCTCTGGTCTACTACCCGATCTCCGGGATCCTCTGGTTCTGGCACAAGATCTTCGCGTTCCTCGGGGGCTTTCTGCCCTGGGTGGAGTCACCCGACTCCAACGGAGCGATCTGGGCGCTCTCCGTGATCTTCCTCGTGGTCACCCTCCGCATCCTGCTGTTCTGGCCGGCGGCCAAGCAGATCCGCTTCTCCCGGAAGATGCAGGAGATGCAGCCGCGGATGAAGGAGCTGCAGAAGCGGTACAAGAACGATCGCGAGAAGCTCGCCACCGAGACCCGCAAGCTGCAGAAGTCCGAGGGGTTCAATCCGGTCCTCGGTTGTCTGCCGATGTTCATCCAGATCCCCGTCTTCCTGGGTCTGTTCCATGTGCTCCGCTCCTTCAACCGGATGGGCAACAACTTCGGTGCGCTCGGTATGTCGGCAGAGGAGACGCGGAACACCGGCAACTACGTCTTCAACGCGGACGAGGTCCAGAGCTTCCTCGACGCCCGGTTGTTCGGCGCTCCCCTGTCGTCGTTCATCTCCCAGCCGATCGAGCAGTTCCAGGCGTTCGTCGATCCCGGCGCGGCGCTCGACTTCGAGCGCTGGAACATCATCATCGTGGCCATCCCGCTGATGATCGTCTCGGCGGTCACCACGCATCTCAACGCCAGGATCTCCCTGTCACGCCAGTCGCCCGAGGCGGCGGCCAACCCTCAGGCCAAGATCATGAATCAGTTGATGCTGTGGGCCTTCCCGATCGGCATCCTGGTCACCGGCGCGTTCTGGCCGATGGCGATCCTCGTCTACATGGTGACGAACAACCTGTGGACCCTCGGCCAGCAGTACTACCTCTTCGAGAAGATGGCCAAGGAGGACGACGTGGCCGCCCTCAAGCGTCGTGAGGAGCAGAAGTCCCTCGCGCCGCGGGTCGGCGTGAAGCCCGTCAACCCCAAGAGGGGTCGGGGTGCGCCGACGGATACGGCCGTGGCCTCCCAGGCGACGGTTGCGGGTGTGACGTCGGATGACGACGACGACGCCGACGCCGCGCCGGCGGTCGCTCCTCCGCCCTCCCCGGGGGCGGCTCCTCGGCCGGGTCAGAGACCAAAGCAGCCGGGAGGTCAACGAACTCGCCCCGCACAGAAGAGCGGCGGGGGAAGCGGTAAAGGCAAGAAGAAGAAGCGCAAACGCTGACCGCAGGTAGGTCAGGGCACCGACAAGGTCCCCGATGCCCCGGCATCGGGGACCTTGTCCCATACTTGGGGTGAGTACTCGCCGGCCAGGACGGGCGCGGCGATCGGCGGTGATGACGGAGGCAGATCCATGTCGAAGAAGAACATCGAGGTCTCGGAGGAGCGTCTTGTCGAGGAGGGCGAGGTGGCTGGTGACTACCTCGAGCAGCTCTTGGACATCCTGGACTTCGACGGGGATATCGATCTGGATGTCGAAGGGGATCGTGCGATCGTCAGCATCGACGGGAGTGAGGATCTGGATCGACTCGTGGGTTCCGACGGTGCGGTTCTCGACGCCGTGCAGGAGTTGACCCGGTTGGCCGTTCAGCAGGAGCTGGGTGATCGCAGCCGGTTGATGCTGGACATTTCCGGGTGGCGCGCAGCCAAACGCGAGGCGTTGACCGAGGCCGGTCGGGTGGCAGCACTACGAGTGCTCGAGTCCGGTGAATCCGAAGAGCTCGAGCCGATGACCCCGTTCGAGCGGAAGGTCATCCACGATGCGATAGCCGAGATCGAGGGAGTGTCCTCGGACTCGACCGGGTCCGAGCCCAATCGGCGGGTCGTGGTCCTGCCGGCCTGAACGAGCCGGTTCGAGTGTCGGACGGTGAGACGGACGGGGGCGCGGGCATGCAGCCCGCGCCCCCGACGTCATGCACGGGTTGGGTGTGGGTTGGTACGGCGACTTACAGCGATGTTATTCGGGTGATGTTTCACGTGAAACCAGAGGCGATTCGCCCCGGAATAGGACGACGGTGACATGAACGAGGACACAGGGAACGAAACGACACGTGACGTGGCCGATGAGCGCCCAGGGGACCACGTCCGTGACGATGCGAGTGAGACGTCAGTGGTCGAGACTCCCCCGGACCCTCCCTCCGGCGCGAGCGCAGTGTTCGGTGATCGTCTGCCGCTCGCGATCAGGTACGTGGAGATCCTGGCGACGGCCGGTCTGGAGCGGGGGCTGATGGGACCACGCGAGCGCCCGCGACTGTGGGATCGACACGTGCTCAACAGCGCGGCCGCCGCCGCAGGGTTCCTGGAGAACGAGACGGTGGTGGACATCGGTAGCGGTGCCGGTCTACCGGGAATCCCGCTTGCCTTGGCTCGACCTGATTTGCACGTCACACTGGTCGAGCCGCTCCTCCGTCGGTCGACTTTTCTTCTCGAGGTCGTCGACCAGCTGGGCCTGGATGTTCGTGTCGTGCGCGGCCGCGCCGAGGACAAGGGCGTGATCGCTGACGCCGGCAGAGCTGACGTGGTGACCTCGCGGGCAGTAGCCCCGCTGTCACGGCTGGCCGGGTGGTCTGCTCCATTGCTCAGACCGGGCGGTCGGATGGTGGCGTTGAAGGGCGCCTCTGCCGCGGAGGAGATCGAACGTGACGACCGGTCGATCCGGAAGCTGGGTTTCGATGGTGCGCGGGTCGAGGTCGTGTCAGCTCCGGATGCGGAGGAGACGAGGCTGGTCATTGCGACGCTCGCGACTAGAGTGGGTAGACGTGGCTCCCGCTCTCGCGCAGGCGGTTCACGGAATCGGTGATGTCCGTCGGAACCGCACCGGGCGATGTCGGTTTCACGTGAAACACTGACGGCAGGGGCATCGGGACGATGCGCTGAATTGCTCTGACAGGTAGTTGAAAGGTGACGGATGTCCGAAGACGAGACCCCGATCTTCGCCGCCGCACGGCAGGCGAACGAGGTGCTCCACGGCGACGCTCCCGCGTTACCGAGGCCTCCGCATCCGCGGATCATCACCATCGCCAATCAGAAGGGCGGGGTCGGAAAGACCACCTCAACGGTGAATCTGGCGGCGTCGCTCGCCCTCGGTGGTCTCGGTGTCCTGGTGATCGACATGGACCCGCAGGGCAACGCGAGTACCGCCCTCGGGGTGGACCACCGCGAGGGAACGCCATCGAGCTATGAGTTGCTCATGTGGGAGCACGCCCTCGAAGATCTGATGCAGAGCAGTCCACACGCCGAGCGTCTGTTCTGTATCCCCGCGACGATCGACCTCGCGGGATCCGAGATCGAGTTGGTGGGCCTCGACCACCGGGAGCACAGACTCGCCGAGGTGCTCAACAGCGAGGATCTCGTGTCGCTGGGAATCGACTATGTCCTGATCGATTGTCCCCCCTCGTTGGGACTGCTCACGGTGAACGCGATGGTGGCCGCGAGTGAGGTGCTGATCCCGATCCAGTGCGAGTACTACGCCCTCGAAGGGGTCGGGCAGTTGCTGCGCAATGTCGAGTTGATCCAGCAACACCTCAACCGGTCGCTGGAGATCTCCACCATCATGCTGACGATGTACGACGGACGGACCAAGCTCGCCGAGCAGGTCGCGGGTGAGGTCCGTACCCACTTCGGTGACACCGTGCTCCGCACGGTCATCCCCAGGAGCGTCAAGGTGTCCGAGGCCCCCGGGTACGGGATGACCATCCTGCAGTACGACGCCGGATCCCGCGGTGCTCTCGCGTACCTGGACGCGGCGAAGGAGCTCAACAGCCGGGCGGATCGTCTGGAATCACACGTGGAGGACGATCGCGTGTCCACCGGCACGGAGGAGAGTCGATGAGTCAGCAACGCAGGGGTGGTCTCGGTCGTGGGCTCGCGGCACTGATCCCCACGGGGCCGGATGAGGGGCCACGTCTGGGCAGTGATGCTGCCGACGTGATCCTGGGGCCGAGGGGTGGCGGGCCGAGAACGACTCCCCCCAGGCCGAGGTCCAGTGGAACGGGGACATCTGCGGCCAGCAACGGCCCCGTCCGCGATGTCGATCGGCCGCCCCGCCGCGACGGTGCGAGCGAAGACGATGTTTCACGTGAAACCGACGAGTTGGTGGATCCCGGGGCGGTGTACCGCGAGATACCTCCGTCGGCGATCGAACCGAACCCGAAACAGCCCCGCACCCACTTCGACGAGGAGGCGCTGGCTGAGCTGGCTCACTCCGTCAAGGAGTTCGGTCTCCTCCAGCCGATCGTCGTCCGTGAGATCGGGGCGGGCCGCTACCAGCTCATCATGGGCGAGCGACGCTGGCGCGCGAGCCAGAGGGCGGAGCTCCAGACGGTGCCGGCGATCGTGCGTCAGACCGACGACGAGGATCTCCTCCGGGACGCGCTGCTCGAGAACATCCATCGGGTCCAGCTGAACCCCCTCGAGGAGGCGGCGGCGTATCAACAGCTCCTCGAGGAGTTCGACGTGACGCAGGCCGAGCTCGCGACCCGGATCGGCCGGTCGCGTCCGGCCATCACCAACAGCATCCGCCTGCTGCAGCTGCCGACCGCGGTTCAGCGCCGAGTGGCGGCCGGCGTACTGTCTGCCGGCCATGCACGAGCACTACTGGGCCTCGAGGCCGGGGCGCCCGCCCAGGACGAACTCGCCGCGAGGATCGTGGCGGAGGGCCTGTCGGTCCGGGCGACGGAGGAGATCGTCACACTGCAGAACCGGGAGGGCGACGATACGGCGACGAAGCCCTCCCCCGCGCCTAAGGGACGCCGACGGGATCCCGAGCTGGAGGCTGTGGCAGGTCGACTGTCCGATCGCTTCGAGACGTCGGTGTCGGTCACCATGGGGCGGCGCAAGGGTCGCATCACGATCGACGTGGGCGACGCCGACGACCTGAACCGGGTCCTGACCCTACTCGAGGGCGGGACGCCCGGATCGCCGCGATGAATTCGATCCGGCCGCTTGACCTCTCCGCCGTGGACCAGCTCGGGCCGCGGGCTCGCAAGTGTGTGTACTGGCAGACCGACGGGCAGATCGGCCAGGACGAGCCAGGGGATCCCGAATTCGAGAAGGAGGCCTGGATCTCCCACGTGTCCCTGGAATGGGGTGTGTGTGGTCAGATAGCCAGCTACGGTGACCGCTCGACCGGCGCGGCGTTCTATGCGCCCCCCGGGATGGTGCCTCGTGCGGCGTGCTTCCCGACCTCGCCCGTGGGCTCGGACGCCATCCTCCTGGCAGGGATGAGTATCGAGCACGGGGCGCCCGGCGGTGCTCTCACCTCGCTCCTGGATGCGGTGGTGGTGGACCTGCGCCGACGCGGAATCAAGGCGATCGAGGCCTTCGGAGTCACGTCCGGGGACACCGGGGACGTACTGTCACGTGACACGTGTGGTTCGGACTCCTGCATTGCTCCGACCGGCTTCCTCGTCGAACACGGGTTCACCGTCGTGGCCGAACACGAGACCCATCCGAGACTCCGACTCGATATCGAGAGTGAGCACCTCTGGAAGGCCGACGTCGAGAGGGCGCTCGATCAGCTCTTCGCGGAGCGGGGATTCGCCACCAGGAGACTGGGTGTGTTGTCCGGTGCGACTGCCCGGCACACGGTGGACCTTCCGCGGGCGGGACGTCAGTCCCGCTGACGCTGTTCGTAGTCGATCAACTCGTTCACGGACATCGAACCGGTGGGGTGATCGTCCTCGTCGAGTAGGTAGAGGCGCTTCACCCCCACGAGGATGGAGTCGATGATGGTGTCCTGTGCGGTGCGGTTTCCGAGGATGGAGAGATCGCGGGGATTGTAGGCGTACCCCAGGACGATTTGGATGGACGGCATCCGGGTCATCCGGAGAAGTGGCCAGCTCCGCCCGTGGGTACGACAATCGCGGAGATCGGTGCGACTGACGATCTCGCGCTGGATGAACCCGGACAGCGCCTCCCCGAGCATCGACTCGGCACCGAGGGAGTTGCCGAAGTAGAAGGTGGCGACACCGTTGCCCACCGGGTTGGGATGCCGGTCCAGGCGGAGCGAGATCATGAGATCGGCGTTGAAGGCGTTCGCGATCTCGGCGCGCTCGGGGTCGGTCGGGATCATCGCCTCCGGTCGGGAGAGGAAGACCTCGACCCCCGCCTGGTTCATCCGCTCGGACAGCCGCCGGGTGATATCCCAGAGCAGCTCGGCATCCGTGATGGTTCCGTGCGGGGTGTCCATGCGGATCGGGTTCTCCGAACCACTGGGACCGGGGTCCAGGACGATCCGTTTACCGGCGAGCATCGGGCCGGAGGTCCGTGCCCGCTCGCGCTCGACCAGTGAGGAGACGTCCCCACCCTTGAACAGGGTGGAGAACTTGTTCAGGGTGTCCAGGGTCTCGGCTCCCACGACGCCGTCGGCGGGGAGGCCGCAGTCCCGCTGGAAGTCCGTCGCCGCGGCATGGGTGAGGGGACCGAAGGTGCCGTCGACCAGTCCCGCGTAGAACCCGAGTTCCCCGAGCCGGCGCTGGAACTGCGCCACGTCGTCCCCGGCCATGGGCCTGGAGACGATGTAGCTGAGATCGCGGGTCCCGAGGACGTGGGTGGCGTCATGGAGCGCCGCCTGGGTCGACGGACCCACGATGCCGTCCGAGATGAGCCCACGGGCCTGCTGGAAGGCCAGGACGGCCGTCTCCAGGTCGGCGTCGAAGACGGCGTCGGTCCGGGCCAGGATCGATCCGGTCTGGGGTTCGGTGACCCCGACGGACTCGATGTTGTGCAACAGGCCCATTCCCGCGAGGGTCGCCCGGATCGAGGCCACCTCGGGCCCACGGTCACCGCGTCGCCACGCCATGGTTCTCCTCCGCTCCACTCGACTGGTACCCGGATGAACTTACCGCCTCCGGCGCGGGCGTGCCCGGAGCGCACCCGAGTGGGCGGTGGGTCTAGAGGACGTCCCCGAGCTCGGTGCGCAGCGCCGACTTGGACTTCGCCCCGGTGATCCGCTTGACCGGCTTGCCCTCGGAGAACAGCAGCATCGCCGGGATGGCGGTGATCTGGTACTCGGCGGCGAGTTCCTGGTTGGCCTCCACGTCGACCTTCGCGACCGTGAGCTTGTCGGACTCGGCTCCGGCGAGCTCGTCCAGGACGGGGGCCATCATGGTGCAGGGGCGGCACCACGTGGCCCAGAAGTCCACCAGGACGGGCTTGGACCCGCTGGCGGCGAGCACGGCCTCGGCGAAGTCGTCCTCGGTCACGTCGATGATGTTAGGGGTGTTCACGGCCATTGTGGTGGGTCCTTTCGGGGGGAGGGTGTGGGAGTCCCGGGTAGTTCGCCCGCGCGGATCGGGTGCGCCCGGTGGGTGTCAGGCCTGCTCGGCGAGCCAACGCTCGGAGTCGATCGAGGCGGCGCACCCCGAACCGGCGGCCGTGATGGCCTGCCGGTAGCGGTGGTCCACCAGGTCACCGCAGGCGAAGACCCCCGGGATCGAGGTCGCGGTGGTCTGGCCGGTGAGAACGTACCCGTCCTCGTCGACCTCCACCTGGTCGCGGACCAACTCGGAGCGCGGGTCGTGACCGATCGCCACGAACATCGCGGCCGTCTCGAGCTCGCTCGTCTCACCGGTGACCGTGTTGCGCAGCTTGAGGCGCTCGACCGATCCACTGGCACCCGAGAGCACCTCGTCGACCGTGGTGTTGAGCACGAACGAGATCTTCTCGTTCTCCTTGGCCCGCTCGAGCATGATCTTGGAGGCGCGGAAATCCTCCCGGCGGTGCACGATGGTCACGGAGGATCCGAACTTGGTGAGGAAGGTGGCCTCCTCCATGGCGGAGTCACCGCCACCCACCACGACGATCGGCTTGTCGCGGAAGAAGAAGCCGTCGCAGGTCGCGCAGGAACTCACGCCGCGGCCGAGGTACTCCTGCTCGCCGGGGACGCCGAGGTAGCGTGCGGCGGCGCCCATGGCGAGGATCACGGCGCGGGCGCGGTGCTCCTCCTCCCCCACCCGGACGACCTTGACCTCGCCGGACAGATCCATCGAGGTGACGTCCTCCATGTGGAGGTCGGCACCGAAGCGCTCGGCCTGCTCCCGCATCTGCATCATCAGGTCGGGGCCCATCATCCCCTCGGCGAAGCCCGGGAAGTTCTCGACCTCCGTGGTGGTCATGAGCGCGCCGCCGAACTGCGAACCCTCGAACACCACCGGCTTGAGCTCGGCCCGAGCGGAGTAGATGGCGGCGGTGTACCCGGCCGGGCCGGATCCGACGATGATGACGTCGTGGAGGGTGTCGCTCATGGGTTCTTCGGGCTCCTTGGCGGGGGGGGGGACGTGGACCGGTGAAGATCTGCGGATCTACTAAGGCGACAACACCCGGCGGGGCAGTGTTGTTCCCTCAGTCGGTGAGAGTGACCCCCGCGAGGAGCACGCTGAGCTTGGCCCGCCCGCGCGAACACCGGCTCTTGATGGTGCCGGGGCGGGCGTTGAGCAGGTGGCACGCCTCGGCCACCGTGCAGCGCAGCATGTCGACGACGACGACCGCGTCCCGCTGGTCGGTGGGCAGCTCCGCCAGGGCCTCGGCGACGATGATCGCGTACGCGGGGTCCTGGTAGAAGTGGTTCCGCAGCGAGATCTCCTCGTGCAGTCTGGGAGTGAGCTCGGAGTGGGTGCGCAGGCGTTGTGCCCGCATCTTGTCCAGGCAGGCGTTGACCACGATGCGATAGAGCCACCCCTGGACGGGGCAGGCGTGGCGGAAGGAGTCGGCCTTCCGATAGGCCGAGATCAGGGCGTCCTGGAGCGCCTCGGCGGCGTCCTCGCGGTTGAAGGAGGTCCGTATGGCCAGCCGCCACAGGTAGTCGTAGTGACGCCGGACGAGGGCGGAGAACGCGTCCGGGTCGCCGGCGATGTGTGCGTCGAGGAGCTCGACGTCCGAGAGCGCGGACCCGGCCGTGAGGGGCGACCCGGCGTTGAGCGGGGAGCGTCCCGTGACCGTGGAGAGAACGTCGACGGCGCTGGTGTTCACGGCCGTGACGTTAACGCGGCGGGGACCGCCGTGGGGCTGTCACCTCGGGTCCGGGAGCAGGGCGGCGGCTCGACGTCGATGCGACCGGGCGGACTCAGACGCGGCCCTGTGGGCTCACCGGGTGAGCAGGATCTCGCTGATCGACGCCGCGTACGACTCGGGCCCGGAGGTGCCGAGCCGGGTGAACCACACGATCAGGTAGCGGGACTCCTCGGGCTCGTCGATCGTCACGGTCCCCGAGCCGTCCCGGATCGTCCCCTCGCCGAGCAGGGTGGTGTCGTCGAGTGAGTCCGGGGACGCACTGTCGGCGACCCGGACCTCGAAGCGCACACCGTCGTCGTCCGAGTGGACCACCACGCGTCGGGTCTCCTGCTCGCCGTCGAGGGTCAACAGAAGTCCCACCCCGGGTTTGTACGCGGCTCCGCTGTCGCCGAGTTGGTTGCGGTAGGTGTCGGTGGACCACGAGGTCGACCTGTCACCGTCCGCGACGTTCGGGGCGCTCGAGGAGTTCTCGGCGACCCCCGCCGACCCGGCGGGCTGCCACGAGGTGACGTCCGAGACCGTGACGGGCGTGGACGGTGCCTCACGGGTGGGCTCGGTCTCCCCCGGGCCCGACTCGTCCGATGCGGGCTCGGTGGTCGCGGCGGACCTGCTGGCCTGGGCGGCCCGTTCTATCGCGTCGAGCTGCTGGGACAGGGGGGTCTCGTCGCCGCCACCGGCCAGCGCCCCGAGCAGCCACGCGGACAGCAGCGCGATCACCACGACGGCCGCCGCACTGGTGCCCGCCATGATCTGCCAGCGGCGTTTCTGGGTGGCCTCGTCCGGCTGGGAGTAGGCCTCGTCGTATCTGTCCGCGTCGTATCGGTCCGCGCCGTACCGGTCTGCCTCGGACCCACCGGGGGACTGCCGGTCCGGAGTGACGCCGCGCGCCCGGCCCCCCGTCCCGTCCCCCAGCCGGTCGCGCGGGCCGGCCACGGGGTCACCGTGTCCGGGTGCCGTGGAGACGGCGGATCCGGACGAGGACGCGGCGCGGACCGGCCCGCCGGCGCGGTCGGCGCGGTCGGCGATCATCGACCGCACCGTGGCGGCCGAGCTCACCGACGACCCGTCGAGGGAGCGCATGGCCAGCACGGCGGACTCGGGCGGGACGCCGGTACCGACCACGGTGGGATCGAGCGGCTCGTCGTCGTCGTCGACAGGGGCGGCCCCGGGGCGCCCGTCCCGGGGCTCGTGGAGCTCCGACCCCTCGGGCAGGGGTCCCGGCCACCGGCCGGTGAGCAGCGTGTAGAGCACCATGCCCATCCCCCGCACGTCACTCCGGGTGTCGCTGTCGCGGGAGACGCCGGGGAACGCCAGCAGGGCGCGTCCGTCCTCGGTGACCCGGATGCGGTCCGGGGAGTCCACGCCGAGGGTCAGGCCGTGTTCGGCCGCGCGCGTGGCGGCGTCGGCCAGACCCCACATGGCCGCCACGGCCGAGTCCGGGTCGGGGTCACCGACGGCGGCGGCGAGGCTGAGCCCGGGGACCCATTCGCTCACCACGATGCCGCCGGCGCGGCCGCGGATCACGTCGAGCACACGGGCGAGGCCGTCCGAGTAGACGCGGGTCAGGGCCACGGTCCGGTCCAGGACGCCCGTCGCCGAACCCGGGGGCTGTTCACCGGGCAGCGGATCGACGAAGGTCAGCGCGACCTCGCGACCGAGTCGCTTGTCGCGGGCTCGCCAGAACGCCTGACCGGCGATCCCGCCGTGGGGTTCGAGGAGTTCGTACCGCCCACCCGAGACCAGCCCCCCGGCGGTCAGGCGCGGTGGACCCGAGGGCGAGACCTGTGACGGAACACCGTTGACATCGCCCACCCGTCGACCTCCTCGAAGACGCGGCCGTCCAGCCGATCTGACCGCTCCTGACCCCCCGAGTGTACGTTCCGCACGTCCCGGGACACGACTATCGCCTCAGACGCCCCACCAGGCCCCGCAGGACGGGCGTGACGGCGTCCAACTCCGGTAGACGTGACCGGGACAGGATCAGTCCGGTGACCACGAGGGTGATGACCGCCGCGAGCCCGGCCCGGAAAACGTACCCGATGCTGCCGACCGAATCCGTCAGCACGTCCAGGGGCAGGAGGGTGTCGACGGCGAGGGCGACGAGCGCGCCGGCAGCCGACGCCCCGAGGGTCCAGACCGCCGACCTCGCGGTCTCACGCCCGCGCAGGGAGCCGAGCCTGCGGCGCAGCAGGATGTATCCGGCCACCGCTCCCACCACCCAGCCGATCCCGTTGGCCAGGGCGAGGCCGATCACCACGTGGGATCGTTCGTTCGCGACCAGCGGGACGATGAGCGACAGGACCACGCGGACGATGGTGATCGCGAGGATCATGACGGTCGGGGTCCAGTAGTCCTCGCGCGCGTAGAACACCCGCTGCTGGAGCAGGACCACCGCGTACGGCACCAGGGTGAACGCCCCGAAGGCCAGCGTGAGGCCGAGGATGTCGGCGTTCTGGGCATCGAAATTGCCGTACCGGAACAGGCCGGTCGCGATCGTCGGGCCGAAGGCGGTCATGAAGGCGATGATCGGCAACAGGCCGAAGAGGGACAGCCGGGTGCCGAGCGAGATGTCGCGCACGACCGCGTCCGTCCGCCCGGCGACGCCGTTGTCGGCCAACCGCGGGTTGATGGCCGTCAGGAGGGTCACGCCGATGATCCCGTACGGCACCTGGAGCAGCAGCCAGTACGTGCCGTAGATGGCGATGGCCGCCTCGTCGGCGGCGGAGCCGATGCGGTTGGTCATGACCAGACCGACCTGCGAGATGAAGACGTAGGACAACCCGGCGAGGGCGTTGCCCCCGAACTGGCGGATCCGGGGGTCCAGCCCCCACTGGGGTCGCAGGACCACGCCGGCACGGCGCAGCGCGGGCAACAGGACCGCGGCCTGCACCACCACGCCGAGGGTCGTGCCCAGGCCGAGCAACAGGATCGGGGCGCTGAGGAGGTTGACCGGGGCCGCCGGGTCGATGCCGCTCCCGACGACGGCGAACAGTGCGAGGGTCGCGATGGCCACCAGGTTGTTCCACACCGGGGCCCACGCACCGGGTCGGAAGATCCCGTTGTAGTTGAGCACGGCGAGCATGACCGAGAAGACGCCGTAGAAGAAGATCTGCGGCAACAGCAGGAAGGCGAACGCGGTGGCGAGGTCCGTGTTGACCTCACCGTCCCCGAGGTTGAGCTCGGTGAGCAGGGGCGCACAGGCCACCGCCACCACCGTCGCGACCAGTGCCAACAGGGCGGTGGCCGTGAGCAGGCGCCGGATGAACGAGACCCCCCCGTCCGGGTCCTCCTGGGCCGCCCTGGCGAGCAGGGGCATGAACATGGCGGTGAGGACCGACCCCAGGACGAGCTCGGTGATCATGTTGGGCAGCGTGTTGGCGGTGTTGAACGCCGAGGCCACGGCGGGGCCGAGAATGGTGAGGATGAGGATCATCCGGACGAAGCCGGTGATCCGGCTGGCGAGGTTGGCCACGGCCATCGACCCCGTGGACCGCATCACCGAGGCGTCGGAGGAGTCCCGCGTGGTGGTGCCGGTCCCCCCTCCCCGGGTCGCCGGACCCGATGGGATCGGGACCACGGGGTCCACGGGCACCGAGTCCGGCGCGAACGAGTCGGCGACCGGTGGCGGCGAGACGGGGCCTGGCGAGACGCAGCTCCCGGATTCGCGGCGGCGGCCCCGCAGCCCGGGATCCGGCCTACGCAGCCCGGGTTCGGGGGAACCCTGCTCGTCGTTCACGGTCGATGCCCTTCGTCCGCGGGGTCGAGGATCCCCCGACGGTAGCGCAGGTACCGGCGGCCTCCCAGGACGAGGGCGAGTGCGGCCGCGGCGATGGCGAAGCCCTGCGCGACGGGATACCCACCGGACTGGACCGAGAGTTCGACCGGGTCGGACAGTCGCGTCCCGTCCGGTCCGTGGAGGGAGAAGACCACGGTGTGGCGGACCCCGCCCTCGGAGTCGGACTGGGTGGGGACCTGGAGGGTGCGGGAGCCCGCGGCCGGGATCTGGATGAGGCCGACCGGGTCGACCGTGATGTCCTCGGGCGCGGTGACGGTCACGTCCACGCGCACGGGGAACGGCAGCGCGTTGCGGGTCACCAGCATGAGCGGGCTGTTGGGACTCGCCATGGTGAACACGCTCCCCGGGGTCAGGAGATCGACGCGTGCGAGCGATGCGGTAACAGTCTCCCCGAGCCGGGTCAGTCGGGTCGCACCACGGTCCCGGGCGGCAGCACCGGTCCCCGTCTCGAGGGTGAGACCGTCCCCGCCGGCGCGTCGACCGGTCTCCGAGATCGCCCGGAGGGCGTCGCCCACCAGCGGGTCGAGGTGCGCGGACGCATCCGCCGAGGTCGGATCGGAGGTGTCCACCAGCGATCGCAGGGTCGCCGTTCCCGAGAGCGCCCCCGCCAGTCGCCGGACGGTGTCCCGTCCGGGGTCGTCCGCGAAGGGGTCGGTGAGGCCGGGGTCCGCCGCTCCGGTGGGGTCCTCGGCGAGGCTCCCCTCGGGGATCGTGACGGGACCGGTCAGCCGTTCGGTCAGCGGCACCGCGCGCATCCGGCCTGTGGAGAGCTGGTCACCGAGGGTCTCGAGCAGTGAGTTCGCGGACTCCTCGTCGACGTCCCAGACCTGGGGTGGAACCGCGAGAACCCCCTGGCCGGCCACGGCGGCGCCGTCTCCCACGTCGGCGCCGTCTCCCGCGGTGGAGTCGGTGGCGGCGTCGATCACCGGGGCCAGCAGGGCCGCCCGGGCGTCCTGCAGCCGGGCGACCGGGGAGTCGACGGCGAGCCAGTACCGGGTGGCCGGGTCCGAGTAGCGGGGGTTCTCCGGCATCTCGCCGGTCGCGGCGAGCGAGGCCCCCACGGTGGCCGAGTAGGTGAGCGCCCGCCCGCCGTCGGGCCCGGCCAACCCGACCACCCCGGTCGGCGGGACCAGCCCGGTGTCGGTGCGGGTCGACGGGGCGGCGACGACCGCCGTCCCCCCGGCGGCGGCCAGCCCCTGCGCGGTCCCGGGAGCCAGCGTTCCCGAGGCGGGGATCAGTACATCCGGGACCGGGGCCACGTCGAGGATCCGTTCCACCGAGTCCGACCGGTCGAGCGCGGCCGACGTCAGGGCGGTGGACCCGACGGCGGAGACCATGTCGAGATCGGCCTGCGCGGCCGGCAGGGTCACCACGCAGCCGCCCTCGGCCAGTGCCCGCAGCTCGTCCAACCACCGGGAGGCGTCCCCCGCCGCGGCCTCGTCGACGGTGGCGGACCCGTCCTCGCCGTCGACCGGGTAGCCGCCCCCGGGATCGCGGGATCCGTTCCCCTCATCGATCACGACAGCACGACCCTCCGCGATCTCGGCCACGGTTCCGAGTAGATCGGGGTCGACCGCGAGACAGGTCGCCCGGCGCAGGTCCCCACCTCCGGGTGCGTCGAAGGCGGTCGACGCCGCCCGGACCAGCCCGCTGAGCCGTCCGTCCTCTGAGAGGTCGCGGAGCAGCGATCCGTCGGTGAGGGCCACCACCGGTTCGGGACCCGCCTCGCCGGGGACGAGGGCGATCCGGGAGGGCGAGGCGGCCAGCGGCCAGAGCACGGTCAGCGGGACGGGTGCCGGGTCCGGCACGTCCGCCGGCGCGGCGGCGCCCACCTCGTCGTCGTCGACGCCGGGGAGCGGCGCGGGAGGTGGTGCCTCCAGGACGGGGAGCAGCGTGCGGGCGTCGTCGAGACGCGCCGGCGATCCGCCCTCCGGGGTGCCGTTGACGTTGACCAGGAGGGGGTAGACGCCCGGCTCCGTGAGCTGCAGGTCCGGACCGGGGTTGCCGGGGATCTCGCGCGCGGGCATGGAGACCCGGTACGGCACCGACTCCCCCGGGGCGAGGGTCACCGCCGCCCTCAGGAACTCCCCCTGGACGGGGAACGACGGTTCCGACCACACCAGGGGCTCGCGGACGGACTCCGCGTCGGGAGCGCGGGGGCCTCGCTGGAGACGGACGTCCACCGACTCGAGCGGGACGTCGCCGACGTTGATGATCGTGCCCGACACGGTCACGGTGGGCACCCCGGCCACCGTGCCGACGGCCACCTGCCCGCCGGCCCCGGCGCCGTCGAGGACCCGGGGCGTGACGTCGTCGATGGTGATCCGTGCGAGCGCCGGAGCCGGGTTGGGGATGTATCCCGCGTCGATCGCCTGCTCGGGGGTGACGGCTCGGACCGGTGGCACACCCCACAGCGGGGCCGATGCCAGCGCCGCGCACAGCGACACGGGGACGACCGCCCTGAGGAGCCGTCCACCCGGCCGCCGGTTCACGGCCGTGACTCCTCCGGATCGTCCCCGCGGGGCCGGCCGCCGCGCCCGCGGCCCGACCCGGGCCGGATCTCGGCTGCCTCCGCCGGTGTCCCGGCGGTCGCGGATCGGCGGACCGGTTCGGGGCCGCCCGCGCGTCGCGACGGGTCCACGACCTGGGAGTTCTGCGCTACGGGGGACTCCCCCGCGAGCTCGGCGCGGGCGAGCTCCGGCAGCAGCGACCGCGCGGACTCCACCAGCCGCCGTTCGTCCGGATAGGCGAGCCGCCTGGGAAGATGGTCGAAGGCCACCCACGCGACCTCGGTGATCTCCGGGTCCTCGTCGCACAGCTCGCCGTGGTCGTAGCGGATGAGGTGGTGATGGACGGTCTTGTGGATCCGGCGGCCCTCGGCGACGAACCAGTAGTCGATGGTGCCGAGCGGGGCGAGCACCGTCCCGTCCACGCCGGTCTCCTCGAGAACCTCGCGACGGGCGGTCTCCTCCACGGTCTCCCCCGGCTCGATGTGCCCCTTGGGCATCGACCACAGCATGCGCCCGCGCCGGTCCAGGCGTCCGATCAGCGCGACCTCGAGACGGGAGAGGTCGGGTTCCGCACCCGCCGCCGCGGCCTGTCCGAGCCCGCGGACGACGAGTCCGCCCGCCGAGGTCTCGAGCACCGTCCGCAGGCGTTGACCGTTCCGCGGGTGCCGCCCGCCCCCGCGACCGCCGCGGGGGTTCTTGGTGCCGGTGCCCTTCGCACCGGGCACCTTCGACCCGGGCTTCCCGCCCGGCTTGGACCCGGACTTGGCCGAGTTCTTGGTCCCCGACTTGGCCGGAGCGGCGGCGCGGGAGGGGGTCGAGGTCGCGGACTGGGCGGGTCCGGACCTGGGTCGGTTCTGGGTGCGGGGGTGGCGCGGGGACGGGCGGGCCGAGGTGGCGCCGGCGGTGCCGTCGCCGGACCTGACCGTCTGGATCGACTGCGCGGAGGTGTCGTCGCCCTGACCGGGGTTGTTCTGCTGGGCCTCGGGGGTCCTGCCCTGGCCGCCCCGCCGGCCCCGGCCACCACGGCGCCGGCGCCGACCCTGACGGGCCTGACCGCCACCGGACTGGCCGGACTGCCCGGGTTGGCGCGACTGGCCGGACTGTGCGGGTTGACCGGACTGCGCGGGTTGACCGGACTGATCGGGTTGGCCGGATCTGCCGGGCTTCTGGCTCTTACCGGCCTGGCCGCCGTGGCTGTTCCGGCTGTGCTGGGTCTTGTCGCGCCCCTGCGCGGTCCGCTGACCGTCGGAGCGCTGGCCGGAGCTGCGTTCAGAACCCTGACCAGCGGAATTGGAGACGGGCGTCCCGGATCCGGCGGCCCGCCGTGCACGACGCCGCCGCGGCGGGTTAGCGCGCGGTTCGACGGGGCGTTCGGCTTCGGACACCCATCGATGCTACCGGCCGGTGTCGCGTGTTCCGTAAATCGTCGGCGTGCCGCCCGCGGATACGGTCAGGTCGGGTGTCGGCGGGCGAGCCACCGCTAGAGTCCGCGGCATGAGCTCAGGATCCGCAGGCCACGCCCTGGTCCTCCGCCACCGGGCCAAGCCGGGGCGGCGGGACGAGCTGGTCGAGGTGTGGCTCAGGCACATGCCGGAGGCGGTGCAGGCGAACGACGGGCACCGGGCGTACGTGTTCTGCGCGTCGCACGCGGACCCCGATGTCCTGCTGGTGTTCCAGCAGTACCGCGACGCCGCCGCGGCACAGGAGTTCCTCGGCAACCCCGCGTACCTGGCGTACCTGGAGGAATCGGGTGACCTGCTGACCGGCCCCCCGGAGGTCGAGGCCGTGGAGCCGCTGTGGTCCAAGGCGGCCGGACCGACTCGGTAAGGTCTCCGCTGTGACAGCCCGCAACCCCCACCCTGACCCGCGCGCCTCATCGGACCGACACGACGCGGCGGTGTTCTCCGGACTGCAGGACGGGCCGGGGACGCCGCCCGACCCGGCGGAGTCCGAGGCACGGCGGGTGCGGCTCCTCGCGGGCGCCCAGACCACCCTCAACGACCACGCGGACGTGCTGGCCCCGCTCGCGGCCGCGTTCGGCGAGGCCGGCCACGAGCTCTACCTGGTCGGCGGAAGTGTGCGCGACGCCCTCCTCGGCCGACTCGGCACGGATCTGGACTTCACCACCGACGCGCGACCCGACACGGTCCGCGAGATCCTCGAGTCCTACGCGGACACCGTGTGGGACACCGGGATCGAGTTCGGCACCCTGTCGGCGGTCAAGCACGATGCCTCCGGTATCGAGCAGCAGATCGAGATCACCACGTATCGCGCGGACTCCTACGACGGGGTGACCCGGAACCCAGAGGTGGTCTTCGGCGACACCCTCGACGGTGACCTGGTCCGCCGTGACTTCACGGTCAACGCCATGGCGGTGCGCCTGCACCCCGACGGGCGCCACGAGTTCTGCGACCCGCTCGGCGGGATGGACGCTCTGCTCGCCGGGGTACTGGACACCCCCGCCGCCCCGGAGCAGTCGTTCTCGGATGATCCGTTGCGCATGCTGCGCGCCTGCCGGTTCGTCTCCCAGCTGGGCTTCTCCCTCGCGCCGCGGGTGTTCCGGGCGATGACGGAGATGACCGCCGAGATCGACAGGATCACCGTCGAACGGGTCCGCGCCGAGTTGGACAAGACCATCCTCGGCGACTACCCGATCGACGGGATCAACATGCTGTGTGAGGCCGGACTGGCGGACCGCGTGCTCCCCGAGGTACCGGGGATGAAGCTGGAGCGCGACGAGCACATGCAGCACAAGGACGTGTACTGGCATTCGCTCACCGTGCTCAAGCAGGCCATCGACCTGGAGCCCGAGGGGCCGGACCTGGTGCTGCGCTGGGCGGCGCTGCTGCACGACGTCGGCAAGCCGGCCACACGCGCGGCCAAACCCGGCGGCGGTGTGACGTTCCACCATCACGAGGTGGTGGGTGCCAAGATGGTGCGCAAGCGGATGCGCGCCCTCAAGTACTCCAAACAGATGATCGAGGACGTCTCGGGACTGGTGTTCCTCCATCTGCGATTCCACGGGTACGGCGAGGGGCAGTGGTCCGACTCGGCCGTGCGCCGGTACGTCTCCGACGCGGGCCATCTGCTCCCCCGCCTCCACCGGCTGGTCCGGGCGGACTGCACCACGAGGAACAAGCGACGCGCGGCCAGGCTCCAGGCCAGCTACGACTCCCTGGAGCACCGCATCGCCGAGATCGAGGAGAAGGAGGACCTGGCCCGGGTCCGGCCGGATCTCGACGGCAACGAGATCATGACGTTGCTCGACCTTAAGCCCGGGCCCGACGTCGGCCGCGCGTGGGCGTTCCTCAAGGAGTTGCGCCTGGATCGCGGACCGTTGGACCGTGACGAGGCGGAGGCCGAACTCCTCCGCTGGTGGGCCGGGCAGAGGGACCGCCCGGAGAACGGCGACCCGGCGTGATCGGCGGCGCGGTCGACCGCTATCTCGCCTCGACCGCGGGCAGGGCCGTGGCCGCCGTCCTGGCGCTGCTCGGCACGCTGCTCCACACGATCGGCATACCGGGTCTCCAGCAGATCCCCCCGTACCGCATCGACCTGGACGTGTACCGGGTCGGCGGGCAGGTCTTCCGCGACGGAGGCGAGCTCTACGGTCAGCTCCCCCGGCTGGCGGAGGGGGCCGAGCTCCCCTTCACCTACCCCCCACTGGCGGCCCAGATCTTCTCGCTGTTCACCCTGGTCCCGCTGGGGGCGGCATCGGTCATCATCACCCTGGCGACCGTCGCGGTGCTCGCCTACGTGGTGCAGCTCGTCCTCACGCGCACCTGTGACCGCCCGACCGGTGAGCTGTGGTGGATCACGGTCGCCGTGATGGCGGTGGCGCTGTGGTTCGGGCCGGTGCGCGAGACGATCGGGTTCGGGCAGGTCAACGTGTTCCTCATGGCGTTGGTGCTCGTGGACGTGATCCGCGGCCGGGGCCGCTGGTGGGGTGGGACTCTCACCGGTCTGGCGATGGCGATCAAGCTCACCCCCGCCGTGTTCCTTCTGTACTTCGCGCTGCGTCGCGACTGGCGGGGCCTGGGGACGGCGGTCCTCGCCGCGCTGGCCTTCACCGGCATCGGACACCTGTTGACCCCGGACGATTCGGCCCGCTACTGGTCGTTCGCCATCCGGGATCCCGCCCGCATCGGCGGGTTGTCCTTCTCCTCCAACCAGTCGGTCAACGGGCTCGTTCACCGACTCGGTCTCGAGGACACGGCGGCGACGGTGGTGTGGTTCGTGGTGTCCGCACTGGTGGGACTCGGTATCGCCTGGGTGGCGTGGCGGTTGCTGCGTCGCGGCCACGAGGTCGCCGCCGCGGTCGCGGTGGGGTTCGTCGCCCTGTTCTGCTCGCCGGTGTCCTGGGGACACCACTGGGTGTGGTCGGTGCCGGCCGTCGTGCTCACGGTGGTGTGGGCGGCACGTGCCGCCGAGAGCGACGACGACGAGCGCGGCTGGCTCGTCCTGGCCGGGTCCGGCATCGTGGTCTTCCTGACCACACCGCAGTGGTGGTTCCCCCACGACGAGGGGCGTGAGCTCGCGTGGGGGCCGATCCAGCACCTCGTGGGTGACGCCTACCTCCTCTGGGCGGTGGCCTTCCTCGTCGTCGTCGGCGTGCGGGCCGCCCGGCTCGGCGATCCCGACCGGGACGGCGATCCGGACACTCCGGCGCTCCTCGTGCGCACCAGTTCCCGCTGAGCGAGGCCGTCAAGGGTCGGGGGCGGCGCTGTGGAGAGCGGATCGGTTGTCCACAGATCGTCGCTCCGCTCTGGCCCGGCCCGGCCGTCCGCGACACCATTCCGGGCATGGACTACTTCTTCGGAGACGGCGTCGGTGAGCCGACGCAATGGCAGGGTGCGCCAGAACTCACCCTCGGGACCGGTGCCGCGGACGCGCTGTGGCTGGACTTCGACGGCGACGGGTACGTCGACGACGCACTGTGGGACTCGGACCTCGACGGGGTCGCGGACCGAGTGGTGACCGACGTGGGGACCGGTGCCCAGGAGGTCTACTCGGACGCCGGTGGCCGCGGGGTGTGGAACGTGTTCGCAGGTGGGGCCGGTGCATTGGCGGCGGGGTCCGTGGGGGCGGGTTCGATCGGCGCAGGGTCGATCGGGGCGGGCTCTGTCGGTGGTGGCTCTGTCGGTGCCGGCTCTGTCGGCGGGGGCTCTGTGGGCGCCGGCTCTGTCGGCGGGGGTTCCGTCGGTGGGGGTTCAGTCAGCGGGGGTTCCCTGGCGGCGGGGTCGCTCGTTGCCGGTGCTGCGGGAGCGGGTGGGCTCGTGGACGGCGCGGTGACGGCCGGTTCGGAGGCGCTCGGCGCGCTCCCGGACTGGGGAGCACTGCTCGCGGACACCGTCGGATCCCTCGATCACGGTTCGCTCGAGTCGGAGTGGGCCAGGTGGACCGCTCCCCCGGTCGTCGAGCCGGCGCCGGGACCGCCGGCTCCACCCGCCGATCACGTTCCGCCGCCCGCGCCCGGGCCGTCAGGTCCCGTGCAGGGGGGAACGGCCCCCGATCCCGCTCCCCCGGTAGTCGAGGTGGACGGCTCGCTCACCGTGGACACCGGCAGTGGGTTGATGTCCGTCATGGACGCGAACGGTGACGGCCACCTCGACATGGCGCTCCCCCACGGTTCGGTCGACGTGGGCACCATCGACGCCGGCGCCCTGGGCGCGGGGTCCGCCGCCGCCGGCTCGGCGGCAGCCGGGTCCGCAGCGGCGGGCTCGGTGGGTGGCGGGTCGGTCGGCGGAGGCTCGGTGGGAGCCGGCTCCGCCGGAGCGGGTTCTGTGGGAGTCGGTTCCGTCGGGATGGGCTCGGTGGGTGCCGGCTCGGTCGGTGCCGGGTCAGTCGGCGGCGGTTCCGTGGCCGCCGGCTCGCTCGGGCTCGGGTCCTGACCGGAGGCCCACCGCGGCGGCGATCGCGGCCGCGACGGCGTACAGGGCGACCGGCACCAGCATGAGGGGGACGGAGCGGCCGTCGGCGGGGACGAACGGCAGGACGGCGACCATCCCCACGACGAACGCCGAGTTGAACAGGGCGTCCTGCAGTGCGAACACCCCGCCGCGGCGGGCGTCCGGGACGTCGGTCTGCATGGCGTTGTCGGCGACCAACTTGACCACCTGCGCGCCGAGCCCCAGCGCCAGGGCACCGGCCACCAGCGCGGTGGGGTCGAGGGTCGGCCCCACCGCCGACTGGGCCACCGCGGACACGGCGGCGCCGGCCGCCACGACCAGGATCCGGCGGGTCCGCGAGATGGCCCACGGGGTGACCACCGCGGCCAGGCCCATCCCGGCGGCGACGGCGGCGGAGAGCAGGCCGAA
This sequence comes from Dietzia sp. 2505, assembly GCF_040546785.1. Taxonomy (NCBI): domain Bacteria; kingdom Bacillati; phylum Actinomycetota; class Actinomycetes; order Mycobacteriales; family Dietziaceae; genus Dietzia; species Dietzia sp. 2505. The sequence continues at coordinate 115,974 of NZ_JBEPON010000003.1, read as the reverse complement.
CCCGCCCATCCCGGCCACCACCGGGCCACCTCCCCCGTCGGACTCCGCGTCGCGCAACAGCAGGACCGCGAGCATGGTGGTGATGCCGAACGCGGCCCGGCCGAGCGTGACCCCGGCCAGCGCGACCCAGACCAGGGCTGTGGAGCGGGCGGCCCGCACGCCCTCGGCCAGTCCCCCGGCGAACAGCGCCACCGCATCCCGCGTCACGCCGACTCCGGTCCCGGTGCCGGATTCGTCGTCGTCGGGCCCGAGGTGCCGTGGGGGAAGCGCGAGTATGGCCCACACCCCCAGGACGGCGGTGAGGACGGCGGGCACGAGGGTCCACGAGACGGCGGCGTCGCCGGCGCCGAGCACCGCCAACACCGCGAACGCCGCGACCGCACCGACCGCCGTCACCACCGACCCGACAGTGACGAGGACCGAGTTGGTCGCGGCGAGGATCCGATCGGGCACCACCCGCGGCATGGCCGCGGTCATGCCGGTGTTGATGAGCCGGCCGAGGCCGATCGCGACCAGGGACAGCCCGAACAGCGCGGCCAATCCCGCTCCCGAATGGACGGCACCCACGGCGATGAGAGCGATCGTGGCGACGATCGCCAGTGTTCTGACGAGTGCCGCCACCGCCACCACGACCCGCCTGTCCCAGCGGTCCAGGGCGGCGGCGGCGAAAGGGCCCACGATCGAGTACGGCAGCAGCATCACGGCGAACCCGCCCGCGATCGCCGCCGGTGTGGTGGCGGTCTCGGGGCTGAACAGAACGATTCCGCCGAGCGCGGCCTGGTGGATCCCCTCGCTGAGCAGGGCGGCCAGGCGCGCGGTGGACAGGCGGCCGAGACCGTCGGACTCGCGCAACGCCGTGGCCAGGCGCCCGCGCGTCGAATCGGCCGGTCCTGCGGACAAGGAGGTCACGGGAGCCACCGTAGCGAGACCCGATGGAGGGGACGCGGATGTGGGCGCGCGGTGGCGCGGGCATCATGGGGACATGGACACGGGACCGGACGATCTGAGTGGCGGGGGCCTCTTCGGCGACCGCCTCTACGACGCGATGGACAAGCGGGATCCCGTCGCCGGTTCATTGCTCATCGCGGCGCCGGACATGCCGGACCCCAATTTCCGGCGCGCCATCATCTATGTGATCGAACACGACCATTCCGGTTCTCTCGGCGTGGTGATCACCCGCCGGAGCGAGACGCCGGTCGAGACGATCCTGCCCGGCTGGGCCGAGATGTGCGCGCCACCGACCGTCTTCCACATCGGAGGCCCGGTCAAGCCGGACACCGGGATCGCGCTGGTCGTGCTCGGGTCGGGCGTCGACGGCGAGATGCACCCGGGGCTGCAGCAGATCGAGGGCCGGGTCCACGTGGTGGACCTCGACAGCGAACCCGACCTGCTCCGCGACACCGTGGAGGGGATGCGCGTCTTCGTCGGCTACACCGGCTGGGCGCCAGGGCAGCTACAGGGAGAACTCGACCGCGGCGACTGGTACGTGGCCCCCAGCCTGCCGAGTGATCTGCTCGCGCCGGCGCACGTGGACGTCTGGGGAACAGTTCTGCGTCGGCAGGAGATGCCTCTCCCCCTCTACGCGACCTTCGTGAACGACGGGGACGTGAACTGATCGGTCAGCCGTCAGACGGCGGAGTGCTCCTCCTGCTCAACCGCTCGCGCGCGGTGGTGCCACGCCGGCGGAGTGGGACGGTCCCCGTCGCGGTGGCGAGCCCCACCCGGGCGCCATTGCCGTAGAAAGTCTCGACGCCCCCCTCGTCCACGACGTAGGTCTCGTGCCAGATCCCCACGGCGCCGGGGTTTCTCCGCGCCTTGGCGTTGAAATCGCGCCACGCGGGCAGGTGCGCTCGGTCGGTGTCTCGTGCGTACGCGTAGAGCTGATCGACGGAGTTCCAGTACTGGACGACCCAGGGGCCCTTCGCGCCGAGCAGGGTCTGGGCACCGAGGAATCCCAGGTCCTCGGCCTCTCCCCGGTCGGCCGCCGCTCGGTTGCGCCCCAGTTCGGCGAGCATCACGGGCATCGCGCGGAACACGGGTAGCCACAGGTCGGGGCGGAAGGGGCGATGGATGGTCATGCCGATGTGAAAGACGACGAGGCCGCCGTCGCGGGCGTGGGTGACGGGCATGGAGCGCTTCCGGGTCGGTTCGGTGGGCGTGTTCGTGGTCATGTCGACTCCTCTGGATGCTGTCGGCATGTCCTGTCGACGGCAATTGGATACTTCGAGTATCCAGTATTGGATACTGCTACTCTCTAGATGTCAAGGATCGATGTGCGAGGTGATGCGTGAGGATCTCGGAACTCGCCGAGGTCACGGGGACGACCGTGGCGACCCTGAAGTTCTATCTGCGACGGGGACTGCTCCAGCCTGGGCGGACGGTGACCCGCACCCAGGCTGAGTACGGCGCCGAGCACGTCGACCGGGTCCGGTTGGTCAGGGCGTTGTCCGAGGTGGGCGGCCTGGACCTTGCCGCGGTGGGTCGCGTGTTGGAGGCGATCGAGGGCCCGGGTCTCGGTCGGCTGGACGTGATGGCCACCGCCCAGCACGCGCTGTCGGGGGGGCGGGAATGCGATGGGCGGGATTGCGAATCCGAGGGCGAGAGCGAGGACCTGTTACGCGGCGATGCACGCACTCGCGACTGGATCGCCGCCCGTGGGTGGCAGGTCGACCTGCGAGACGTCGCCCTCGATCGACTCGCCGCGGCATGGAGTGCCTGTGAGGGCGCCGGTCTCGGCCTGGACGAGGGCCGTCTCGACGCCTATGCCGACGCCGTCGAGCGGATCGCCACCATCGACGTCGCCTCGGTTCCCCCGGACCCGGCGGCAGCGGTCCGTCAGGTGGTGCTCGGAACAGTGCTCGTCGAGCCCGTTCTCGCAGCGCTGCGCCTGCTCGCCCAGCAGCACACGGCGATCTCCCAGGACACCAGATCCCACTAATTGGAACAATGTAGTCAAATTGTAGGATCACGACTACTCTCCCGCTGGTGAGAGCACGAGCGCACGGTGAGACGCGGGTCGCCCCACGACAGTGGGCCATCCTGGGCGTCGGCACACTCGCCGCGTCCTCCGCCTCGGCGTTCGTGGCGGGCGTGGCCTTCCTGCTCCCCTACCTCCACTCGGAGACCGGTCTGTCGCTCCCCGCCGCGGGCGCGCTCGTGGCCCTGCCCTCGGTGGGGACCGCATTCACTCTCGTGGCCTGGGGCTGGCTCGTCGACCGCGCCGGAGAGCGACTCGTGCTCGTGAGCGGATCCGTTCTCACCACGGCCGCCCTAGTCGGCGCGCTCGTCACCCCGTCACTGATGCTGCTCGCCGTGTGTTTCCTGCTCGCGGGCGCGGCCTCCGCCTCGGCGGCCTCGGCGAGCGGTCGACTGGTGGTGGGATGGTTCCCCGCGGAACGACGCGGGATGGCGATGGGCGTCCGCCAGATGTCGCAACCCCTCGGAGCAGCGATCGCGGCGATGTCCATGCCGGCGCTGGCTGCCTCGCAAGGTCTCCGGGCAGCGCTGGCGGTCCCTCTGGCGATGGCTGCCGTCTCGGCGGTTGCGGCGCTCGTCGTCGTCACCGATCCTCCCCGGCCGGACCGCCACGACCCCGCGTCAGCCACCCTCGCCAGGTCGCCGTACAGGGCCTCCCGCTACCTGCACCGGATCCACGGCGTCTCGGTGCTGCTCGTACTCCCCCAGGCGCTCATGCAGTCGTTCATGCTCGCGTGGTTGGTCCTCGGGCACGGCTGGTCGCCCGTCTCGGCGGGCGCGGTGGTGACGGTCGCGCAGCTGCTGGGGGCGGCCGGACGCATCGTCGTCGGGGTGATCTCCGACCGCGTGGGCTCGCGGCTGACACCGCTTCGCGCCGTGGCCGTGTCGGTCTCCGTGGGCCTGGTGGCCCTGGCGGCCGCAGAGGTCTTCGGTGCTCCCGGAGCACTTGCCGTGGCCCTCGCCGTGATCGCGACGGTCCTGTCCGTGGCGGACAACGGCCTCGCCTTCACGGCGGTCGCCGAACACGCCGGTCCCCATTGGAGCGGGCGCGCGCTCGGCGTCCAGAACACCGCGCAGTTCCTCGCGATCTCGGCGATCACCCCGGTGTTCGCGGCGGGGATCGACCGGTGGGGTTACGGCCCGGTCTTCGCCGGAGCCGCGGTGGTGGCCGCACTGGCCGTGCCTGTCGTGCCGCGCGCCGACCGGGGTCGGTGAACCCGACCGGTGTGCCCGGCCGTCACCCGGTGACCGCGCCGGGTGCAGGTTGTCCCCGGTACTGCCCCACCGACCACACGTTCCCCTCGGGGTCCCGCACCGAGAACCCGTGGTCGCCGTAGTCGGTGTCGCGCATCTCCATGACGATCTCGGCCCCCGCCGCCCGGGCGCGCTGGTAGACAGCGTCGGAGTCGGCCGTCACCACGTAGGCGAGACCGGAGCCCACCGGTGTGGCGTGTGGGTCGTCTGGATCGCGTTGGTTGTCGCCGAGCATGACCCCGCCGCCCTCGGGCCAGAGCAGCTCGGCGTGGACGATCTGGCCCTCGTCGTCGGTATGAGAGGCGGTCTCGATGAAGCCCAGGGCCTCGACGAGCCAGTCGATCACAGTGCGGGCATCTGTGCACTGCAGGCAGTGCCAGACGGTCGGGGCGGGTGCGGCGCCGGGTTCGTGTGTACTCATGCGGGTGAGTCTCCTCCGGGATCGGGTGGCCAGGCTTGGATGTTTCGGAACTCTTCCGCGATCCAGTTCGTGGGTGAGGTGCCCGCGTACCGCCGGTAGGCGGCGTCGAGGTGGGCGTGGTCGGCGTACCCGTGGTCGTGGGCGAGGTCGGCCAATCGGAGCCCGTCGGGCCGTGGCCCCGAGGCCACGCGCACGGCCTCCCGCAGGGCCGAGTGAGCTGCCTCGAAGCGCAGTAGGTCGGCGAGCGCCTTGGTCCCGATTCCCAGTTCGGCCCTGCAGAGCGTCGACAGATGGCGGGCCGTCACCCCGACCTCCGATGCCACCCGGGACACCCGCATCCGGCCCCCGGAGGCCTCGAGCAGTCGCCACGCGCCCACCACCTCCCGGCGCGGCCCGGGTACGCGCTCGTACCTGTCCGCCGCCGAGGCCAGGCCCGTGGCCACGAGGTCAGCGCGGTCACGGGGAGGCGCCGACGCCACCCGCGAGTGAAGCGCCCGGACGCGGGAACCGAGAACGTCCTCACCCTCGTGCGTGAGCTCGGAGAGAGCGGCCGCCGGCATCCCGAACAGGCGCCGCGCGGCGAGGGGGTGCACCGCGACCTGGACGCCCTCCTCGCGGTCGGGCCGTTGCAGGTAGACGGGCCGGGTGTGGAACCCGCCGAGGCACACGTCGTGGCGCACTCCCTCCTGCCGGGCCCACTCCGCCAGAGAGTACGAGCACAGCAGCGGAGAGTCCGTGGCAACGACGAGGGTCAGGGTGGAGGAGGGCAGCCCCCGGTGTGGTGGCCGCTGCGCCCGCGGGCCGGTCCCCTCCACGGCATACGAGATGAGCCGCCTCACCCCGGGCGGCGGAGTGGCCTCGCGCACGCTCACGCCACCAAGTGTGCCCCGTCCCGTCGGGGGTGGCCAGACCCTCGCTGTCGCTACACTGCTCCGCGTGCCGTCCACCCCCTCTACCAGCGCAGAGATCCGCAAGGGTCTGGCCGACTGCTCGACAGTCGGACTCGGTCTGGTCCCCCTGGGACTGGCGTTCGGGGTCCTGCTCACCCAGGCGGGATTCGCGTGGTGGTGGGCCCCGGTGTTCTCCGTGGTGATCTACGCCGGGTCCATGGAGTTCCTGGCGATCGGTCTGCTCACCGCGGTCACTCCCCTGTACTCGCTGGCCGCGGCGGCCTTCCTGGTCAACTTCCGCCACGTCTTCTACGGGCTGAGTTTCCCGTTGGACGCCATCCGCTCGCGGCTCGGCCGCCTCTACGCCGTCTACGCGCTCACCGACGAGGTCTACGCGATCACCGCCACCAAGCGGCGCACGGAGATGACGGGGGCGCGGACGTTGACCATCTCCCTCACCTGTCAGACGTTGTGGGTGGTCCCCGGCGTCGTCGGCGCGCTGGTCGGGGCCGCTCTGCCCGCCGGACTGGACGGTCTCCAGTTCGCGCTCACCGCGCTGTTCGCCGTCCTCGCGGTAGACGCGTGGCGTGCCTCGGGAGACCTGCCGGCACCCGTGATCGGCCTGGTGTGCGGTCTGGTGGCGGCGTGGCTGGCGCCGGAGCAGATGCTGATCGTGGGGCTGTGCGCGTTCGTGGCCGTCCTGATCGCGCGGTACGCGTGGGCGACCCGCGAGGATCGCGAACCGGTATGAGCCCGCCGTTGACCGGTGCCCCGGTGCCGGGAGCCGGCTATCTGCTCGCCGGGCTGGGAGTGATGTTCGTCGTGACGATGGCGCTGCGCGCTGCCCCGTTCGTCGCGCTCACCCGGCTCCGCGACTCGCGGGTCGTGCGCTACCTGGGTCGCACGATGCCGGCCGGGGTGATGGTGGTGCTGGTGGTCTACACCCTGCGCGACACCACCGCCGAGATCGACTCCTGGCTGCCCGCCGCCGCGGCACTGGCGCTCACTCTGGCTGTGCACCTGGTGTTTCGGCGGGCGGCGGCCAGCATAGTCCTGGGAACGGCGACCTACATGGTTTTGCAGGCCTGGCTCGGGTGACACCGGCCCCGCGGCAGCCGGGTGGCCCCCCGAGCCGCCCCGGTCCGGTCGTTCCCGGCAGGTCAGTGGGCCACGGGACAGGTGCCCAGGTCGACCTTCCACTCGGTGAGGCCGTTGAGCCAGCCGGACCGCAGTCGCGTGGGTTCGCCCAGCGCGGTGAGGTCGGGGAAATAGTCGGCGACGGCGTTGAAGATGATCTCGAGCTGCATCTTCGCCAGGTTGGCGCCGAGGCAGTAGTGCGGGCCCTGACCGCCGAAGGTCACGTGCGGGTTCGGGTCGCGGAGGATGTCGAACGTGAACGGGTCGTCGAAGACCTCCTCGTCGAAGTTCGCCGATCCGTAGCAGATCAGCACACGATCCCCCTTGGCGATGGACACGCCCCCGATCTCGACGTCCTCCATGGCGGTCCGCTGGAACTGGGTGATCGGTGAGGCCCACCGCAGGATCTCGTCGTAGGCGCTCTCGGGGCGCTCGCGCTTGAACAGCTCCCACTGGTCGGGGTGCTCGAGCATCGCGACCATGCCGTGGGTGGTGGCGTTGCGGGTGGTCTCGTTGCCGGCCACGGACAGCAGGGTGACGAACCAGCCGAACTCCTCGGGCGACAGGTGCTCTCCGTCGACGTCGGCCTGGACGAGCTTGGTCACGATGTCGTCCCGCGGGTTGGCGGCACGGTCCTCGGCCATGGTGTTCGCGTACCCGATGAGCTCCATGGACGCGATGGCGGGAGCGTCGGGGTCGCCGCCGGCGTCGTAGCTGGTCATGATGTTGGACCACTCGAAGATCTTGTGGCGGTCCTCCTGCGGCACGCCGAGCAGATCCGCGATCGCCTGCAGCGGGAGTTCGGAGGCGATCGCGGTGACGAAGTCGTCGGCGTTCGACTCGGCGGCGGCGGTGACGATCTTGCGTGCGCGGTCGGCGAGCTCGTCGCGCATGCCGGCCACGCCGCGCGGGGTGAACCCGCGGGAGATGATCCGGCGGTGCTTCTTGTGGATCTCGCCGTCCTCGTTGACCAGCATCGACCGCTGGGCCTCGATGATCGAGCGGTCGGTTCCCTCGGAGAACCGCGGGATCATCGTGTTCTCCCCCGCGGAGAACAGCTCGCCGGTGAGGCGGGAGATCTCCTTGACGTCGGCGTGCCTGGTGACGAGCCAGTAGTGGTCGTCGTCGAAGCCGTCGGACCCGGGACGCTTGTCGACACGGCGGATCGGTTCGGTCTGCCGCAACTGGCGCCACTCCTCGTGCGGGAGTCGTTTCTCGAACAGGTCCGGGTCGGTGAAGTCGAATCCTGCTGGGATGGTCACGTTCACGATGTCTCCTGCGCCTCGTCCACCGCCGGTCGGCAGGTGTGGGAAAGGTGAATAGTGGTAACTATATACACGTGGCACTGTCTGGGAGTGAGATTCTCGATCGCGCGTTGATGCTGGCCGAGGAGATGTCGGGTTCGATCGAGCGCGCTGCGGCGAACTACGGCCTCACCGTGCCGCGGCTGGAGTTGCTGTTCGTCCTGGGGCTCGAGGGCGAGTGCAAGCAGGTGGAGCTGGCGACCTTCCTGGACTGCTCACCGCGCCAGGTCACCGCACTCGTCGACGGACTGGTCGCCAGTGGGCACGTGGTCCGGACCATGCCGCCGGACGACCGGCGGGTCCGTCTGGTCAACCTCACCGACGAGTCGCGGCGGATCGTGGAGGAGGTCGTGTCGGCGCGTGTCGCGCTGGCGGAGTGGTTGTTCGACGGGCTCGACGACGACGAGCTGCAGGCATTCGGGGCCGTCTCGGAGAAGCTGGTCTCGCGAATGGGTGGACGGTCACTGAGCCGGCTGACCCAGCAGTGAGTCGGGAGGAACAGTGAGTCAGGCCGTGCAGGCCGCGCAGCCGGTGTCCTCCCGCGCGTACTCGACGAACCCGCGGGACAGGTAGTTGGGGATCGCGGCCGGGGAGTCGTCCCCGCACGTGTGCAGCCAGACCCTGCGGCACCCCGGGACCAGCCAGGCGATCCGGACGGTCTCGGAGAGGAACCATCCGCCGAGTCCCAGGCCGGCGAAGCGGGGGAGCAGGCCGAAGTAGACGATCTCGACATCGACCCCGTCAGCCGGGTCCTCCTGGCCCGGGCCCGGCTCGTCCCCGCACGGGCTCATGCGTAGCTCGGCGAACCCGGCGGCCTCGCCGCCCCGGGTCGCCCGGAAGGTGGTGACGCAGGGGTCCGCGCAGTAGGAGGCCCATCGTCCGTCCGACCAGTCGAGGCGGTCGGTCCACTTCCAGTCGGCGCCGATCTCGCGGTACATCTGTGAGTTGAAGGCGGGCTCGGCCGGGAAGACCCGAGAGATGGTCAGGTCCGCGCGGCGAGCCGGGCGCAGCCATGACGCGTCGGTCTGCTGCAGATAGGTCACGCTGGTCATCGCGCTATTCAAGCACCGAAGCCCTGCGGCGTCCCAACCGGAGCCGGGACGTAGCAGGGCGCGGTGGACGCCTGGCGTCAGTTGACGGTGAGGTGCACTCCCGGAATGTTCAGTCCGTTGACGGCTCCCGCAACAGCGGCCGCGCCGTTGTTGAAGCCATCCGCACTCGCACTCTGTAGACCCGCGCCGGTGAACGGATTGGCCGCGGCGGCTCCACCCAGTCCGAGAGCGGAGACGGCGCTGCCGGTGCCGAGTCCGGCGGCGCCGATACCGGCGGCGAGTGGAGAGATGCCGAGTGCAGCGGCGGGACCGAGGTACGGCAGGATCGCCGCGCCGAGGCCGATGAGCAGGGTGATGGGGTCCATGGTGGGTCCTTTCCTTGATTCTCTGGAACGTCAGCCGATGGTCACGTGCTTCGGCTGCACGACTGGTGGTGGCTGCACCGGGATCAACGGGATGGTGATGGCCGGCGGTGCGGGCGGTGGCGGAGGAGCGGGTTCGGGTGGCGGCGCTGGAACGGGCGCAGGCGCCGGCCGGTAGGCCTGCCTGTGTGGTGTTGGTGGCGGTGCCGGGGCGACTCCAACGGTCGCGGCGGCCTCTGCCGGGACGGCACGAACGGCGGGCACCTCGGAGGTGGCCGATGCCAAGGGCTCCCTCGCAACCGAGGCGGTCGACGTGGCCGGCCTGGGCGGCGGCGGAGTCGTCGTCGAGGACCGGGCAGTGGTGGCTGTGGTGGTGGTCAACCCTGCCTGGGCGACCGGAGCCCCGGACGACGCTTCATCCACGACTTCGGTCTGCCCAGCTGTGAGAGCAGCGGCAGCGGCCCCCGCGGTGGCGCCGAGGAGCGCCAGTCCGACGAGCGCAAGCGATGCTGTCCTCGGACTCCTCGCGTTATCGCCGCTCATTCCGCCCTCCCGGTCACTCGAACGGAGCACTGTGCTCGCTCGCACACGAGCCACTCAGCTCGTGCGGCGAGAACGTTAAGGGGAAGCTTTCGGAGCCGACAATTGCTTCGTCGACTAAGAATGAGAGGGTGGATGCAGGCCGTTGAACTGCTGATACATCGTCAACATCGCTGTTATTCGAATTGCTGCTGGTGGAGAGCGCGAAAGCCTCTGGGGTCGCTCGGTCGGAGGGTTGGAGAGTATTTGCTTATGGAAAGCACTCTGTGACGGGGAACACCGCAGACGCGTTCAGTTGCGGTTCAGCGTGTCCTCCGTAGGGTCGCGGCCATGACCAGCGTTCTCATGATCCTGTCCGCCGCCGACCACTGGACGCTCAAGGACGGCTCCGCGCACCCCACCGGTTTCTGGGCCGAGGAGTTCGTGACCCCCTACGAGGTCTTCACCGGAGCCGGCTGGTCCGTCACCCTGGCCACGCCCGGGGGCCGCGCCCCCACTGTCGACCAGGCGAGCCTCGGCGAGGGGGCCGGGGATCCGGAGACCCTCGAGAAGGTCAAGGCCTCGCTCGACGAGCTCGCCCCCGTTCTGAACTCGCCCGTCGACCTGGCGTCCGTGGACCACTCGGAGTACGACCTGGTCTTCTACCCCGGTGGCCACGGCCCGCTCGAGGACCTGGCCCGCGACCAGACGTCCGGGGCGATCCTGACCGAGCGCGTGAGCGCCGGAAAGCCCGTGGCACTGCTCTGCCACGCCCCCGCCGCGGTTCTGGCCGCGTCGGCGGACCCGGCCTCCTCGCCGTTCGCCGGCTACCGGATGACCGGTTTCTCCAATGTCGAGGAGGAGCAGGTCGGTCTGGCGGCCAACGCCCCGTGGCTACTCGAGGACAAGCTCGTCGAACTCGGCGCGGACTACTCGTCGGCCGCCGAGCCGTGGGGTTCGTACGTCGTGGTGGACCGTAACGTCTACACCGGCCAGAACCCGCAGTCGTCCGCAGAACTGGCCGAGCGGCTCGTCGCTGACTTCGCAGGCTGAGCCGGGGCGACGCGCCCAGGGGTCCGTAGGGGAACCGTAACGGGGGATCGAGATGCCTCATATCGTCGACAGCAACGCCCTCATCGGCGGCCACCGCGTCGCCTACGGCGTTCACGGGGCCGGGGAGCCTGTGGTGCTTGTGCACGGCACCCCCTCGTCGTCATACATCTGGCGGAACGTCGTTCCCCGGCTCGTCGACGCCGGGTACCGCGTGCACGTGTTCGACCTGTTGGGGTACGGCCTGTCGGAGCGCCCGCGGGACCCGGCCGTGGACACATCGATCACCGGCAACGTCGCGGTCCTGGACGGGCTGCTCGACCTGTGGGGACTGGACTCGTTCCACCTGGTCGCCCACGACATCGGCGGCGGCGTCGCCCAGCGATTCGGGGTCCGTTCGATCGAGCGCCTGCGCACTCTGACCCTGATCGACGTGGTCAGCTTCGACACCTACCCTTCCGAGCGGACCCGGCAGCAGATGGCAGACGGGCTGGAGGTGTTGGCGAAGAAGCCCGACGGCGAGCACCGCGAGCACTTTCGCGAGTGGCTGCTGTCCACGCACAGCGATCCCACGGGCTTCGACCCGGAGGCCCTGGACGTGTACGTGGACTTCATCAGCGGACCGGTCGGTCAACCGAGCCTGTTCCAGCACCAGGTAGCGCACTACGACCCCGTGCACACCATGGAGATCAGCGACAGGCTGCACACACTGGGGCAGATCCCGGTCCAACTGATCTGGGGTGCGGACGACACCTGGCAGGTGATCGATCACGCCCACCGGCTCCACCGGACGATCCCGGGCAGCGACCTCCACGTGATCGACGACTGCGGTCACTTCGCGCCGGAGGAACGCCCCGCGGAGGTGGCGGCGGCGGTGCTGGGGTTCCTGGACCAGAACCGCTCCTAGCGGTATCAGGCCCGCCTCACGCGGCGGTTGCCTCGGTTCCCTCCGCCCGGCCGTAGTGCCCCGCCAGCCACGCACACACGATCAGCTGGACCTGGTGGAACAGCATCAGGGGGAGCACCAGGAGTCCGACGGGCTGGCCGACGAACAGCACTGCGGCCATGGGCAGCCCCGTGGCCAGGGACTTCTTGGAACCGCAGAACTGCACGACCCTTTTGTCGCGGTCGGCGAACCCGAGCGCGCGGGAGATCAGCCCGGTCAGACCCAGCACCACCGCGAGCAGGACGCAGCACGCGGCGATCAGCCACGCCAGCTGGGCCGGCCCGACCCTCGACCAGATGCCGTCGGCGACCCCGTCGGAGAACGCCGCGTAGACGATCAGGACGATCACCGACTTGTCGAACAGCGCCAGGCGCTTGATCCTCGTGGTGACCGGCAGGACCCACCGCCTCAGCAGCTGGCCCAGAACGAACGGCAGCAGCAACTGCAGGGCGATCTTCCCGACCGAGTCCCACGTGATGACGACCGATCCGTCCCTGGTCATGAGCGCGAGGACCAACAGGGGAGTGATGATCACACCGAGCAGATTGGACACGGACGCGGAGACCACGGCAGCGCTCACGTGGCCGCGGGCGATCGCGACGAACGTGATCGAGGACTGCACGGTCGACGGCACGAGCGTGAGGAAGAGGAAACCGGCGGCCAGAGGCTCACCGAGAACCGGCGTGAGCGCCCACCTGCCCAGGAGCCCCAGGGCCGGGAACAGCAGGAACGTCGCGGCCAGCACCACCGAGTGCAACCTCCAGTGCTTCACACCGGCCAGCAGTTCACGGGGTTCCAACCGGGCACCGTAGAGGAAGAACAGGACGGCGATCCCCACGGTGGTGACCCAACCGAGCGCCGTCGCCGCGCCTCCGGTGGCCGGCAGCACCGCCGCCACCACGACCGCGGCGAGGATCGCCACGATGAACGGCTCGATCCGGAGGCGACGCAGAAAGCTCATCAGCCCATTTGATCACCCCGGTGCGCAGCAGGTCCGCACGAGGCCCGCAGGGGCGGCCGATAGGCTCAGGGAATGACAGAGCAAGTCGGACAGGGGTGGCGGCCCAAGTCGCTGCGGGACGGTGAGGAACCGGACCCGCGGTTCACGCTCGCCAATGAGCGCACCTTCCTGGCGTGGATCCGGACGAGCCTCGGCCTGATGGCAGGCGCCGTGGCGATGGAGGCCTTCGCCGGCGACGAGATCCCCGAGATCATCCGGACCCCGCTGGCCTGCGTCCTCCTCGTGATGGCGGCACTGCTGGCGACCGTGTCGTTCCGACGCTGGATCCGGATCGAGGCGTCCATGCGCCACAACAGGCCGCTACCGGTCCCGCAGGCGTCGATCCTCCTGGTTCTGGGCATCGCGACCGGTGCGATCCTGCTGGTCGTCGCGATCCTCGGCGGCACCATCGCATGAGCGCAGGCGCCCCGCGGCGGCGGATCGGCGTGCGACCGGAGGCCGTCCCGCCCGATGCCGGGCTCCAGGCCGAGCGCACCAGCCTGTCATGGGCGCGGACCTGGGCTGTGGTGACCGTCAACATCATCCTCGTGGCCAAGCTGATCGCCGAGACCTCGTGGGTGTGGGCGGCCGTCTTCGCGACCCTCATCGTGGTGCCGCTGCTCGCGCTGCTCAGGGTGCAGCTGCACCACGAACAGCGGGTGGGGCGGTTCGTCCGGGGCGGCGAGGTCCAGCAGACCCAGGCCCGATACAACATCGGCCTGGTGGCGATGGTGCTGGTGATGGCCGGGTGCGGCCTCACCGCCGTCCTGATCCGGGTGCTGTAGGACGGCGGCGCGGCCGTGGACACGGTGTTCCGGCGCCCGGCCACCGCCTAGTCTGAGCTGCCAGAGATCACGATCTCAGATGTCGGGTGAGGAGTACACGCGTGGATGACCACCACTGTCACAGCAGACGGAGCGATTCCGTCCGAGCCGGGGCGGTTCGTCAGTGGGTTGTGGTGGTCGCGCTCGCCGGGCTGGGCGTAGTCCTCGTGGTCGCCTCGTCCTTCGCCGCACTGCGGCCGATGGACGGGGTCACGTTTCTCAGTGGCGCGACGGTCCCGTGTGGCTCTGTGGTGGACCCGGTGGAGAACCCGGGCTCCGACGCGCACGGTTCGGGTCCCCTGGTCCCGGGCGAATTCCCCACCACGCCGGAATCGCTGGCTCTCTACGCGGAACGGTGTGACAGCGAACGCGAGAAAGGAACGCTGACGGCGGTGTTACTCCTGATCCTCGGCTGCGTATCCCTGGGCGGGGCCTCCTACCTGTTCATCCGCATGATGAGGGCCCGGTAGCCGCCGGTCAGGTGTTCTTGAGGCGACCGCTCAGGGCGTCGCGGAGTCGATCGACCATTCCGACACCGGGCCCCAGCGTCATGTGGAACAGCTCGGAGTGCGGGGAACCGGGGTGCGGGCGGGTGGGGGCGATCTTCTTGGCCGCCTCGACCTTCCGGCCCAGGTCGAGCAGGTCCTCGGCGGAGACGGCTGCCCGCAGCTTGGGGAACTGGTCGCTCTCCTCGTCGTCCGCGTGATGATCGAGGAGTTCCTTGAAGCGCTTCACGGTGGCGATGAACTCGGCGCTCTCGGAGTCCAGGCCCTCGAGCTCCTTCATCACCTCTTCGATCTCCTGGTGCTCTTCCTTGTCGTGCTCGACCTCGTCGCCGCCGTCCGGGACCGCACGCTCGTAGACGGGGTAGACGAACAACTCCTCGGCCACCGAGTGCCGGGTCACCTCGGCGATCACGGAGTCGGCCAGCGAACGGCGCTCCTTGGGATCGGTGGTCTCCTCGATCATCTCGATCAGCCCGATCATCTCGCGATGGTCGGCGGTGAGGATGTCGACGACGTCCTGGTCGGACTCGGTCGTGGACTTCTGGGCCATGGCGAGCTCCTTCACGGTGTGGGTCGGGTGGACCTCTGACCGTAGGCAGCGTGCCGGGAGCGGGCCACCGGTCGGGCCGGGACGCGGGCCCCCGGACGGGCCCCCACGCGGGCGCCACGGGGGCCCCACACAGGCCTCCCCGCGGTGCGTTACCGGGTGGTGGCGTTCTCCGATTCGCACATGCCCTGCAGGGCGCAGGATCCGCAGCCGCCGGTCACGCCGCAGTCGGCGGCCGGGTCCGCGGGGTCGGCAGGGGAGTCGCCGCAGGTACCCGCGCCGGGTGCGTCGGAGCTGCCGGGGTCGCCGGCGGAGTGGCCGCCGCAGCCGCCCCCGGATCCGCAGCCGCACCCGCCCCCGTCTTTGTCCTCGTCCTGCGCGGCCTCCCAGAGCGCCGCGGCGCGGGAGCCGGCGAGGCCGGCGACGCTGAGCAGGGCGAGCGCACCCAGAAGTGCGACGACGACGACGAGGCCACCCACCCAACCCCCGATCAGCCCCACGCCCAGCGCACCGAGCAGGAGCATGAGGCCGGAGCCGAGCAGGGCGGGCCCGGCCGCGCGGTTGGCGAGCGTCCAGGCCTCGGGGGAGCGGCGGGTCTCGGGTGTGCGGACGCCCAGGACGCCGTTGCCCGGCAGTCGGCCGAGCAGTCCCAGCAGGCCGGTGACCCCGACCACCAGGGCGAGACACGCCAGGAGCACCACGACCACCACGAGCACTGCGTTCACGCCCTTGAGGGTACGCC
Source organism: Dietzia sp. 2505 (assembly GCF_040546785.1). Lineage (NCBI taxonomy): Bacteria > Bacillati > Actinomycetota > Actinomycetes > Mycobacteriales > Dietziaceae > Dietzia > Dietzia sp. 2505. Next base: position 100,444 of record NZ_JBEPON010000003.1, on the reverse strand, counting down.
CGCGACGGGGGATTTCCGATTCGCCTCATCCCCCGTCGGGCCCTCCCCGGTGGAACCCTCGACCAGCGCGAGAAGTCGCGCGAGTTCGCGCTTGTCCTGTGCGCTGAGCCGGTCCAGGAACTCCCGGCGCACGGTGGCGACGTGATCGGGTGCGGCCTCCCCGATCTCCCTCATGCCCTCCTCGGTGGCGGAGACGAACGCGCCCCGGCCGTCGGTGGGGCAGCTCGTCCGCACGACGAGTCCACGCCGGACCATGCGGGTCACCTGATGGGAGAGTCGGCTGCGTTCCCACTGCAGGACGTCGGACAGCGCGGTCATCCGTAGCGGGCCGTCGGCCTCGCTGAGGTACACGAGCACCTCGAATTCCGGCTCCGTCAGGCTCGACGTGGCCTTGAGGTCGCGCTGGATCGCCAGGTGAAGGCGCCCCTGGATCGCGAGGTAGTCGCGCCAGAGCGCCTTCTCCTCGACGGTCAGCCATCTCACGTGGTCGCTCGGCAGGGGATCGGTCATCACTCCACCCTACTCTCATAGTTGACACGACATCTAGTGCGGGGATAGAAGTATGTGACGCATCATCCGGATGTGTGACCCGAAAGGACCACAGACATGAGCACCACGACGACCGTCCCCTCTTCCCGTACCTCCGGGGCCGAGACCCGCCTGTTCCCCGTGTCCGGGATCGTCCGCGACATCGGCCTGCTCCTCGCCCGGGTCCTTCTCGGCGTGGTCTTGATCGCGCACGGCTGGGAGAAGCTCGTCACCAACGGCGCCGGGGCGACCGGCCAGTTCTTCGACTCCGTCGGGATCCCTGCCGCGCAGGCCGCCGCGGTGTTCGCGGGCGTCGTCGAGCTGGCCGGGGGGATCCTGCTGGTGGCGGGGCTGCTCACCCAGGTCGTCGCGGTCCTCGTCGTCGTCGTGATGTCCGGCGCCTACCTGTTCGTCCACCAGGGCGCGGGGATCTACGCCACCGACGGCGGATGGGAGCTCGTCGCCGTGATCGGGCTGGCCGTCGCGGTTTTCGGACTGGTCGGAACCGGTCGGTACAGCCTCGACGCTCTGATCGCCGGCCGTCGCGCCGCCGGGGCCCGGAGGGCGACGGCCTGACCCGGAGCGGGCCGGCGAGCGCGCATCGATAAGGCCGTTCCGCACTCACCGCACCCGCGAAACGCGTTCGGAACGCTCTTCCGGACGGGTGGGTGTCCCGGTTCCCGACGGGTTGATGCGCCGGTCCTCGTCGAGAGCCGCCCTGGTGCCCGAGGGGCGGTGCCCACACGCTGACGAGGCCGTACCCGCTCCAGGGTTTAGGCTTGAGACCGCCTGCGTGTGGGCATCGGCGAGGATCCAGGGAGAGCAGACAACCGTGAGCAGCAGCGACGAGACCGTCACCGCAGATCAGTCCGTCACCGGGACGCAGGCGGACACCGGCGCGCAGACCGAACAGGCCGGGCCCGCCCACCGCTACGGCTCCGACCTCGCCGGCCGGATCGAGTCCCGCTGGCAGCGCGAGTGGTCCGAGCACGGGACGTTCGAGGCCCCCAACCCCGTCGGCCCCCTCGCGGCCGCCGACGGGTCGCCTCCGCCCGACGACAAGCTCTTCGTGCAGGACATGTTCCCGTATCCGTCCGGCGCCGGCCTGCACGTGGGTCACCCGCTGGGGTACATCGCCACCGACGTCTTCGCGCGCTACCACCGCATGCTCGGGACCAACGTCCTGCACACCCTGGGCTATGACGCGTTCGGACTGCCCGCCGAGCAGTACGCCGTGCAGACCGGCCAGCACCCGCGGGTCACCACCGAGGCCAACATCGTCAACATGGAGCGCCAGCTCGGGCGCCTGGGCCTGGGCCACGACCGCAGGCGCGTGGTGGCCACCACCGACACTGAGTTCTACCGCTGGACGCAGTGGATCTTCCTGCAGATTCACGGCGCCTGGTATGACCCGGACGCCCCCGCCCGTACCACCGACGGCGGCGAGCACCCGACCCGCACCGGCCGCGCCCGGCCCATCTCCGAGCTGCGTGAGCAGTTCGTCTCCGGTGCCCGCCCGCTGCCGGCCGGGTTCGCCGGACGGGAGTGGTCCGACCTGACCGCGGGCGAGCAGGAGAAGGTCCTCGACTCGCACCGGTTGGTGTATCTGTCCGACTCCCAGGTCAACTGGTGCCCCGGGCTGGGCACCGTGCTGGCCAACGAGGAGGTCACCGCCGAGGGCCGCTCCGAGCGCGGCAACTTCCCCGTGTTCCGCAAGAACCTCTCGCAGTGGATGATGCGGATCACCGCCTACGCCGACCGGCTGGTCGACGACCTGGACCGTCTGGACTGGACCGACAAGGTCAAGTCCATGCAGCGCAACTGGATAGGCCGCTCGCAGGGCGCGCGCGTGCGCTTCGCCGTGGCGGAGAAGTCCATCGAGGTGTTCACCACCCGCCCCGACACCCTGTTCGGTGCCACCTACATGGTGCTCTCGCCCGAGCATCCGCTGGTCGACGAGCTGGCCGGGCCGTTCTGGCCGGAAACCGGGGAGCGCGGCCAGCTGGACGAGCGCTGGACCGGCGGACACCCGTCGCCGGCCGAGGCCGTGCGGGAGTACCGCCGCCGGGCCGCCACCAAGTCCGATCTGGAGCGCCAGGAGAACAAGGACAAGACCGGCGTCTTCACCGGCGCCTACGCCGTCAACCCGGTCAACGGCGAGCAGGTCCCGGTGTTCGTGGCCGACTACGTGCTCATGGGTTACGGAACCGGCGCGATCATGGCCGTGCCCGCCCACGACTCCCGCGACCACGAGTTCGCCACGGCCTTCGGTCTGCCGATCGTGCAGGTGGTCGCGCCGGCCGACGGGCGCGAACTGGACGTGCGTACCGAGGCGTACGCGGGCGACGGCGTGGCGGTGAACTCGACCAACGAGCGCGGGCTGTCGCTCGACGGTCTGGGCGTGGAGGAGGCCAAGGCCGCGACCATCGCCTGGCTGGAGGGCGAGGGCACCGGTGAGGGGACCGTCCAGTACAAGCTGCGGGACTGGCTCTTTGCCCGCCAGCGCTACTGGGGCGAGCCGTTCCCCGTGGTCTACGACTCCGACGGCGTCCCGCACGCGCTGCCCGACGAGATGCTGCCCGTCGAGTTGCCCGAGGTCGAGGACTACAAGCCCGTGTCCTTCGACCCCGACGACGCCGACTCGATGCCCTCCCCGCCGCTGGCCAAGGCCACCGAGTGGATGACCGTCGAGCTGGATCTCGGCGACGGCGTGCAGACCTACACCCGCGACGCCAACGTGATGCCCAACTGGGCCGGCTCCAGCTGGTACCAGCTGCGCTACATCGACCCCACGAACCCGGACGAGCTGTGCGCGCTCGAGAACGAGCGCTACTGGACCGGCCCGCGGCCCGAGATCCACGGCGAGGGCGACCCCGGGGGAGTGGACCTCTACGTCGGCGGAGTCGAACACGCCGTGCTGCACCTGCTGTACTCGCGGTTCTGGCACAAGGTCCTGTTCGACCTCGGTCACGTGACCAGCGAGGAGCCCTACCGCAGGCTGTTCAACCAGGGGTACATCCAGGCGTTCGCGTACACCGATGCACGCGGGGTCTACGTGCCCGCTGCAGACGTAGAGGAGCGGGACGGGAAGTTCTACCTGGACGGTTCCCCCGACGCCCCCGAGGTGTTCCAGGAGTACGGCAAGATGGGCAAGTCGCTCAAGAACTCCGTCTCACCCGACGAGATCTGCGACGAATACGGCGCCGACACGTTGCGCGTGTACGAGATGTCCATGGGCCCGCTCGACACCTCACGGCCCTGGGCCACCAAGGACGTCGTCGGGGCGCACCGCTTCCTGCAGCGGCTGTGGCGCGTGGTGATCGAGGAGTCGACCGGACAGGCCCGGGTGACCGAGGAGGAGCCGCCGCAGGATGTGCTCAAGGCGCTGCACAAGGCCATCGCCGGGGTCCGCGACGACTACGCGGGGCTGCGCGACAACACCGCGATCGCCAAGCTCATCGAGTACGTCAACCACCTCACCAAGGCCTACCCGACCGAGGGTCCGGGAGCGCCGCGGTCGGTCGTCGAACCTCTGGTGCTGATGGTCGCCCCCGTCGCCCCGCACGTGGCCGAGGAGCTGTGGTCGCGGCTCGGGCACACCGGGTCGCTCGCGCACGGCCCGTTCCCCGAGCACGACGAGTCCTACCTGGCCGAGGACTCGGTGGAGTACCCGGTGCAGATCAAGGGGAAGGTGCGCTCGCGCATCACCGTCGCGGCGGACGCCTCACCGGCCGAGGTCGAGGCCGCGGCCCTGGCCGACGAGAAGGTCCAGGCCAACCTCGCGGGCGCAACCCCGAAGAAGGTCATCGTGGTGCCGGGCAAGATGGTCAACATCGTCCCCTGACGCGGACCGGCCGGGGTGAGTTCCCTGCCGGGATGAGACGTCAGCCCACCTGCACGAACACCGCGGAGGACGAGCCGATCAGGTAGGTGGTGGTGATCATCCACATGGCGTAGCTGGCGAAGAGCCACGGGCGCCACCGGATGTGCTGCTGCCATCGCCGGTAGGTCTTGACGCCCGCCGTCACGGACAATGCCACCGACAGCAGTAACGGCAGGAGCACCACCTCGACGCGGTCCTGGGTCAGGCACGTGCCGCCGGGCTCCGTGCACTCCTCGCCGATGCCCCCGCCCAGCGCGACGAGCGCCACCGCGAAGATGACGACGGCCGAGGCGGAGAGCAGGACGTAGCGGATGGCCTCGTTGGCCTGGCGCTCGTTGCGCTCGAGGCGCTCGATCGGGTCGTCGAACTCTGGTGCAGACATCGCTAGCTCCCCACGAATCCGTTGTGTCCGCCGGCCGCGGCGACCTCGTCGACCGTCGTGATCCCCAGCTCCTCGTCCGTCACAGGTGGGAAGAGCGGGCCTCCGCCGAAGGCGCCCCGGTGCGACAGCGGAACCTCGCCGTCGTCGTTCGTCACCCCGTGCTCGCGACCGTACTCGGCGGTGATGATCGTGGACCCGCTCAGCGTCGGCAGCGCCGGATCCTCGGCAAGGGCCGCGATCACGCGGCCGACGAAGGTCGGGTCCTCGGCACGGTCCAGGGGGAAGCCGTTGAAGTCATCCATCCCCAGCGACAGGATGAGCTCGGTGCGGATGAGGCCGAGCCACAGCGACAGGGTGGACACGCCGGTCCCGGCGAGCTCGTGCGCCATGTCCGAGGCCATCTTGTCCAGGGCGGTCTTGCTCATCCCGTAGAGCACGGTGTGGAACGGCGAGCGCGACCCGAAGGACGAGATGTTGACCATCAGGCCCGACCCCTGCGGGACCATCACCTTGGCGGCCTCGCAACTGGCGACGTAGTGCGCGCGCAGCCCGATCCCCATCAGTGCGTCCCAGTCGCCGGCGGGCCGCTCCCAGAACTTCCCGGTGAAGCCCATGAAGCCCTTAGGGTTGGTCCACACGTTGTTGACCAGCAGGTCCAGGCGCCCGGTGTCGGCGACGATGCGGGCGACGACGGCGACGATCTCGTCGTCCCGGCCGTGGTCGCACTCGAGGGGGAGTACCCGGCCGGAGGCGCCGGACGCGGCGTCGACCGTGGCCTGCAGTCGCTCGGCCGAGCGTCCGGTGACGTACACGGTCCATCCGGCGTCGGCGAGCGCGGTGGCCACACCCTTGCCGACGCCGCGGCTGGCGCCGGTGACCAGGGCGACGCGCGCGGTCACGAGTCGGCCCCGGCGGTCGCGGCCGCCGTCTGGTCGGGGTGGACGGTGTGGACCTCGGGAAAGGTCACGGTCGCGCTGTCGAGAGAGCGCGTGACCGACCACCCCGGGGAGAACAGACACTCGGCCATCACCCAGCGACCGCTCTCCACCACGTAGACATCCGAGTACTCGCCCGTGGAGAGGGACTCGGTGCCGTTCTCCCGATCCACCTGACGGAACTGCAGCGTCCAGGTGCCGGTGGCGCGCCGCGGTGCGCCACCGTCGGCCGGGTCCTCGACAGAGATGGAGGGCATGAGGCCGTGGTGCATGTCGAGGATGCGGGGGCCGCCGTCGGAGGCGGTGGCCAGTGCGATCTGGCGGAAGATCCCGACCATCGTGTCCGGGTCGGTGCGGCCGAGCGGGCCGAAGTCCAGGAGGCCGCCCTCGGCGACGAAGCACGCCCGGAATCCCTCCGGGTCCTTGGCGTCGCAGGCCCGCCAGTACCGGTACTTGAGCTGCTCTATCGCCTGGCGGGCGCGGGATTCCTGCTCGAACTGCATGCGGGCCACGTTAGCCTAGTGGGCATGAGTCGAACACTGGTCGAGCTGTCCGATCGCTGGGACCTCCAGGACCTGGTGACCAGGTACGCGACCTGTATCGACGCCCGTGACTTCGACGGACTGGACAGGGTGTTCACCCCGGACGCCACGGTGAGCTACGAGGCCTCGGGCGGCCCCGCGGACGACTATCCGGCGGTGCGCACCTGGCTGGCGGAGATGCTGCCGATCTTCGCGTCCACCCAGCACCTCATGGGCAATCTCGCGGTGACCCTGGACGGCGACACCGCGACCGGACGCTGCATGTGTTTCAACCCGATGGCCCTGGGGCCCGTGGAGGAGAAGGACCAGCAGGTGTTCTTCTACGGGCTCTGGTACGTGCTCGGGTTCGTCCGGACCGCAGAGGGCTGGCGGATCGACCGCCTCGCGCAGGAGCAGGCCTTCCACCACAACCTGCCCTGACGGACGACGGAGGGGCCCGCCACCCGGCGGGCCCCTCGCGTGGGCCGGTGTCAGACGGTGCCGCAGGAGTTCGGGGCCGGTAGGCCGTGCACCCGGTCCATGAGGTACCGCGCGTTGGTGCCGCGCTCGGCCAGCATCGGCAGGGCGTGGTCGACCACCAACCCCGGCGCCAGAGCCGGTAGCTCGGCCGTGCGTAGCTCGACCGTGGCGCCCTGGGCGCACCACTCGCGGACCAGGTCGACCGCTGTGTCGTGGGGGACCACGTCGTCGTTCCGACCGATCAGGACCAGCGCGGGGACCGTGGGGGCCACCGCGCCGAGGTTGTAGCTCTCCAGCACCCTCAGGATCTCGGGCTCGGACCGGGCGGCATCGGCCAGCGAGTTGCCGTGCGCGGTGAACTCGCTGGTCCGGCGCAGGCCGTAGGCGAACGCGGTCTCGGCGACGCACTGCGTCGAGGTCACCTCGAGCATGCGCCGACCCTCGTCGTTGAGCTGGCGGTCGAACGCGGGACGCAGCTCGGGGTGCACCTGCAGGATCCCGTTGATGGCGTACCCGACGGCCCCGGTGAGGACGCCGCCGTCGACGCGGTCGAGGGTGCCGAGCATGTCCGACGGCGGGGCGCCGGCGGCGACGCCCACCAGGTTGAGGTCCGGTGCGTACTGCGGCTGCATCTCGGCGGCGGCTGCAGCCGCGCCTCCGCCCTGGGAGTATCCGCTCACGACCGTGGGCGAGTCGGGCGCGAGGTCGGTCCCGGCCAAGCGCACCGCGGCGCGGGCGGCGTCGAGGGCCGAGCGGCCCTGGGAGTCACGGTTGACATAGGGGTGGTGGCCGGGCGTGCCCAGGCCCTCGTAGTCGGTGACGACGACGGCGAAGCCCTCGGCGAGCATGGAGTACGCGTCGATCAGCGAGTACCCCGCCGCCATCGAGAGCGGGGCCGTCTGGGCGCTGAGCCCGACCTCCATGGACTTCGAGGGCGCGCACTGGTCGCCCTGACCCTGCGTGCCGGGCGTGACCACGGCGAGCGGACGCGGGCCGGGGCCGGTCCACGGGGCCTTGGGCTGCAGGTACGTGCCGGTCACGGCGATGGGCCCGCCCGCCGCGCCGGTCGAGCGGTACATGATCCGCTGGGCGTCGGCGGACAGCGCACCGCCCGCGACGAGGTCCGGCACGCTCGGCGTGATGCCCATGGGCTCGCTGCGGATCACCGTGCCGGGGACCGCGGGCAGCTCCGCCGGCGGGATGTAGAACTCCGTCCGGTCCGGGGCGTTGGACGAACCCTGGTCGGACGAACCCTGCGCGGCGGCCACCGGGGCCGCGCCGGTCACGAGACCCGGCGCCAGGGCCACGACCAGGCCGAGCGCGAGGGCCCCGGCGAGAGGGGACAGGCCGCGGGCGGCGGCCCGGTCCGATGACGGTGTTCTCACGTGTACTCCCATTTCGGTGCTGCCGGAACGGCTCAGCGTGCATGCCGCGCTGGACAAAACTATAACGTGTGTCCGTCTTGCTGGTGGTGCACGTCACGTCGGGGCCGCACCCCAGGGTTCGGTGCACCGAGATCGGATCGGTGGCCCCTGTCGGAGGCCGCTGTTACCGTGACGCCGTGCAGAACGACGTGCTCATGTGTTGGCGATGCGAACCCCTGTGGATCCGCGCCGCCCACTCCGCCCACGCCACCTCGGCGTAGTACGCGCGTCACGGACCCACCGGGAACGGGTGGGCCGATCATCAGTCGGGAGCACGGTCCACACCGGACCACGGTTCGGCCCCGGAAGACCACGGCCGAGACCGGCTCAACCCGACCTGATCGAGGAGAACGTCCAGGTGACCGCAAGTCCCCGAACCATCCACCTACCGCTGTCGGAATCGGACGTCCTGGTGAGCGCCCGCTCGCTGGGGGAGTACACCGACATGTTCGATCTGGACGACGCGGACCTGGGTGGGCGGATCGTCGACTGCCCGGGCGGGGCGGCCAGCGCCGTGGCGGAGATCTGCGCCGCGGGCGGGGACGCGATCGCGGTGGACCCGCAGTACGCGCTCGGTGGCGGCGACCTGAGGGAACGCGTGCTCGCGGACCTGGATCGATCGCTCGCCCACTTCCACTCCCGGGACCTCGACTACGACTGGGACGTCCGCGGTGGCGTGGTCGGACACGAATCCGTCCGCCGGACCGCGGCCGAGTCGATGCTCGCCGACCTCGACGCGGCCCCCGGCAGGTACGTCGCCGGCGCCCTCCCGGATCTGCCGCTGGCCTCCGACTCGGCCGACCTCGTCCTGTGCTCCCACCTGCTGTTCACCTACGCGGACCGGATGAGCACGGCCGATCATGTCGACGCGATCGTCGAGATGGCGCGGGTGGCCCCGGAGGTCCGCATCTACCCGCTGGTCGACCATTCGGGCACTCCCCTGCCCGAGCTGGTCCGCAGCGTGATCGCCAGGCTCAAGAAGGAACGGCTGACCAGCCGCATCGAGCCCGTCGTCCGGCCGTTCCAGCTCGCGGCCACCACGCGGTTGGTGGTGGAGCGGACCACCAACCGGCGACCCTGACGCCGGGTTCGCGCTCAGCCGGGCGTGAGGCGCAGGACCTGCTGCCCGGTGAACGGGGAGGTCTCGACGCTGGTGAGCAGAGGCTGTGGCCCGCCCACCTCGAGGGCCTGGCCGGGCTGGAACACGGTGCCCGAGCCCAGCGAGTACGCGACCAGGTCGCACATCTGTCCGTAGAGGGCGCCCGGGGGCCCGGCGACGTCGAGCCGTTCCATGTCCAGTCGGCCGAAGCGACCGAGCCCGCTGGTGTAGACGCACGAGGTGGTCTCGGACTGCATGCCCGCCCGCACCCCGACGAGGGCGGGCACCGGGAGCGGGTTGCCGGCGACCAGATCGCGGTAGGGGCCGGCCGGCAGGGTGGTGGCCGCGCCGCCGACGCTCACCGCGATCGCGCCGGGCAGGGCGGTCAAGGCGGCGGTGACCGTGGCCACCGCGAGTTCGCACCGGAGCGTCTCGAGTCTGGGGTCCAGGTACTCGGGCTCGCCCGGCTCGCCGTCGTCGCCTGTCGGGCCGAGGCGGAAGGCGGCCACGACGACCTGGGACCGATGGGTGTCCACCACACCCTCCCCGCCGTTCCAGATGGCCAGGTTCTCGGTGTACCGGGACGCCTCGCCGTCGGCCACGGGGAGGTCGAGCGGGGTGGCGACGACCGTGACGTCCTCGACCGACACGCCGGTCGCGGGATCATCATCCGTCCCGGGATCGACCTCGTAGGAGCCCTCGAAGATCTCGGCGAGGAGGTCGCCGACCTCGCGGTGGCCCGGTGCGGGACGGTCGAGCAGGACGATCGCGACCGGGGTGCTCTTCCAGGACAGGACCTCGCCGGTCCGAGGGTCCACGGTCGCGTGCGCGTCGGGCCCGGTCCGGTCCACGGCGGGCTGGTCGGGCTGCGGCGACTCGCTCATGCCCCGAGGCTAGCGGGTCAGTTGAGCAGGAAGTCGATCACCAGGCGCTCGAACTTGTCCTTCTGCTCGATCATCGCCCAGTGGCCGCAGCGCGAGAAGGCGTGGAGCTCGGCGCGGGGGAGCTGCCGGAACGCGAAGTGCGCCTGCTCGTAGGGCAGCATGCGGTCGTCGCGACCCCAGATGAGCAGCGTCTCCTGGCGGATCTGGGAGGCCCGCGCATAGAGCGGCGTGTAGGCGTTCTCGGGCTTGAGGATCGATCCGAAGATCGCGTACATCCGCTCGACGGCACCGGGGGCGGTGGCGGCCTCGGTCCGCGCGCGGATCAGTTCGTCGGAGACGACCTTCTTGTTGCCGACCATCGTGTCGACCCAGGCGGCCATGGACTCGTCGGAGGGTGAGGCCAGGAAGTCGAACAGGCGGCGCGAGCCCTCGCTGGGTTCGGGGGTGAACAGCGGTGCCGCCAGGCCTCCGGGGCCCATGAGCGCCATCTTGCGGACGCGGCCGGGGTAGGCCAGGGCGGTCTCGCAGGCGACGTTCCCACCCATCGAGTTGCCGATGATGTCGACCTTCTCGATGCCCTTGGCCTCACAGAACGCGTCGATCGCCTCGGCGGCGATCAGCGGGTAGGCCTTCTCCCACTCGAGGTCCGAGCTCCTGCCGAAGCCCGGCATGTCCAGCAGGATCGTGTGGAAGCGCTCGGCGAAGACGGGGAAGTTGCCGGAGAAGTTGGACCACGCGGTGACGCCCGGGCCGGAGCCGTGGAGGAACAGGACCGGGACCGTGCTCTCCGGCTCCGTCACGCTCTGCTCCCCCGCCTCGTGGAAGTGCAGCTCGAAGCGGCCGGCGGTGAGGGTCCTGCTGGTGGACTCGAAGTCGAGAGAGCTCATGGGTCCCACGATACTAGAACACGTTCTAGAGTCGGTCGCCTCGGCCGAAATGCGGGCGGCCTCGAAATTAAGTCAGCCGCGCGGGGAGTCCCTGAACATCCCCGCGCGGCGATGGCGTGGACTCTACTCGGAAATTCTCATGTGACAAGTAGATAACGATTGTGGAATCCGTCACATCGTTGATGTGGCTCCGACCGGTCCCTGCCGCGCCCGATGCAGAACGGCATGTTGACGGCGTGTCCAACTGCGGAATGGTGATCAGTCCATGACCCGGTCCAGGAACGCGGTGGCGTCCGGCGTCGCCGCATAGACCGTTCCGCTGTGGTCCCTGTCCGGATACACCTGCAACTCGAGTGGTTGGCGGTTCAGGGTCATCTCCGCCGCGAGCGACAGGGCGGAGGGTGCGGGCACGTCCAGATCGAGCAGGCCCTGGCCCAGGAACACCGGTCGGTCGTATCCGGTGGCCGGGGTCCCCATGTACCGCCGGAGATGGCCGAAGACGTCCGGGATGTCCGTGACCGGCCGCGTGAGCGCCTGGGAGATCTGGAAATCGCCCACCGCCGCCCGCATGTCCTCGTAACAGAGGTGCTCGGCGGCGTCGACCATCTGGCGGCCTCGCGGGGTGAGGAACTGGTCGAGCTCGAACTCGGGGTGCTGTTCACGCAGGCCGGCGAGGATGTAGAAGGCGTAGAGGTTGAGGCCGGTGGGCAGGGGCACCGGAGGGAAGCCCGGTCCGCCCCACTGGAAGAGGTGCTCGAGGTTGGCCGGCGCACCGGTGGCCACGACGCCGCGGAAGTCCAGTCCCGAGGGCGCCCCCAGCTCGGTGGCCCGGGTGGCGGTGACCAGCGCGGCCCCCGCTCCCTGCGACTGCCCCACCAGGGCCCACGTGGGGGAGAGGGGGAGCCCGTCGGCCCGGGCGGCACTGACGGAGTCGATGATCCCCCGGGCGGCGACCTGCCCGTTGAGATAGCTGAGCAGGCCCGGCGTCCCGAGCCCGACGTAGTCCGCGGCCACCACCGCGTACCCCTGCCGCAGCCAGTGCCCCAGGTACTCGGCGTCGCGATCGGAGCGCGGGTGGGTCGACGGTGCGCAGTCGTCGCCGAGCCCGGTGGTCCCGTGTGCCCAGGCCACCACCGGCCAGCCGCCCGGCGGGGGAGTGCCGTGGGGGAGGAACACCGCCGACGTCGCGATCGCGGGGCCCCCGTGCTGGTCGATCGTGCCGTATGCCGAGCGCACCGCCCGCCCGGCCTCCGGCAGCGAGAGCGAGGGATCCAGCGGCACGGTCGCCGCCGTGACGCCGGGCGCCGGGATCGGGCGATCCCACTGGCGGGTGTCCAGTCCGGACCACCGCGGTGCCGGTTGGGCGGAGGCGGTGGCCGGCGCGAGGACCGCGGAGGAGACGACGACGAGGGCCGCGATCGCCGCGGCCAGCGGACGACGGGAGCGGGTGGCGAAGGAGCGCATGAGCGGAGGATAAACCGGGCCGTGTCGACGCCACGGCGGATCGGGTCGGCTCGCCATGCCGCTCGAGAGCGCCACTGACGGGCGCCTCGCGGCACGTAGCCTGTGACCCGTGGCACACACGAGCATCGAGATCCCGGACCTCACCGGCCAGACCTGGCTCATTACGGGGGCGACCAGCGGCGTCGGTCTGGAGACCGCCCGCTCCGCCTCGGGCCGCGGCGCCCGGGTGGTCCTCGCGGTGCGCGACACCGTGCGGGGTCGCGAGGTCGCGGACTCGCTCCCGGGCCCGTCGCGGGTCGTCGAGCTGGACCTGGCGTCGCTCGAGAGCGTGCGACGAGCTGCCGACGAGCTGCGCGGCGGGGAGCCCGAGCCGATCGACGTGCTGGTCAACAACGCCGGGGCCATCACGCCGCGACGCCGCGAGACCGCCGACGGAGTCGAGATGCTGTTGGGCGTCAACGTTCTCGGACCGTTCCTCTTCACGAACCTCGTCCTCCCGGGTGTGCGCCGCCGCGTGGTGATCGTCGGGTCCAACGCGCACAAGGCCGCGAGCTTCGACTTCGACGACCCCCATTTCCGCCGACGCCGGTGGACCCCCGCGGCGGCCTACGCCCAGTCCAAACTCGGCGACATGCTGTGGGGGCTCGCGCTGGACCGGCGGTTGCGGGACGGACGAGCCGAGGCCGCGGTGGCGGGGGTCGACGTTCAGCTCACGCACCCCGGGTGGGCGGCGACCGGGATCACCAACTCCAGCGGGAACGCCGTGGTCGACACGGTGATCACCCGTGTCTGCTCGGTGTTCGCCCAGCCTGCGTCCCAGGCGGCGCTCACCACGATGTTCGCCGCCACCCGGCCGCTACCGCCGTGCAGCTACACCGGTCCGGACGGGCTGCGGAACCTCAGGGGTATGCCCACGCTCATCGGCCGGAGCGCCGAGGCCTCGGACCCCGAGATCGCCGAGCGACTGTGGCGGATCGCGGAGACCGCCGTCGCGGACGCCTGACCTCCGGACACCGCGCACTCCTCAGGCCCGGCTACCGACCCGGGAGTCAGTCGCGGTGCGGGCCCGGCTCGGACCCCGATCCGGCGGACCGCGCGGCCGCGATGCCTGACGCCCACCCGGGCGCCAGGCCGTGGTCCGGCGGACCCAACCCCGCCGCGTCGATCCCGGACGTCTGGAGGAGCCAGGAGACCAGCGAGTTCGAATTCCACATCTCGCCCGTTCCCGTCGCATCGCGTCCCCACGTGTGCCGCGGGACCTCGGCCACACGCCTCAGCAACCCGTCCGCCTGAGGAGCAGCGAGCGGCAACACGGTCGGTGGCGCGGGCGCCCACGCGCGATCGGGGATCTCGCCCCCGAGCAGGCAGCGGACCTCGTAGCGGAACAGGCGCGATCGGCCCAGCCAGGGCAGACCCACCGGACCGGTGGCCACGACCCCGCTCGATCCGCTGAGCGGTCCCCAGGCCGGCGCCATCTCGATGACATGGCGGCCGCGCTCGGTGAAGACCTCCAGCGCGGCGTGGAACAGCGGCCGTCCGGGGCGGTGTTCTCGACGTGCGCGATACAGCTCCCACCAGCGGCTCGTATGGATCGCCACGTGCCCCCCGGCGCCGACCGGTAGCCACCACAACTCCACCCCCGTGTCGCTCACACGGCCTCCCGCACAGCCCGCGCCGCACTCAGGGAGACCGGGAGATGGCCCACGGCGAGTACGACGGCAGCCGCCGCGATCCACGGACTGCTCAGCCAGCCCGCGGCGGCGAGGAACACCACGACCGGCAGGATCGCCATCGGGGCGGGAACGCGGCGCCACCAGTACAGGGACACGGCGCGGCGACCCGTCGCCAGGTACCGCGCCCACAGGGCGTAGTAGGCGATCAGCGCGGAGATCGCGGGAACGCCCCACCACCAGACGACCGTGCCCGAGGCCCCCACCGCCGGAACCACCAGGCACAGGGCCTGGCCGGCGCGCTCGATCCAGCGCACCGGGCCGGGCACCGATGACCGCGGGAGCGGCTCCCGAGGCGGGAAACGCGCCAACAGCAGAGACGGGGCGAGCACCGCGAGGCTGAGGATCAGGCCTTCCGGGTGGAACTCCACGATGAGATGCTAGCGCCGCGCCCCGACACACTCCGGCGGTCGTGGCGTCGTCGGAGCCGCCGACGTGCTGTTCAGGTCAGGTGGTCGTACTCGCCGTCGACCCACCTGGCGTACCGCTCGGCCGACCGTTGGACGGCGGCGCCGGCGTCGCGGGGGACGCATCCGCCGAAGTTCGCGTAGATCCGGTCGACGTCGTAGCGCGAGACGTGGTCGGCGATGCGCCGGACCACCGCGCCGGACAGGGGCATCCAGTTGGGGAACGAGCGCATGAACGTGACCCAACGCGGATCGGCGACGGTGCCGATGGTGTCGCCCGTGAACAGCACCCCCCGGCCGTCGCGCGCAGTCCAGTGGACCACCGCGCTGCCAGGGAAGTGGCCGCCGGGCTGTGAGGCACGGACCCCGGGCAGGATCTCGATCTCCTCGCCCCGGTGGCCGCCGCCCCACACCACGGTGTTGCGGGGGCGCAGGCCGAGCCAGTGCTCGTCCGGTGCGGAGATGTAGACGGGGGCGTCGTCGAACGCGGCCGACCACAGCGACTGGACTCCGTACATGTGTGGGTGGGAGGCGATGAGGGCGGAGATGCCACCCCATCCGCGCACCGCCGCGACGGCCTCCTCGTTGATGTGGTTCGGCGCCTCGACCATCACGTTCCCGTGGTCGGTTCGGATGAGCGCCGGCTTCTGACCGATCCCGGGACAGTCCCGGTGGACCAGGGTGATCACGTCCGCCTCACGCTCGATGAATTCGATGCGCGCGCCGCGCGCCGCCGAGGCCTCGGGGTCGGTCCACCGCTGGCCCCCGGCGGGGACGAACTGGCGCTCATCGGCGCAGATCGGACACACCTCCGGCAGCGGCTCGGCCCGTTCGACCCCGCAGGTGGCGCACTGGGTGACCGATCCGGAGCCGGCCGGGGTCACGAGATGTCCCCCTCCGTGGCCACCTCGTGCCATTCGTCGCCGACCAACACCTGGAGGTCGCCGTTGACAGGCCGGGCGTCGGGCTGCAGCGTCACGGCGTGCTCGAGCGCCTCCTGGGCGTTGTCGAACTCGCCCAGATCGAGGGTGCGGTCCGGGGTGCGGAGGCGAAATGTCGACATGCCCTCATTGTCCCCGCGCGGCTGCGCGGGTGCACTCCTCGTGACCACCACCACGCCCCCGGGTCCGCTATGTCGCCGGGCCCTCGACTCCACCGCGCCCGCCACCGTGGCTGACCGGAACCCCTTCCCGGGCGCCGGGGACAGGAGCACAATGTGCAGCAGCATCGCCGCCCGAGGAGGACTCACCATGTCGTCGTCATCCCCGGTCCCGCCCCGGGACCAGCCGCACGGTCCGCCCCCCGGATACCCCGACCTCGGCCCGGAGCCCGCGGACGGAGTCCGCCTGTTCACGGTGCCCGCGGTACCCACGGCGGTCGTCCGGGCGACGGACGTGCCCATGGCCACCATCAGCGAGTTCTTCGACTCGGCGTTCGGCGCGGCGTTCCCGGCGCTGTTCGCCGCGGGGGTGACGCCGGCTGCCGCCGCGTTCGCGCTGTACACGAGGATCACCGAGGAGCCGGAACCCATGGCGGACCTGGAGATCGGCTTCCCGCTGGCCGAGCCGTTGCCCGAGGGGGTCGGCGGGGAGGCGGAGGACTCCGGCGGGATGCGCGTGGTGGCCTCCGAGCTCCCGGCCGGCCAGGTCGCCGTGACGAGCCACCTCGGCTCCTACGACGGGCTGGGCGAGGCGTGGCAGGAGTTCATGGGCGAGATCGGATCCCTGGGGCGCGCTCCGGCGAGTCCGTTCTGGGAGTCGTACGTCACCGAACCCTCGCCGGACATCGATCCCGCGACCCTGCGCACCGACCTGTTCTGCCCGGTGCGGACGCCCGACGACGCGGCCTGATCGGCCCGTGCCGGGCCATTCGCCCCGCTGCCCGCCCCACATCGAGAAGAGCGTTCCGCGCACCCCTTTCTCGGCCGATGTGTGCGGAACGCTCTTGGCGACGGGCCTGGCTGGGCGGGGGGCGGCGGAGAGGGCGCGGGGGCCGGATTACTCCATGTCCTCGAGCGAGCGGCCGGTGGTCTCGGGGATGAACTTGGCCACGAACAGCAAGGACAGCAGCGCCGACACCGCGTAGAAACCGTAGGTGAACGTCAGGCTGAACTCGGCCATCGGCGGGAACGCGGTGGAGACCGCGAAGTTCGCCAGCCACTGGGCGGCCGCGGCCAGGCCGAGCGCCGCCGTGCGGATGCGGTTGTTGAACATCTCGCCGAGCAGCACCCACACCGCCGGTCCCCAGGACATGCCGAAGAACACGACGAAACCGTTGGCGGCGATCAGCGCGACCAGCCCCTGGGTATCAGCGAGTTGGGGAGCCATTTCGCCGTCGGGCCCCGGACCCATCGTGGCGGTGCTGAACATCAGGGCCATCACCGCGAGCGAGACGGTCATGCCCACTGATCCCGTCATGAGCAGCCTGCGACGCCCGATCTTGTCGATCAGCGCGATGGCCACGATCGTCACGACGATGTTCGTGACCGAGGTGATGACGGTCTGGGTGAGCGCATCCGCCTCGGTGAAGCCGACCGACTGCCAGAGGGAGGTCGAGTAGTAGAAGATCACGTTGATGCCCACGGCCTGCTGGAAGACGGACAGCACGATGCCGATCCACACGATCGGCAGGAGGTTCCTGCCGCTCGGGGTGAGCATGTCCTGCCACGACCGCTTCCTGTCCTCGCGGACCGTCGCTCGGATCTCCTTGATGCGGTTGTCGACGCCGCTGGACTGGATGGTGCGCAGGACGTCTCTCGCCTCGCCGACCAGCCCCTTGGCCAGCAGGTAGCGGGGCGACTCGGGGATCATGAGCGCCAGCACGCCGTAGGTGATGGCGGGGACCAGCTCGGTGAGGAACATCCAGCGCCAGGCCTGGATCCCCAACCACAGTTCCTCGATCGCGCCACCGGCCACGGCTGCCAGCCAGGCGTCGGAGAGCAGGGCGACGAAGATGCCGGAGACGATCGCGAGCTGCTGGAGGGACCCGAGGCGGCCGCGGATCGAGGGCGGGGCCACCTCGGCGATGTACGCCGGCGCGATGACGGAGGCCGCACCGACGCCCAGGCCACCGACCACCCGCCACAGGATGAGATCCCAGGGGCCGAAGGCGAGCCCGGATCCGATCGCGCTGACGGTGAACAGCGCCGAGGCCAGGACCATGACGCGCGTGCGCCCCCAGCGGTCGGCGAGGCGGCCCGCGAGATACGCGCCGGCGATGCACCCGAGCAGGGCAGAGGAGACGACGAACCCGGTGAGGCCGGCGTTCATCCCGAAGGTCTCCTGGACGGCGTCCACGGCGCCGTTGATGACGGCGGTGTCGAAGCCGAAGAGGAAGCCGCCGAGCGCGGCGACCAGGGAGATGATCACCACCCGGCCGGTGTGGAAGGACTCCTCGTCCGAACCCTTGGCCGAGACGTTCCGTGTGGACATGGCGTACCCCGTTCCCGGGCCGGATGGACGTCCTGATGTCTGGTGAACGGAGCGTAGGCCCACTACGGGTGTGGCGCAAGTCACATATTTCTTTTCGATTCCGAGGTACGAGCGCCCTATTCGAGAACACGTTCTAGGCTCGAGGTGTCTCGCCGTCATACCGAAAGGGCCACCGTCGTGAGTGCCTCCCCCGAGCAGATCCGTGCCACCGCAGACTCCTACATCGCCGGGCTGGTCGCCGGCGATCTCGAGGCCGTGATGGACCTCTACGCCGAGAACGCGACGGTCGAGGACCCGGTCGGGGGCGGCACCGTCCACGAGGGCAAGGCGGCGATCCGGGAGTTCTACTCGTCCGTGGTGGCCATGAAGATCGACGGCGAGGTGATCGAGGCGCGGGTGTGCGGCGACGACCTGCTGTTCAACTTCGAGATCACCACCCACTTCGACGCCGACTCCAAGGCCACCATCAACGTGTGGGACCTGATGACCCACGACGAACAGGGCAAGATCCGTTCGATGCGCGCGTACTGGACCCCGGAGAACATGCGCTGAGCCGGGGTCGCGCGACTGGACTACCCTTCAGGCCATGATCACCGCCATCGTCTTCGTCCACGCCGAGACGGCGCGCATCCCCGAGGTCGCCGAGGCGATCGCCGAGATCGACGGGGTCTCCGAGGTGTACTCGGTGACGGGCACCATCGACCTCATCGTGCTCGTGCGGGCCCGCCGCAACGAGGAGGTGGCCGACATCGTCTCCGACCGCCTGAACAAGGTCCCGGGCGTGGTGGACACAGAGACGCACATCGCGTTCCGTGCGTTGTCCAAGCACGACCTCGAGGCGGCGTTCTCCCTCGGGTACGACGAGTAGACCCCCTCCCCGTGCGCACAGTTGCCGGGAGGTGCCCTCACCATTCCCGCTACGACTGTGCATACTGACATCACGACTTGCTGATCTCCGGATACGCAGGGGAAGACCGGTGAGAATCCGGCGCTGACCCGCAACGGTGTGTCGTCACCTCGGTGACGACGAGCCCGATTACCTGCCCGGAGGTTCGCGACTTCCGTCCATCGCCGAGGTCTGCGATCCGGAGTCCTGCACGGTCGGCCGCCGGCGTCGACGGCTGCCCACCTGCGGGTCTCGTGTGTTCGTGGGCAACACGACACGATCCGAGGTCTGATCATGTTCCGTCGCCAGTCCAGGTCCACCATCACGCTCGCCGCGCTGCTCGTCACGGGGGTCACCCTCGCGGGCTGCTCCCGCGGCGAGGCGCAGGAGGGCACCGCCTCCGGGGCGGTGTTCGCCGAGCCGGTGACCATCACCAACTGTGAGCGTGAATCCACGTTCGACGCCCCGCCCGAGCGGATCATCACGATGAACGCCCACGTCACGGAGACCCTCATCCAGATGGGTGCGGGGGACCGGATCGTCGGCCGCGGGTACGGGAACCGCGAGGACGTCCTGCCCGAGGTGGCCGAGGAGATGGAGCGGATACCCGGGCTCGCCGAGGAGTACCCCAGTTGGGAGCAGATCATCGATCTGGAGCCGGACCTGGTGGTGGCCGGCATGCGCAGCGCGTTCGACGAGAAGGAGGGCCGCAGCCGGGACGCCCTCGACGCGGCGGGTATCGACACCTTCCTGTTCTCCGAGTACTGCGGCGACGGGTTCCCGGACGTCTCCATGCTCGAGACCGACTTCTCCCAGCTGGGTCGGGTCCTCGGGCTGGAGGAGGGCGCGCAGGAGCTCACCGAGGGCATCGTCGACCGGATCGAGTCGGTCCGCGCCACCCTGGACGAGGCCGGCATCTCGGGGACCCCGACGTTCTTCTACGACAGCGGCGAGGCGGAGCCGATGACGATCGGCGGCGTCGGCATCGGCCAGCTGATCGGTGAGTACGCGGGAGCCGACAACATCTTCATCGAGGGCGACCGGCCCTACCTCAAGACCACGTGGGAGATCCTCGGCGAGCGCCGGCCGGAGGCGATCGTGGTGCTCGACTACGGCGCCACCAGCGCCGAGGACAAGATCGCCTACCTGCGCAACCAGCCCATCATGTCCACGACGCCGGCGATCCGCGACGACCGCATCGTGGTGGTCCCCCTCGCCGACTTCTTCGAGAGCTCCCGGATGGCGACGTCGGTGGAGACCATCGCCCGCGAGCTCCACCCCGACGCCTTCGGGCGCTGAGGTGGCGACAGTCGTCCACGACGGGGGCCGCAGCGCACGTGGCACGGGGGCAACGGTTCCGGACCCCCCGTCGGCTCCGAACCGCCGCGCGGAAGCATCCCGCCCCCCGTCGCAGCCCCGCCCCCCGTCACAGGCCCGCACCACGGAACCGCGCCGCGACAGGCGGCCGCTGGGGTTGGTCCTCGCTCCGCTACTGGGCCTCCTCGCCCTGTCCGTGGCGGTGGGGGTCTCCCTGGGGTCGGTGTCCATCCCACTCGGCGACGTCTGGGCGATCGTCGCCCACCGTGTGGCCCCGGGTTCCTTCACCCCGTGGTGGTCCGAGGCCCGCGAGGCGATCGTGATCGAGTCCCGGCTGCCGAGGTCGCTGATGGCGGCGGCGGTCGGCGCGTCCCTCGCGGTGGCGGGAGGCGTCGCCCAGGCGGTCACGCGCAACCCGCTGGCCGATCCGTACCTGCTGGGGGTGTCGTCCGGGGCCGGCTTCGGCGTCGTGGTCCTGACCGTCCTGGGTGTGGGGGCCGGGATGTGGGGTGTCTTCACGCTCCCGATGGCCGCCTTTCTCGGCGCCCTGCTGCCGCTGGCCGGGGTGGTCCTGGTGGCTCGTCGCGCGCACGACACCACGGCGATCGTTCTGGTGGGGGCGGCCCTGACGATGATGTTCGGCGCGCTCAACACGTTCACGCTGTTGGTGTTGGGCGACGACCACCAACTGGGCACCGTCATGCGCTGGCTGGCCGGCGGGTTCGGTGACGCCGGGTGGACCATGCTCCTGGCCCCGGCTGCGATTCTCGCCGTCGCGGGCGTCCTGGTGATGCTGTCGAGCCGCCACCTGGATCTCCTCCTGACCGGCGACGACGGGGCCACGGCCATGGGCATGAACGTCCCGCGGTTCCGGTTGCTCATGTTGCTGCTGGTCTCGATGCTCACCGCCGGGGCGGTGGCGGTGTCCGGGACCATCGGGTTCATCGGACTGCTCATCCCGCATCTCGCCGGATACCTCACCGGGCGCACGTCGGCCCGGCTCCTGCCGACGGCCGCGGTGCTCGGCGCGGTGGCCCTGGTGCTGGCCGACATCGCGGCCCGATCCGTCAGCGACGGTGCCGAACTCCCGGTGGGCGTGGTCACGGGGATCGTGGGCGGGCCGGTGTTCCTGGTCATGCTGTGGCGGCGCTACGGGAAGTCGGCGACATGACCACGCTGACCGCGGCCGACGTCTCCACCGAGCTCGGGGGACGCCGGATCCTCGACGGGGTGGACCTGACCATCGCGCCCGGACGGGTCACGGCGCTGGTGGGCCCCAACGGCAGTGGCAAGACGACCCTGCTGCGCACCTGCTACCGGGCACTGCCCACGACGGCCGGACTGGTGCGCCTCGACGGCGACGACATCACCTCACTCCGCCGGCGGACCCTGGCGCGCACGGTGGGTGTGAGCACCCAGGAGCCGGTCTCGCTGGGGGGCATCATGGTCCGGGAGTCGGTGCGGCTCGGACGAACCGTGACGCGCGGGCTGTTCGAGCCGTTCGGGACCGACGACGCCGACGTGGTGGACACCGTGCTCGACCGTGTGGGGTTGGCCGGGTTGGCCACCCGCGACGTCCTGGCCCTGTCGGGGGGCGAACGGCAGCGGGTGTCGATCGCCCGGGCGTTGGCGCAGCAGCCGGAGGTGCTCCTGCTGGACGAACCCACCAACCACCTCGACCTGCACCAGCAGTTGTCGGTCCTGGCGTTGCTGCGGGAGCTGGCCGCAGGCGGGTTGGCGGTGCTGCTCACGCTTCACGACCTGCGGATGGCCACCGAGTACTGCGACGCGATGGTGGTCCTGAACGAGGGCCGGGTGGTGGCGACCGGTGCGCCCGAGGAGGTGCTCGATCCCGCCCTTCTGGCCGAGGTGTTCAGGGTCCGCGGGCAGGTGCGGCCGGGGCCGGGCGGCGGCCGCACACTGGACGTCTGGGGGCTCGCCGATGACTGACCCCGCCGGGGCGTACGCCCGGATCGCGGCACCGCTCGGAGAGTTCGCCCGGACCGTCGAGCACGGCCCCGAGGTCCTTCCCGGTTCGATGCTGACCGACCCTCGCTGGCTCGCGGCGCGCGTGGCGGACACCGGGCGACGGTGGGCGCACGACGATCCGAGGGTGAACGCCACCCTCTGGTGGTACTCGGCCAGCTCGTCGCTGGTCGCCGCGCCACTGACGATGCTCCTCACCTCTGGTGTCGCTCCCGACCCCCGGCCGGACCGACTGACGGTGTCCCTGCAGGCGAACGGGTATATCCGGGCCGCGCGCTCGGACCGCCTGCTGACGTCCGTGACCGCGTTCGCACAGGGCCTGCGGGAGGCGCACGAGGCGGTGATCGCCCCACTCGCGGAGGTCTCCGGGGCGGCGCCCCGCGCGCTGTGGGCGATCGCCTCGGACTCGATCGCCGGCAGGGCGCTCGATGCCGGCCGCGCCGTCGGCGACCCCGCCCGTGGCTGCGAGCTGGCCCGGGACGTCGTCCGCCCGCCGCTGCTGCCGGTCCGCTACGTCGACGTCGAGGGGCCGGGCGGCACCCGGCGGTTCGTGCGTCGAGGGTCCTGCTGCCTGATCTACGTGGCGACCGCGGGAGACAAGTGCGCCGGATGCCCGCGCCGCACCCCGGCGGACCGGCACGCCGAGCTCCTGCGGCGCACGTCGCCCTGACGTGCCGACCCTGGTCGCCCCTTGTCCTAGAGTTGCAACCGGGCCAGCCGTCGAGCGCGTCGCCGCGCCCGCTGGAGTTCCGCGAGGAGTGCCTTGCCGGTCCACCGGCGGCGGTCGGGCCCGGCCCGTTCGGCCTCGTGCACCAACTCGACCATGTGCGCACACACGGGCGTCTCGACCCCGAGGTACCTGCCCATCCGCACCACCTCCCCCTGGAGGATGTCGATCTCGGTCGGTCGGCCCCGGACCAGGTCGTCGTGCATCGACGACGTCCCGTCGGCGTCGACCCGCATGACCGCCCTGGCGAGCCTGCGGAACACCGGGGTGGGCAGCCGCATGACGGCCGGCAGCATGCCGGCGGGTACCGCGATGGGTACCCGGGACACCACTCCGGCGGCGGTGAAGACCCGGTTGGCCTCGGCCTGGCAGAGCGCGACGCATCTGCGCAGGTCCCGGTCGAGCAGTTCTGTCCGCAGCGGGAGGCCGGACAGTGCCTGGACCGCGTTGTTCATGTTCAGCAGGACCTTGCCGTGCAGCACAGCCTGGATGTCGTCGGTCGCGCGGACCCGGAGATCGGCCTCCTCCATCACGCGGAGGAGCGGGGTGGCGAGGGGATGTTCGGCGATCCGGATCTCCCCGGTGCTGGTCCGGCGGTAGGTGGCGGGTCCGGTCCGCGCGACGTTGAAGGGGATCACCCCGGCGATCACCTGTGTCGAGTCCACGCCCTCGCGGATCAGATCGGCCGAGTGCAGCCCGTTCTGCAGGCCCACCACCAGGGATCCCGGACGCAGGAAGGGGACGAACTCGGCGGTGGCGGAGGCGGTGGAGCCCGCCTTGGTGCACACGAGCACCACGTCCGAGCGTCGCACGGCTCCCGGCGTCTCGGTCAGGGTGAGCGCCTCGGCGGGCACGTGGAGGCGGTCCTCCACACCCTCACCGGACTCCACGGTGAGTCCGACCGCGCGGATCGGGTCGAGGACATGGGGGCGCCCGACCAGGGTCACGTCGGCGTGGCGGGCGAGCCTGCCGCCCAGATAACACCCGACCACGCCCGCACCGATGACGGTGATGCGCAGCGGGGTGTCGGTGCCGACCATGGTGCTGGACGTTACGACATGCGCAGCAGTCCGGCGGTGGGATCGCGCGCGTGCCCACCGGGTCGAGGGGAACTCAGCGACGCCGAGGTCGCAGAACCACCTCGGTCGGGTGGGCGTCGGGTCCCGAGTCGAGGGCGTGGCGCACCGCGGTGGCCACGGAGTCCGGGCTGAGGTGGGCCGACGGGTCGTACTCCCCGCCCTCGGCGGTGACGATCGCCCGCTGCATGTCGGTGGCCACCCGCCCCGGATGGATCGAGGTGACGCGCAGTGCCGGTTCCTCGCCGCGGAGCGTGTCGGTGACGGCGCGGAGCGCGAACTTGGAGGCGCTGTAGGAGCCCCAGCCCGGCTTGGCGGTGGTCCCGGCACCGGAGTTGATGACGACGACGTGGCCGCGGGCCGCGCGGAGCGCCGGGAGCAACACCCGGGTGAGCTCGACCACCGCGAGGACGTTGACCTCGAACGCGCGACGCCACTCGGCGGCGTCCGACTCATCGATCCGCCCGAGCTCGGCCACCCCGGCGCAGTGGACCACCCCGTCGAGGGTGGCGACCCCCTCGGTGACCGACGACACCCCGTCGACCGTCGTGAGATCCGCGGTCACCATCCGGGCGGACCTGCAGGAGCGTGCCACCGACGCCAGCGCGTCGGTGTCGCGGCCCACCAGGATCAGTTCGTGACCGGCCTCGAGTGCCCTGGCCGTGGACGCGCCGATCCCGCGGGAGGCGCCGGTGATCATGACTGTGCCCATGTCCGGTGAGGCTAGACGCCGCGCCGGCTCAGTGGGCGGTCGCGGTCCCGTCGAAGGCGTCCAGGAGTGCGTTGAGGGCGGGGACCGCCGCCGACAGCGTCTCCCGGTGCTCCGGGGACAGGCGGGACAGGTGATCGGCGAAGTCCTGGTCGCGGGCCTCGAGCACCTGGTCGATCCGAGCCCGCCCGAGGTCGGTGAGCTCCACACAGACGCCCCGCCCGTCCGAGTGGTCCCGCACCCGCTCCACGTAGCCCATGCTCTCCACCACGGTCACGGAATTGCTCGTCGTCGGGACCCGGACGTTCTCCAGCCGGGCCAGGTCGCTCATCCGCAACCGTCCGTGGCAGGCGAGCGTGTAGAGGATCGAGGTCTGGGCACGGCTGAGGGCGTACTGGGTGTTCTGCCGCCGGACCAGCAGGTCGAGCCTGAGGAGGATGGGCCGGAACTCTGTCGCCAGTCCGCTCGTCACAGTGTCCACGCCGTGCCCCCTGACCCGTTAGTCCCCTCGGTCGCATGGGAGATGTAAGCACGTTCCGGCTCGGTTATGGGGCGTCATCCCGGGCCGTGAGGGATACTCTCGGCATGGATTTGTATCACCAGATCACCGGTTCCGGTCCCACGGTCATCCTCATGCACGGTGTCTGCCACCGTGCGCACGCGTGGGACTCGGTCGTCCCGCTCCTGGCGGACCGGTTCCGGCTGGTGGTGGTGGACCTGCCCGGACACGGGAAGTCGGCGGACCTCCCCGACGCGGGTGACGTGCTCGAGTACATGTTCGACCAGTTGGGCGAGCTCATCGCGGAGGTCGTGCCGGCCGGGGAGCGCCCCCACGTCGTCGGGAACTCGCTCGGCGGCTTCCTCGCGCTGGAACTGGGGGCCCGTGGCCTGGCGAGCAGTGTCACCGCGCTCTCGCCCGCAGGGTTCTTCCGGTCCGACGCCGAGTGGCGCTACACGATGACCGTGTTCCACAGCCTGCGCCGGGCGGCCGCGAAACTGGGCCGACACATCCCCGTGGTGACCGAGAGGGCGGCGGGCCGTGCGGTGATGATGGCCGCGTTCTGCGCCCGGCCGTGGCGGTACCCCGCCGAGGCGGCGGCGATCGACGGTGAGGCGATCATCAGCAACACCGTGCTGGACCGGGCGGACCGCAGCACGTTCCTGTTCTCCGCGCCGGTGGACGAGGAGCTCCCGATCACCATCCGGTGGGGCCGGTTCGACCTGGTGCTGCCGGTCCGGCAGGTCTCGCTCGCGTCACGATTGTTCCCGCAGGCCCGGGTGGAGATCTCGGCCGACGGGCACGTTCCGATGTCGGACGATCCGGAGGGCGTCGCCGCGTCGATCGCCGCGACCGTCGAGCGCGGGTTGGCGTATGCGGGGTCGGCGAGCCGGGTCTGACGGCCCGGGTCGGGCGGCCCGGGTCCGACGACCCTGACCCGCCCGACCCCGCACACCGACGATCAGGAACCCAGCGAGCCCGTCGGGAGTGACCCCGCGGACAGTGACCCGGTCCCGCCGGTGAACCCGTCCCTCCACGCCACGACCGTCGACGGTCGCGGCTGGGACGTCCCGCCGTCGGGCCAGTGGGACGCGGGGTTCTCGACCGAGGCCCCGTCCTTCTCCCCTGGATGTTGGACGTTGACGATCGCGCGGTCGGCAAAGATCAGCGGACCGCAGGTCTCCGCACCGATCGGCACCGTGAGGAACAGCTTGGTCTCGCCCCGGTTCGGCCCCTCGGTGGCCACCGAGTAGAGCCCGTCGTTGAACCCGAGCGCGTTGCCGTCGGTGGACACCCACAGCCCACCGGAGGGGTCGAAGGCCACGTTGTCCGGGCAGGAGATCGGGCTGACCTTGGACTTGTCGAAGCCGCCGAAGTAGGTGTCGGCGGCCGCGGGGTCGCCGCACACCAGGAGCAGGTTCCAGCCGAAGGTCGTCCCGGCGTGGTCGTCGGTGATCTCGACGACCTGCCCGTGCTTGTTGTCGTGCCGGGGGTTGGCCTCGTCGACCTGGCCGACGGTACGGCGGGTGTTGTTGGTCAGCGCCATGTACACCTTGCCGGTCGTGGGGCTGGGTTCGACGTCCTCCGGCCGGTCCATCCTGGTGGCCCCGACCGCGTCGCCCGCCATGCGGGTGTACACGGCGACCTGCTCCGCGGTCATGCCGGTGACGTGGGAGACGGCGTTGCCGGCCGAGTCGACGGTCATGAGGGGGATCCAGTCGCCCGTCCCGTCGAACGCGCCGTCCGAGGGGAGCGTGCCCGACCCGTCGATCTCCGACTCCGGGGAGTTGCCGGTGAAGGTGGCCACGTAGAGCGTCCCCTCGTCGAGGATCCTCATGTTCTGGGTGCGCGCCGCCGCGGTCCGCCCCGGCACCATCTTCCGGCTCGAGACGAACTTGTAGAGGTAGTCGAACCGCTCGTCGTCGCCCGAATAGATGACGACGGTCCCGTCGGCGGTCACGTGGACGGTCCCGCCCTCGTGCTTGAACCGCCCGAGCGCCGAGTGCTTGACCGGCGTGGAGTCCGGGTTCCAGGGATCGACCTCGACGATGTAGCCGAAGCGGTTGACCTCGTTCGGCTCGGCGGCCAGGTCGAAGCGGCTGTCGAAGCGCTCCCATTTGCGACCGGACTCGGCGACTGACACGCCGTAGCGCCGGAGGGCCTCCACCCGCGCCGGGTCGGTCACGGAACCGGTGGTGCCGAAGTACTGGTTGAAGTTCTCCTCGCCGGACAGGACGGTCCCCCAGGGGGTGTGGCCGCCGGCGCAGTTGTTCAGTGTTCCCAGCACGCGGGTCCCGGTGGGGTCGGCGGTGGTCCGGGTGAGGGGGCCGACGGCCGGGCCCCGCAGTTCGAAGGGCGTCGTCGCGGTGATCCGGCGGTTGTAGGAACCCATCACGGGATCGAGTCCGCCGTCGGACGGCCTGCTGGAGACCTCCACCACCGTCATACCGTGTGCGGCCCAGGCGATCTCGACCTGCTCGCGGGTCGGGGCGGAGGAGTCGTACCCCCGGAACATCATCGGCTCGGTGGTGTACTCGTGGTTGACGGTGAGCAGGAACCGCCCGTCGCGGTCGTCCATGGGGAACAGGACCGCGAGATCGCAGTTGAAGCCGTACTGCACCGCCTGCGCGGCGGGCGTCTGGTTCTCGAAGTCGAATGCGGGAGCGCCCGGGATCACCGGGTCGCCCCAGCGGATCACGACGTCGCTCGAGTGGCCGGCCGGGACCACGACGGCATCCGCGGTGTTGGGCTCGACCGGGATGAAGCCGGTGTCGAGCGTCCCCCCTCCCGTCGACCCGAGAGCGCCTGTCGAGCCGGCGCCGAGCGACCCCTGCGCGGCGACGGTGGCGGGTAGGACCTGGGTGGCCCCCACCGCGAGCGCGACCACGCCCGCCGCCTTGAGCGCCCCGCGGCGGCTGATCTCGGTGGCGACGTCCCCGAAGTACGGATTGCCACTGGTGTTGGGGACCGGTGCCGCACACTGGTCACCGCACTTGTACTCACAGGTCAGGTGCTGACGGTTGGAGATGCCGGGGGTGGCGATCGGAAGCAGGCGACGGACTGACAACGGTTCTCCCTGAGGACGTGTGCGCCCCACACGGGCGCACGAGGACCCTGTGACCCTAGGGAGCGCGGGCGACGGCGCGGGCGTGCTGAGGACACGTGCGGATGAACTGTGGGCGCAGTGCCGGTGAACACCGGTCCCGTGGCGCTACAGTCGTCGTGACAACCCTCAACCTCGGATCGTCCGGCACGTTCCTGCCGGTGAAGGGAAGAACTTCTCCATGGCTACGGTGACCTTCGAGAACGTGTCCATCATCTACCCGGGCGCCGCACGGCGCAGCGTGGACCGACTCGATCTGGAGATCGCCGACGGCGAGTTCCTGGTCCTGGTGGGACCGTCGGGCTGCGGGAAGTCCACCACTCTCCGCGCGCTCGCCGGGCTCGAGGACGTCTCGGCCGGACGCATCCTCATCGGCGACAGGGACGTCACCGGGACGGAGCCCAAGGACCGCGACATCGCGATGGTGTTCCAGAACTACGCGCTCTACCCGCACTACACCGTGCGCGAGAACATGGGTTTCGCGCTCAAGCTGGCCAAGGCCTCCAAGAAGGAGATCGCGGAGCGGGTGGACCGCGCCGCGGAGATGCTCGACCTCACGGACTACCTCGACCGCAAGCCCAAGGAACTCTCGGGCGGCCAGCGCCAGCGGGTCGCCATGGGTCGGGCGATCGTGCGCAACCCGCAGGTGTTCCTCATGGACGAGCCGCTGTCGAACCTGGACGCCAAGCTCCGGGTGGCCACCCGCGCCCAGATCGCCAAATTGCAGCGCGACCTGCGCACCACCATGATCTACGTGACCCACGACCAGGTCGAGGCCATGACGATGGGGGATCGGGTGGCGGTGCTCAAGGACGGCATCCTGCAGCAGGTCGACACCCCGCGGGAGCTGTACCACAACCCGGTCAACGCCTTCGTCGCCGGCTTCATCGGATCGCCCTCGATGAACCTCTTCGACGCGCCCGTCGCCGACGGCAGGGTCGACGTGGAGGGCTTCGGCGAGGAGGTCCCGCCGGGGTCCGGACCGAGGGTCACCGTGGGCGTGCGACCTGAGCACCTGCGGATCGCCGGGGACGGTCACGGGTTGGAGGTGACCGTGGATCTGGTCGAGGAACTGGGGGCGGACAGCTACCTCCATTGCTCCACCGGTGACGGCCACCCCGTGGTCTACCGGGCCGAATCGGGTGACCACCCGGGCAAGGGCGAGACCATGTTCCTTGCCGCGCTCGACGGCGAGGTCCGCTTCTTCGACGTGGAGACCGGCCTGCGACTGCGGTGACCGGGGGCGCCGGGGTCGGTGACGCCGGGTCGGATGCGGCACCCCGGGCGACCGGGCCGCGATAAGGGCGGTAGCGGAAGAGCGCAACATCTGTTGTTGCTAGAGTGTCGCATGTGATCTGAGTCTCGCCGCCTACGGGCGGCGGAACGGCGGGGAGTCGGCGATGGGACCGCTCGTGGTCCGACGCCACAGGCCCTGTGTGGGTTACGCTCAGCGGGACCTCAGAGAGACCCGCGTCACAGTGAACCCGGGATCACCCGACCGCCGGCAGACGTCAGCGGTAGGCGAGACACGACAGTAGGAGAGAGCGCATGGCCGTTCACGGCAGGTTCCTCAAGGCGGCGGCGGCCGCATCCATGGTCGCGGTGCTCACCGCGGCCTGTGGCAACGGTGGAGGTGGCGAATCCGACGAGCAGGCGGAGGCCGGCACCTCGGGCGTCGGCCCGATCACCTTCGCGATGGGCAGCAACGACACGGACAAGCTCCGTCCCGTCATCGAGCAGTGGAACGCGGAGAACCCCGACCAGGAGGTCACCCTCCGCGAGCTCCCCGCCGAGCAGGACGGTCAGCGGGACACCCTCACGCAGTCCCTCCAGACCGAGAGCGGCGAGTACGACGTGTTCGCGCTCGACGTCACGGACACCGCGTACTTCGCGGCCAACGGGTGGCTGCAGCCGATCGAGGGCGACACCGAGGTCGACACGTCCGGCCTGATCGAGGCCGCCGTGGACTCCGCGACCTACAACGGCACGCTCTACGGCATCCCGCAGAACACCAACGCCCAGCTGCTGTACTACCGCACGGACCTCCAGCCGGAGGCGCCCGCCAACTGGGACGCGCTGGTCGCGTCCTGCGAGGCCGCGGAAGGCGCCGACGTCGACTGCCTGCAGACGCAGCTCAGCCTCTACGAGGGCCTCACCGTCGCCGCCACCCAGTTCATCCACAGCTGGGGCGGTCAGGTCGTGGGCGACGACGGGCAGACCCCGGAGCTCGACACCGATCAGGCACGCGCGGGCCTCACCGCCCTGGTCGACGCGTACCAGAACGGCGTGATCCCCCCGCAGACCGACGCCTTCACCGAGGAGGAGACCGCGCAGGCCTTCCTCGCCGGTGAGACCATGTACTCCTACAACTGGCCGTACATGTACGAGTCGGGCCAGTCCGATCCCACGTCCCAGGTCCAGGGCCGGTTCGAGGTCGCGCCCATCGTCGGCCAGGACGGCGCGGGCCGGTCCACCCTCGGTGGCTACAACAACGCCATCAACGTGTTCTCCGAGAACAAGGCCACGGCCCAGGCGTTCCTCGAGTTCATCATCTCCGAGGACGTCCAGATGGGCTTCGCCGAGCAGTCGTTCCCGCCGGTGCTGTCCTCGATCTACGACGACGAGGCGCTGCAGCAGGAGTTCCCGTACATGCCGGCCCTCAAGGCGGCCCTCGAGAACGCCGAGCCGCGCCCGGTCACGCCGTACTACCCGGCCGTGTCCAAGGCGATCCAGGACAACACGTTCGCCGCGCTGCGTGGCGAGAAGAACGTCGAGCAGGCGCTCACCGACATGAGCGCCGCGATCGACCAAGCGGCTCAGTGACACCAGAGTCCGAACAGCAGGTATGACGTCACCGCGCTGATGGGCCCCGGGTAACATTTCCGGGGCCCATCGGCCGTCGTGGTGAGGGCGGGTGCGATCCGATGAGGAGCTGCAGCGATGACGACGAGTGAGAAGTCCCCGGCGCCACTGGTCGAGAAGAGATTCGACTGGCGTCCGGTGTGGATGGTGGGCCCCGCGCTCGCGATCCTCGCGGTGGTGATCGGCTATCCGGTCGTCCGTGCGGTGTACCTGTCCTTCCAGGCCGACCGCGGCCTCGATCCCGCCACAGGGATGTTCTCGGACGGTGGGTTCGCGGGCTTCCAGCACTACCTCTACTGGCTCACCCAGGCGTGCCCGGCGCGGGGCGGCGACGGCACCATCCCCTGCCCGCCGGGTGTCTCGGCAGTCGACTTCTGGCCCGCCATGGGCAACACGCTGTTCTTCACCGTCACCACCGTCTCGCTCGAGACCGTGCTCGGCTTCGCCATGGCCGTGGTCATGGGCAAGAGCATCTGGGGTCGTTCTCTCCTGCGCGCGGCGGTCCTCGTCCCGTGGGCGATCCCCACCGCCGTCACGGCCAAGCTCTGGGCGTTCATCTTCGCCCCCAACGGGATCGCCAACACGATGCTGGGCACCAACATCGCCTGGACCACCGACCCGTTCTACGCCCGTATGGCCATCATCATCGCGGACGTCTGGAAGACCGCGCCTTTCATGGCGCTGCTGATCCTCGCCGGGCTCCAGATGATCCCCGGGGACGTCTACGAGGCGGCCCGCGTGGACGGCGCCTCACGGTGGCAACAGTTCACCAGGATCACGCTGCCGCTGGTCCGGCCGGCCCTGATGGTGGCGATCCTCTTCCGCACCCTCGACGCGCTGCGCATGTACGACCTGCCCGTGATCCTCGTGTCGGCCAACTCCGGCTCGCCCACCGCGACGGTGTCCATGCTGGTCGTCAACGAGATGCGGATGGGCAACTTCAACAGCGCGTCCGCCATATCGACACTGGTGTTCCTGCTGATCTTCGCCGTGGCGTTCGTCATGGTGAAGTTCCTCGGCGCGAACGTCGTCGATGACCGCACCGGCAAGAAGGAGGAGATCCGGTGAGTCACCGAGCGCCTGAACCGTCCACGTCGTCCACCACGCGGCCGACCACCTCGTCGTCGTCACACCCCGGTTCCCACGATCGGGACAACAACGACGACCTCCGCGCACCCCGCAAGCCACTCGGCCCGAGGATCGGCACCTACGTCGGGGCCCTGCTCATCCTGATCTGGGGGCTCGCGCCGTTCTACTGGATGCTCGTCACCGCGTTCCGAGACAACCGGTTCGTGTTCTCCGCCAGTCCCGTGCCCTCGCACCTCACCCTCGACAACTTCCGTGAGGCGCTGGCCACGGACGCGGGCAACAACTTCTTCGGTGCGATCATCAACTCGGTGATCATCAGCTCCATCACCACCGCGCTGGCGCTGCTCTTCGGCGTGTTCACCGCCTACGCGCTCGCGCGGGTGGACTTCCGCGGGAAGTTCCTCGTCACCGGCGTCATCCTGGCCGCGTCGATGTTCCCCGGCGTCGCGCTGGTCACGCCGCTGTTCCAGCTGTTCACCGACATCGGCTGGATCGGCACCTACCAGGCGCTCATCATCCCCAACATCTCGTTCGCGCTGCCCCTGACCATCTACACCCTGACCTCGTTCTTCAACGACCTGCCCTGGGAGCTGGAGGAGGCGGCGCGCGTCGACGGCGCCACCCGCGGCCAGGCGTTCATCAAGATCATCCTGCCGCTCGCCGCGCCGGCGTTGTTCACCACCGCGATCCTGGCGTTCATCATCACGTGGAACGAGTTCCTGCTGTCGCAGCAGCTGTCCAACTCCTCGACCGAGCCGGTCACCGTGGCGATCGCCCGGTTCTCGGGGGTCAATCCCTACATCCCGCCGCACGCGGCGATCATGGCGGCGGGTGCGCTCGTCACCGTCCCGCTCGTGATCATGGTCCTGATATTCCAGCGACGGATCATCTCCGGCCTCACCGCCGGCGGTCTGAAGAGCTGACCCGGTCGTGGCTCGGAGCGGCGGGGACGCGCTCGGGACCCGGCAGCGGCTGGAGGTCCTGGGCGGGTTCGTCGGGTTCTTCACCGTGCTCGCGCTGGTCAACGCGGTCGGACTGATCGTGGTCGGGCGCCCGTCGATCCTCGCCTCGTTCGTGCTGGTGCTCATGCTCGCGGCGTCCGGCTACACCTTTCGCGTCTGGCGTCGCGCCGACCGCGCCGTGGGCCGCGGCTGAGTCCGTCCTTCAGCGGCCGTCGCGCCAGGCCACCAGCGACTCCACCAGGTCCAGGGGATAGTCGGGCCCGTTCAGTCCCACGGTGAACAGCGTGACACCCTCGGCCAACAGTGCGTCCGCCGAGCGCCGCGCGTCGTCGGCGGAGGCGGCGCCGCCGACCTCGGTGGAGCGCTCGATCTCACCGGGGTCCCGACCGACGTCGGCGCAGTGCCGGGCCAGCACGGCGGACTTGTGCCGGTAGGTCTCCACGTCCACGAACGAGTGCCAGATGTCGGCGTGGCGGGCCACGTGCTTCAGTGTCTTGCGCTCGCCCCCGCCGCCCAGGAGCACAGGGATGTGCCGGGTCGGGGGAGGGGTGAGCCTGGCGAAGCGCTTCTCGATCCGCTCGAGAGAGTCCCCGAGGTCGTCGAGCCGTGATCCCTTGGTCCCGAAGTCGTACCCGTACTCGGCGTAGTCCCGCTCGAACCACCCGCTGCCCAGCCCCAGGATGAGGCGGCCGCCCGAGATGTGGTCGACGGTGCGGGCCATGTCCGCGAGCAGATCGGGATTGCGGTAGGTGTTGCAGGTGACCAGCGCGCCGATCTCGACCCGCTCGGTCTGCTCGGCCCAGGCGGCGAGCATGGTCCAGCACTCGAAGTGCGCGCCGTCGGGGTCGCCGTAGAGCGGATAGAAGTGGTCCCAGTTGAACACCACGTCGACGCCCGCGTCCTCGGACCGTCGGACGGCATCGCGCAGGAGACCGTAGTCGGGCGAGTGTTGCGGTTGGAGCTGGACGGCGATGCGGACCGGACGTTCGGTATTCGGGGTCATGCGCCCAGTCTGGTCCGTATCGCCGCCGGGCGCACCCGGGTCGCGTTACCGCTCGCGTTCGAGGACAAACCAGAAGTGCTCGCCCTCGTGGAGGGTCCCCCGGCCGTTCATCACGGCCAGGAGGGTGTCGGGATCGACGACGGCGAAGTGGTCGATCACCGGCAGCCGGTCGTACACCATGGACGCGCACGGGCGGCCGCGGAAGGAGACCTCCCAGAGCGAGGCGCCGCCCCCGCCGGTCGCGGAGGTGTCCGGGACGACCTCCCCGGACTCGTCGGTGACCAGGATCGGGTCCACCTTCCACGGGTCGGTGAAGTCCTTTCCCCACCAGCGAATCTGCCCGAGCATCCCGAACATCGGGTGTCCGGTGTCGAGGCCGGTGCCCTTCCACCGGCTCCCGGCGATCCCGTCGATTCCGGCGGGCTCGAGCGAGTCCCACAGCGCCGTCACCCGGTCGGTGGGGACGGTCTCCAGGGCCCGGATCGCGGCCAGCTCGTCCGCGTGCGGCGCGCTCACAGCCCGTACGTCTTCCCGATGATGTCGCGCTGGACCTCGTTGGTGCCGCCGTAGATAGTGGACACCACGGCCTGGCGGACGAGCCGCTCCATGCCGTACTCGGTGGCGTAGCCGTAGCCGCCCATGGACTGCATGCACTCGAGGGTGACCCGCTTGCTCAGCTCGGAGGCCTTGAGCTTGGCCATGGAGGCCTCGCGGGGGAAGAGTGCCTGGGGGTCGGACTCGTCGATCTTCCTGGCCACGGCGTAGACCAGCAGACGGGTGGCCTCGATCTCGGTGGCCAGGTCGGCCATCCGGTGGCGGATGACCTGGAACGTGCCGACGGGGCGGCCGAACTGCTCCCGCTCGCGGATGAACGTCAGGCAGTCGTCGAAGGCGCGCTGGGCCACGCCGAGCTGCATGGCGGCCAGGATGAGCCGCTCGATGTTCAGGCCGGTCATGAGCTGCTTCCAGCCGCCGCCGACCTCACCGATCACCGAGTCGGCGGGCAGACGGACGTCCGTGAAGTACAGGTCGTTGACCTCCTTGCCGCCCATGGTCTCGATGCCGGTGATCTGCAGGCCCGGGGCGTCGGCCGGCACGTCGAACATGGTGATGCCCTCGTGCTTGGCGCCCGACGAGTCGGTCCGCGCGACAAGGAGGATCCGGTCGGCGAAGTGGGCGTTGGAGCACCAGGTCTTCTGGCCGGTGATCACCCAGTCGTCGCCGTCTCGGACGGCCTTGCAGCGCAGCGCGGCGACGTCGGACCCGGCGCCGGGCTCGGACATGGAGATGGACAGGGTCCCGCCCTTCACGACCAGGTCGAGCGCACGCCTGCGCTGCTCTTCGGAACCGAATTTCTGGTAGGCGGCGCCGGTGATGAGGGTCGGGCCGATGCCACCGATGGGGGCGAGGCCACGCAGCGAGTGCTCGAGCAGCAGACACAGCTCCACGGCTCCGGCGGCGGCGCCGCCGTACTCCTCCGGGACGGTCAGCCCCAGCCAGCCCAGTTCGGCCATCTTGGCGTAGATCTCGGGCGAGTGGGTGCCGCCCTCGGTGGTGAGCTCCCGCCGTTTCTCGGCGCTTCCGATCTCGCGCGCGCAGAAGTCGTCGATGGACTTGGCGAAGTCCCGCTGTTCTTCGGTGAGGATGTCGAACACGTCTGGCCTCGGTTTTCTGTCAGGGGGTGACGGTGGCGGTCACAGTCGACTACTGTGGCCCGTATCACGGACGGTACATCAAATATATGTGATCGAAAACTGGAGGGAACCCGAATGACGACCACCGAACCCAACAAGACCGGTCCCACTCTCGCGAGCCTGGACCCCCGCGACGGCACCGTCCTGGCGGAGTACCCGATAGCCGGACCCGAGGAGGTGGCGCTCGCCGTCGAGCGTGCGCGCGCCGCCGCCCGCTGGTGGGCCGCCCAGGGTCCGCGCGGCCGCCGCGAGTGGTTGCTCGAGTACAAGCGTGCGATCGCCTCCCGCGCCGACGAGCTGGCCTCACTCATCTCCGCCGAGACCGGCAAGCCGGACGAGGACGCGACCCTCGAGGTCATGCTCACGGTGAGCCACCTCGAGTGGGCGGCCAAGAACGCCGACAAGGTGCTGCGCCGCCGCTCGGTGTCCGCCGGACTGCTCATGAGCAATCAGGCGGCCTACGTCGAGTACCAGCCCTACGGCGTCGTCGGCGCGATCGGCCCCTGGAACTATCCCGCGTTCACCCCGATGGGCACGCTCTCCTACGCCATGGCCGCCGGCAACGCGGTGGTCTTCAAGCCCAGTGAGCTCACGCCCGGCGTCGGGGTCTGGCTCGCCGAGGTGTGGAACTCGCTCGGCGCCTCCCAGCCGCTTTTCCAGACCATCACGGGCGACGGCTCGACCGGCGCCGCGCTGTGCAGGGCGGGCGTGGACAAACTGGCGTTCACCGGGTCGGCCGCGACGGGCCGCAAGGTCATGGCCGCCTGCGCGGAGACGCTCACCCCCGTCGTCATCGAGGGCGGCGGCAAGGACGCGTTCCTGGTGGACGCCGACGCCGACCTGGACTCGGCCGTCGACCAGGCGGTCTTCGGCGCCATGGGCAACGCGGGGCAGACGTGCGCCGGCGTCGAACGGATCTACGTCCACCGGGATGTCCGGGACGCCTTCGTCCACAAGTTCACCGCGAAGGTCCGGGCGCTGACCCCCGGCACCTCGGTGACCTCCAGCTACGGTCCCATGACGCTGCCGGCCCAGATCGACATCGTCCGCAGGCACGTCGAGGACGCGCTGGCCCGGGGTGGTAAGGCCGTCATCGGGGGCGAGGAGTCGGTGGGGGAGCGGGTCGTCGAGCCGGTCGTGCTGGTCGACGTCCCCGAGGACTCCACGGCGATCACCGAGGAGACGTTCGGGCCGACCGTCGTCATCAACTCGGTCACGGACCTCGAGGAGGCGGTCGAGAAGGCCAACGCCAGCAGTTACGGCCTCGGCGGTGCGATCTTCACCGGCAACCGCAAGCGTGGTCTGGCGCTGGCGGAGAAGCTCGACGTGGGCATGGTGTCGGTCAACTCGTTCCTGGCCTTCGCCGGGATCCCCTCGCTCCCGTTCGGCGGGTCGGGCGACTCGGGCTTCGGCCGCATCCACGGCGCCGACGGGCTCCGGGAGTTCTCCCGGCCCAAGGCCATCACGGCACAGAAGTTCGCCGCCCCGCTCAACCTCATGACCATGACCCGCAAGCCGAGGGACATCAAGGTGGTCAAGTGGATGCTGGCCAACGTGCAGGGAAAGCTGTGATCGCCGGATGACCGCCACCGCCTCGAGTAGACGCACGCCGGAGGAACTCCGGGAGACGACGACGACGAGCTCCGCCGCCGCGGGACGGCGCACCCTCCCCGGGGTGTTCGGGCCGATCCCGTCCGAACTGGTGGCCGACGCCGCCGTCGACCACCCGCTGACGGCGACGCTGCCCCTCAAGCCCGGCCGCTGGTACTGGCGGGATCTCATCGCGTCCCTCGACCCGGTCGGCGACGCGGCGGAGATCCACCGCATCACCACGTCGTACGAGTTCCCCTGGGACTACCAGCGGGCACTCGAGCTGGCCTTGTACCGCACGTACTGTGTGCCCTCGGTGTCGGCGGTCCTGGAGCAGGCCGGCCAGTTCCGCGACAACCCCCAGAAGCGGTACGACGACACGGCGTTGCTGATGGTGGAGTTGGTCGAGCACGGGTACGACTCGCCGCGCGGCAAAGAGGCGCTGCGGGTGATCAACCGCCAGCACGCGCGGTACGAGATCACGAACGACGACATGCTGTACGTGTTGTCGACGTTCATCTACGAGCCGCTGGAGTGGATCGACGCGATCGGGTGGCGGCGGCTGCACCCCCACGAGCGACTCGCCGCGTTCCACTTCTACCGCGGGGTGGGCCAGCGGATGAAGATCGCCGACATCCCGGACGACATCGGGGAGTTCCGCCGGTGGCGTGACGACTACGAGGCCCGCACCTTCCGCTACGACCGGAACAACGAGCTCATCGGTACGTACACGCTCGATCTCATGTGCTCCTGGTACCCGGAGGCGGTCCGCCCCGCGGTCCGGAAGGTCGTCCTGTCGCTCGTGGACGACGACATGACCCGGGCCTTCGGCTTCCCGTGGCAGCCGCCGGGCAGACGCAAGGCCGCGTACGCCGCGCTGCGGGCCCGGTCCGCAGTCGTCCGGTGGCTCCCGGTGCGTCGCCGAGCGTTGGGTTCCAGCGCGACCGAGAACCGGACCTACCCGGGGTACCCGAACGGCTACCGACCCGCGGACCTGGGGGCCTGCCCCATCCAGCCGCGGGACCGGATCGAGGGATGCCCGGTGATGCACGACGGCGGGGAGGGACGGGGAGAGGACGACGCGTGACCGTCGCCTCAACTCCGCCGAGGCCCCCCGGGGCTCCCGCCCGCTTCGCCGCCGACGAGCGGTGGGGGCGCCGGGCCGCACGCCTGCTGCGGCCGTTCGCGGACGTGCGCTCGGGCCCCACGCCCGCTGAACGCACGCGGATCTCCGAGGCGTTGATGGCCGGTGACCCGCGTGCCGACGCGGTCCTGGAGGCGATCGAGAGGGGTGAGACCTCCATGGCGCGGGTCCGCGAGGCGCTGGGGGCGGCGGTGGCCGGTGAGTCCTCGCCCCCGGGGGAGCCGGCCGAGGTGGGCGACTTCGTCAGGTCCGTCACCGAGATCCCCGAATGGCTGGACCACGACCTCGCCGACCGCGGCGCCAGGGTGTGCCTGCGGGCCGGGCTGACCGGGCAGGATGTGCTGGGTGATCTCGCTCTCCTCGGCGGCTACCGGCCGGCCGCCACGACCGAGGTCCTCACCTCGACCGGTCGCCTGACCGGGGAGGGGACCGCCACGCGGGTCGCGGAGACCATGGCCTGGTGGCACGCGGTCGCCGCCCCTGACGGCTGGCGCCCGGGAAGTGCCGGCTGGGAGACCACCGTGCACGTGCGGCTCATGCACGCCCGGGTCAACCGCGCGATGCTCGCACAGGGGTGGAACACCTCGGCCAAGGGACTGCCCATCAACCAGGCGGACATGGCCGCCACCAACGGTCTGTTCTCCGCGACGTTCCTGTTGGGCACTCTCGTGCTGGGGATTCCGCACTCACGCGCCGACGGGCGGGCCGTCATGCACCTGTGGCGCTGGATCGGTCACGTGATGGGCGTGGACTCCGACTTCCTCCATGACCGCCCGCGTCGAGGCCTGCGGGACATGTACCACTTCCTGCGCACCTCCCCGCCGCCCGACGCCAACTCGGCGGTACTCGCCGAGTCGCTGCTGGCGTCGTACGGACTGACCGACTTCCCCCGGTTCGCCCCGGTCCGTCGCCGCCTGGACGCGGCCAGACACCGCAGCATCGCGACCTACCTCAACGGCGTCGCCGGGATGCGCGAGTTGGGCCAGCGGCCCGCGGTGCCGTGGTACCCGGCCCTGGTGTTCCCGACCAACCTCGTGACCCACGGGGCGGCCGCGGTGAGCCCGAGGCTGCGCACCGCACTCGAGGCCCGCGGCTACCGGCGCATCCGTCGGCAGATCACCCGCTACTCCCGCGGGACCGTCGACCCGCTGGCCTGAGGCGATGACGGCCGGCCACGGGCGATGAGGGCTGCGGGTATCAGTGGGACAGCAGGGTGAGCCCCGCGAGTTCGCCGAGTCGGGCGGTGGCCGAGGGGTGGAAGCCCGAGCCCTGCCCGCCGTCCAGCACCACCGCGAGGGCGGCGTGGACCCGGATCCGGGCCGTCGCGTCGCCCACGGCGGACCCCGCCGGCGCCGCCTCGCGGACCAGCCCGGCCCAGCGCTCTAGCTGTTGCAGTTGGGACCGGCGGATCCGCCGCCTGTCGTCGGGGTCGAGGGTGCCGAGTTCCGAGTGGTAGAGCATGAGCTCGGGTCCGTGGGAGAAGGAGATGGAGACGTACTGGTCGAGCAGGTCGACCAGGGCCCGGGCGGGATCGTCCCCTGAGCCGTGCAGGGCGGCGTGGCGGTCGAGTAGTTCGGAGACCAGGGTCGCGGTCCGGTCGACGGCGGCGGTGAGCAAGGCGGATTTCCCGGGGAAGTGCCGGTACAACGCCGACGCGGCGACGCCCACATCGGCGCCGATCGCCTCCATCGTCACCTCGTCGTAGCCGGAGGAGTGGAACCGGGCTATGGCTGCGGTGATCGCGCCCTCCCGGGTGGCGGCCCCGCCACGGAGCCGGCCCGGCGCCGTGGGGCCGGGCGCGGGCGGGTGCTCCGCTCGTGGAGTGGGCGTCGACCTGACCCCCGGGGTGGATCCGGCCAGGTCCGCCGCGATCGACTGCATCAGCGCCACCGCGCCCGCTTCCGTGACCTCGATGCGGTGGTGGCCGAGCGACGCGATGCAGGCGAGGATGGCGCCGGCCGCGCCCCGGGTCCCGGTCCGGGCGGCAGGACCGGCCCCTGGGCCTGACGCCGCGCCGTCGCGGCGGATCGCGTCGGAGAACCGCTGGCGGATCCGGATGTCGGCAGCCACGACCGCCGCCCGGTCCTCCGGCGTGAGATAGCGGATCTGCCAGCGGTACAGCGCAGCGCGGGAGCGGTGGGTCAGGGTGGCCCGGGTGACCGAGGCGACCAGGTGCGCGAGGTCGTCGGAACCGGATGTGGCGTCGTCGAGTTCCCCGACGAGCGTGGCGACCGCGTCCCGGAACATCGCGTACTTGCCGGGGACGTACCGATACAGCGCACCGGGGGTCACCGCGAGTCGGTCCGCGATGTGCTCCACGCGGGTCGCGTGGTACCCGCGCCGCGTGAACTCCTCGGCCGCGACCAGTGCGATCTCCGCACGTCGAGACCCCGGTGGCGGGGCGTCCGGGAACCTCGTGGGCAGTACTGGTGACGACGTCATGGCCTCTCGGATCTCGTGAGGGCGGATCGGGGTGTGATCTTGACAACAGCGGATACAGTGGACATAGTAAACCCGAATTCACAGATATATGTGATCGAATCCATGTGAGTGTCTCGAGTCCGTCGTCACGGACCGGCTCGGACGGAAGGGACCACCCACCCATGTCAGTGCCCGAGGCCTACATCTACGACGCGGTGCGCACGCCACGCGGTAGGGGCAAATCCAGCGGTTCGCTGTACAGCGTCGCCCCGATCGACCTCGCCGTCGGCGTCCTGCGCTCGATCGTCGAGCGCAACGCCGGACTCGACCCCGCGCAGATCGAGGACGTCGTCATGGGCATCGTCGGCCCCGTCGGTGAGCAGGGCGCGGTGCTGCCGCGGGTCGCGGCGATCGCGGCGGGACTGCCCGAGACGGTGGCCGGGGTGCAGCAGAACCGCTTCTGTGCCTCCGGGCTCGAGGCGGTGAACCTGGCCGCGCAAAAGGTCCGCGCGGGGTGGGAGG
Organism: Dietzia sp. 2505; assembly: GCF_040546785.1. NCBI lineage: Bacteria > Bacillati > Actinomycetota > Actinomycetes > Mycobacteriales > Dietziaceae > Dietzia > Dietzia sp. 2505. The sequence continues at coordinate 58,799 of NZ_JBEPON010000003.1, read as the reverse complement.
ACCTCGTCGTCGCAGGTGGTGTCGAGTCGATGTCGCGGGTCCCGATGGGTTCCGACGGCGGCGCCTGGGCGCAGAACCCCCGGGTCAACTACTCCACCTCGTTCGTCCCGCAGGGCATCGGCGCGGACCTCATCGCCACGATGGAGGGCTTCTCCCGTCGGGACGTCGACGAGTTCGCGCAGCGTTCCCAGGAGCTCGCCTCCGCCGCCTGGGACGACGGCCGGTTCGCCGGATCGGTCGTCCCGGTGGTCGACTCCGCCGGTCGGGTCGTGCTCGACCATGACGAGCACATCCGCCGAGGCACCACCGCCGACGACCTCGCCGGGCTGAAGCCCTCCTTCGCCGCTCTCGGTGAGCAGGCCGGCTTCGACGCCGTGGCCCTGCAGAAGTACCACTGGGTGGAGAAGATCGACCACGTCCACCACGCCGGCAACTCCTCCGGCATCGTCGACGGCGCCACCGCGATGCTCATCGGCAGCGCCGAGGCCGGCGCGCGAAACGGCCTGGCGCCGCGCGCCAGGATCGTCTCGGCGGCGGTGGTCGGGTCCGAACCCACGATCATGCTCACCGGCCCCACCCCCGCCGCACGCAAGGCACTGGCCAAGGCGGGCCTGACGATCGACGACATCGACCTGTTCGAGGTCAACGAGGCGTTCGCCGCGGTGCCGATGAAGTTCGCAGGAGACCTGGGCGTGCCGATGGAGAAGATCAACGTCAACGGCGGCGCGATCGCCATGGGGCACCCACTGGGCGCCACCGGCGCGATGATCCTCGGCACCGCCCTGGACGAGCTGGAACGCCGCGACGCCCGCTACGCCCTGGCAACCCTCTGCGTGGGTGCCGGCATGGGCATCGCCACCATCATCGAACGCCTGTAGACGACCCGGCCCCCAGCTTGACAAGGACGAGAAAACCCCCAATGAGCAGCGAATTCACCAACACCATCACCTACGAGCGCGACTCCGACGGCGTCGTCGTCCTCACCATGGACGACCCCAATCAGAGCGCCAACACCATGAACGCCGACTACCTGGCGTCCATGGAGGCGGCCGTCGACCGGCTCGAGTCCGAGGCCGACGACATCACCGGCGTGATCCTGACCTCCGCCAAGAAGACCTTCTTCGCCGGCGGCGACCTTGGCGACATCCTGTCGATCCCCGCTGACGGAGCGGACCTGGCCGTGGCCACCGTCGAGCGGGCCAAGGCTCCACTGCGGCGACTGGAGACCCTGGGCAAGCCCGTCGTGGCCGCCATCGCGGGGGCCGCGCTCGGCGGCGGCCTCGAGATCGCGCTGGCCACCCACCACCGCATCGTGGTGGACTCGCCCGCGATCCAGCTGGGCCTCCCCGAGGTGAGCCTCGGTCTGCTGCCCGGTGGCGGCGGGATCGTCCGCACCGTGCGCATGCTCGGTGTGGCCACGGCGCTGATGGAGGTGCTGCTCGAGGGCAAGCGCCTGCGACCCGGTAAGGCCCACGAGCTCGGGCTCGTCGACGAGCTGGTCGCGAGCCCCGACGACCTGGTGCCCGCGGCGAAGGCGTGGATCGCCGCCACCACCGACGACCCCGAGGCGGCGACCCAGCCGTGGGACCGCAAGGGCTACCGCATGCCCGGGGGGACGCCGTCGACTCCCGCGCTCGCCGCCACCCTCCCCGCGTTCCCCGCGATGCTGCGCAAACAGCTCAAGGGAGCGCCCTACCCCGCGCCGGTCGCCATCATGGCCGCGGCCGTCGAGGGCGCCGGGGTCGACTTCGCCGCGGCCTCGACGATCGAGGCCCGCTACTTCGCCGGTCTGGCCACCGGCCAGACCGCCAAGAACATGATCCGGGCGTTCTTCTTCGACCTGCAGAAGGCCAACGGCCTCGCCAGGGCACACGGGTCCGCCGAGCGCGAGCCGATCACCAAGGTGGTCGTCCTGGGCGCCGGGATGATGGGCGCGGCGATCGCCTACGTCTGCGCCAAGGCGGGCATGGAGGTCGTCCTGAAGGACATCGACCAGTCGGCAGCCGAACGGGGCAAGGGCTATTCGGAGAAGTTGGTCGCCAAGACCGTCGCCCGCGCCGCCGAGGGCGAGGCCCGGGACGCCGCGCAGGCCAAGGGGGAGGCGCTCCTGTCGCGCATCACCCCCACCACCGACGCGGCGGCCGCCTCCGGTGCGCAGGCCGTCATCGAGGCCGTGTTCGAGGACCCCGAGGTCAAATCGCAGGTCTTCGCCGAGATCGCCCCGCACATCGCCCCGGATGCGCTGCTGTGCTCCAACACCTCGACCCTGCCCATCACCCTGCTCGCGGGCGGCGTGGACCGGCCGGCCGACTTCATCGGCCTGCACTTCTTCTCGCCCGTCGACAAGATGCCGCTGGTCGAGATCATCAAGGGCGCCGAGACCTCGGAGGACGCCCTCGGGCGCGCCCTGGCTCTGGTCGCGCAGATCGGCAAGACCCCGATCGTTGTCAACGACTCCCGCGGGTTCTTCACCTCCCGCGTCATCGGGACCTTCACCAGCGAGGGCATGGCCATGCTCGCCGGGGGAGTGCCCGCCCCCACCATCGAGCAGGCGTCCTCCCAGGCCGGGTACCCGGCCCCGGTGCTCGCGCTCATGGACGAGCTCACGTTGACCCTGCCCCGCAAGATCCGCGACGAGACGCGCGAGGCCGCCAGGGCGGAGGGCCGCGACCTGCCCGACCACCCGGGCAACGCCGTGCTCGACCGCATGATCGACGAGTACGACCGTAAGGGCCGCTCGACCGGTTCCGGGTTCTACGAGTACTCCGACGGTAAGCGGGCCGGGCTCTGGCCGGGGCTGACCGACGCCTTCGGCCCCGCCACCGAGATACCGCTGCAGGACGCGATCGACCGGATGCTCTTCGCGGAGGCGATCGAGACCGTCAAATGCCTGGACGAGGGCGTGCTGGAGACCACCACCGACGCCAACGTCGGCTCCATCCTCGGCATCGGCTTCCCGGGCTGGACCGGCGGCGTCGCCCGCTACATGGACCAGTACCCGGGCGGCCTGCCCGGCTTCGTGGCACGCGCCGAAGAACTCGCCGAGCGCTACGGGGACCGATTCACCCCGCCGGAGTCCCTGCGGTCCAAGGCCGCCTCCGGCGGCACCTACGAGGAGGTCCAGCCGTGATCCGTACCCGTTTCACCGAGGAGTTCGGGGTCCGCCACCCCATCGTCCAGGGCGGCATGATGTGGGTCGGTCGCGCCGAACTCGCCGCCGCCGTGTCCGAGGCCGGGGCGCTGGGCATCATCACCGGGCTCACCCAGCCGACGCCCGAGGACCTGGTCCGCGAGATCGCCCGGTGCCGGGAGATGACCGATCAGCCGTTCGGGGTCAATCTCACTATCCTCCCCAGCATCACGCCGCCGCCGTACGCCGAATACCGGGAGGCGATCGTCGAGTCCGGGGTCAAGATCGTCGAGACCGCCGGATCCAACCCCAAGGAACACCTGCCGGTGTTCCACGCCGCGGGCGTCAAGGTGATCCACAAGTGCACCTCCGTGCGGCACGCGATCAAGGCGGAGAAGCTCGGCGTGGACGCCGTCTCCATCGACGGCTTCGAGTGCGCCGGACACCCGGGGGAGGACGACGTACCCGGTCTGGTGCTCATCCCCGCCGCGGCGGCCCGGCTGACGATCCCGATGCTGGCGTCCGGAGGCATCGCCGACGCCCGCGGCCTCGTGGCCGCGCTCGCCCTGGGGGCGGACGGGGCCAACATGGGCACCCGCTTCATGTGCACGGCCGAGTCGCCCGTGGCGGAGTCGGTCAAGCAGCAGATCGTCGCCAGTTCCGAGCTCGACACCACGCTCATCTTCCGCACGCTCCACAACACCGCCCGGGTCGCCGCCAACGCGATCTCGGCGGAGGTGGTGGCCAAGGAGGCCGAGGGCGCGGAGTTCTCCGACATCCAGCACCTGGTCGCCGGCGCCAGGGGCCGCAAGGTCTTCGAGGACGGCGACCTGGACGCGGGGATCTGGTCCGCCGGCCAGTGCCAGGGACTGATCGACGACGTGCCCACCGCGGCCGAACTGGTCGATCGCATGATGGCCGAGGCCGAGTCGATCATCACCGACCGCCTGTCCGGCATGGTCGCCGCCGCGGAGACGGTCCGATGACCGCCACCGGACGCGACGCCGTCAAGGTCGAGACCGACGACCTCGGCGTGACGACCATCAGCATCAACCGACCCGACCGGATGAACGCCCTCGACCACCACACGGTCGGCGCGCTGATCGGGCTCATCACCCAGCACGGTGCGGATCCGGGGACCCGTGTCATCGTGCTCGCCGGGGAGGGCGGGGCGTTCACCACCGGGGCGGACCTGCAGGCCATCAGGGAGGGAGCCGACGACGCTCCGAGTCCCGACGTCACCATGGACAATGCCGCGGCTCTGGTCCGCGCGGTGCTGAGCGCCCCGGTTCCGGTGATCGCCGCGGTCAACGGTCCGGCGGCGGGGGTGGGCGTCTCGCTGGCCCTGGCCTCCGACCTCGTTCTCATGGCCGACGACGCGTACCTGCTGTTCGCGTTCACCAACATCGGGCTCATGCCGGACGGCGGCGCCAGCGTGCTCCTGCCCGCGGCGGTCGGCCGCTCGGTCGCCTCGCGGATGCTGCTGCGCGGGGACGCCGTGGCGGCCGCGGAAGCCCAGCAGGTCGGTCTGGCCCTCGACGTCCTGGCCGCCGCGGACCTGCGCCCCGCTGCCGCCAAGCTGGCGCGTCGGCTGGCCCGGGGCCCGCGCCGCGCACTGGAACTGACCAAGCGCGCCGTCACCGGCGCCACGCTCGCCGAGCTGGACGCCGCGCTGGCCCGCGAGCACGAGGGACAGTGCGAGCTCCTGGTGTCCGACGACTTCGCCGAAGGGGTCGCCTCGATTCTCGAGAAAAGACGCCCCGACTTCTCCTGACCTGGTTCTCCACCCTCACCGCCCACGAAAGGCCGAATCATGACCACCGCCGCCATGGACCCAGTCGCGGAACTCCACGCCGCCCGTCGCAACCACTGGAACACGTGGGTGGCCACCCACGCCGAGATGAACCCCGACGGCGAGGCGCTGCGCTACCTCGGCCAGACCACCACCTGGTCGCAACTACACGAGCGCAGCGGTCTCTTCGCCGATGCGCTGGCCCGTCGTGGGGTCGCCAAAGGTGACCGGGTCATGCTGATCACCCTCAACAACCCGGAGTTCGTCGAGGCGGTGCTCGGCATCAACGAGTTGGGTGCCATCGCGGTGCCGGTGAACTTCCGCCTCACCCCGGCCGAGCTGGCCTACCTGGTGAGTGACTGTGCGCCGAAGGTCGTCGTCACCGACGCCCTGCTCGCCCCGCTCGTCGGGGCGATCCGTGCCCAGGGTGAGGAGCCGGGAGATCACATCGTCATCGGCGGCGAGCCCGGCGCCGAGGACCAGACCACCTACGCCGACGCGCTCGCCGAGGAGGGCCAGCCCCATCAGCCGGTCGACGTCCCGGAGGACTCGACGGCCCTCATCATGTACACCTCGGGCACCACCGGTCGGCCCAAGGGCGCGATGCTCTCCTACGAGAACCTCACCGCCCAGTCCCTGACCTGCATCCGGGTCTTCCGGCTCTTCGATGAGGAGGGGCGCGCACTGTGCGCGGCCCCGATGTTCCACATCGCAGCGCTCGGCTCGATCGCGCCGAGCCTCCAGCTCGGCGGGGTCACGGTGGTCCATCCACTGCAGGCCTTCGACCCGTCCGCCCTCCTCGACACCCTCGAGTCGGAGCAGATCACCAGCGTCTTCCTCGTTCCCGTGCAGTGGCAGGCCGTCTGCGCCGAGCAGAAGGCCCGCCCGCGGAAGCTGGTGCTGCGCAACATCTCGTGGGGTGCGGCCCCGTCGACGGATACGATCCTGCGCGCCATGTCCGAGACGTTCCCGGACGCCCTCAACTGCGCGGTGTTCGGCCAGACCGAGATGAGCCCCATCACCTGTGCGCTCGACGGTGACGACGCGATCCGCAAGCTCGGGTCGGTCGGCAAGGTCATCCCCACCCTGCAGGCCCGTGTGATCGACGCGTTCGGGGAGCCGGTCGGTCCCGGCGAGGTGGGAGAGATCGTCTATCGCGGACCCACCACGATGTCGGGGTACTGGAACAAGCCCGCGGAGACCGCGGAGGCCTTCGAGGGCGGCTGGTTCCACTCCGGTGACCTGGTCCGGATGGACGACGAGGGCTTCGTCTACGTCGTGGACCGCAAGAAGGACATGATCATCTCCGGCGGCGAGAACATCTACTGCGCCGAGGTGGAGAACGTCATCGCCGGCCACCCCCGGATCCGTGAGGTCGCGGTGATCGGCCGCAAGGACGACACCTGGGGCGAGGTGCCCGTCGCGGTGGTCGCGCAGCACGAGGAGGAGGGCCGCGCGGACATCACCCTCGACGAGCTGACCGGGTGGCTGCGCGACAAGCTGGCCGGCTTCAAATTGCCCAAGCACCTCGTGCACGTGGAGGAGTTGCCGCGCAACGCCAGCGGCAAGGTGGTCAAGGGCGCGCTCCGTTCGGAGCACGGCTCCACGGGTGTCTGACCCGGCGGCCGAGGCGACTTCGGAACCCGGACACCACTGACATGGTCTTCCAACTCCCCGCGGGCCGCGGCCCGGTGGTCGATCTGGCGGGACAGGTCGGATCGCTGGTCGGCTACTCGGTGTTCACCCTGCTGAGCTGCGTGCGCACGGTCGCCACGGGGCGGCTCTCGCTCGCCGAGACCCGCGACCAGGCCCTGTTCGTCGCCCGGGTGTGCTCGGTGCCGGCGCTGCTGCTGATGCTGCCGGTCGGCGTGCTCGTCGCCGTGTCGGTGGGGGAGTTGGCGGGCCGACTGGGGGCGGCCGGCTACGCGGGCGCCGTGGTGGCCTTTGTCGTGGTGGGGCAGGCGTCGGCGCTGGTCTGCGCGCTCATGCTGGCCGGGGTGGGAGGCTCGGCCATCTGCGCTGACCTGGGATCCCGCACCATCCGCGAGGAGGTCGAGGCCATGGAGGTCATGGGGCTCGACGTGATCGAGCGACTCGTGGTGCCCCGCGTCATCGCGACCGTGCTGGTCTCGGTGGTGTTGTGCGCCCTGGTCACCGCGATGGGTGTGACCGCGTGTCTGATCTATCAGGTGTACGGCCAGGGCGAATCGGCCGGGGCGTTCCTGTCCACGCTCAGCGCGTACGGCCGCCCGTCCGACCTGTGGATGGCGATGGCCAAGTCGGTCGCGTTCGCGGTGGTCTCGGCCCTGATCGCGACGTTCAAGGGACTGCACGCCAGCGGCGGGTCGAGCGGTGTCGCGGACGCGGTCAACGAGACGGTGGTCCTGGCCTTCGTCACCGTGTTCGTGATCAACACCGTCCTGTCGGCGGTCTACGGGCTCGTCGTGCCGTCGGTCGGGAAGTACTGACATGACCTCGCTCCGGGTGACCGACACCAGCGCCGTGCAGAAGGTCCGGGCGTCCCGGCCCGCCGCGGTCCTGGCACGGGCCTCGTCGGGGATGGCGGAGGTCGGCCGCCACGTGAGCTTCGCCGGTCGGGTGATCCTCACGCTGCCCACCGCGCTGGTGCGGTACCGCAAGCAGGTCGTCAAAGAGGTCGTCGACGTGGGCTTCGGCTCCAACTCGTTGATCGCCGGCGGCGGGACCATCGGGATCGTGCTGGCGATGTCGGCGGTCGCGGCGATCATGGTGGGCGTCGAGACCTACCGCGGGCTCGATCTGATCGGCATGACGAGCCTGTCCGGGATGCTCTCGGCGATGGCCAACACGCGCGAACTCGCGCCCGTCGTGGCCTCCATCGCGCTGGCCGCCAAGGTGGGCACCGGCTTCACCGCCCGACTGGGCTCGATGCGGATCTCGGACGAGATCGACGCCCTCGACGCGATGTCCGTACCCACTGTCCCCTATCTGGCAGGGACCCGGGTCATCGCCACGATGATCTGCATCGTGCCGCTGTACGCCGTCGGGCTGGTGGCGACCTACATCGCCACGCGGGTCGTGGTGGTGCACGTCAACGGCGGCTCGGCGGGCACCTACGACTACTTCTTCCACATCACCCTGGGGCCCGAGGACGTCCTCTACTCGCTGATCAAAGCCGTGGTGTTCGCCCTGGTGATCGTGCTCGTGCACTGCAGCTACGGGTACCACGCGACGGGCGGCCCCGAGGGTGTCGGGCGGGCCGCAGGCCGTGCGCTGCGGACCAGCATCCTGCTCATCGGGTTCATCGACATCGTGCTCACCTTCGCCCTCTGGGGCCTGGTGCCCGAGGTCCCGGCGTTGGGGATCACGTGAGGCGGCGTGTGGCGGGACCGACACCCGAGCGGACGCTGGCGGTCCGCGGGCTGGTCGCGAGCGTCGTGGCCGTGGCGCTCGCGGGCGTCCTCATCGCCCGCGGTGCGGGAGCCCTCGACACGGGGGCGACGGTGACGGCGGTGCTGCCGTCGGAGGCGGGTCGGGTCCCGGTCCACGCCCCCGTCCATCATCTCGGGGTGAAGGTGGGTGACGTGCGGTCGTCCCTGGGCGACGTCTCGGGCGACGACGACGAACCCGGCACCAGGATAGAGATGTTGATCGCCCCGGAGCACGCCGAGCGCATCCCCTCCGACGTCGTCGTCCGTGCGGTCCCGCGGACTCTGTTCGGGGACGTGCGACTGGACCTGGTGACCCCGGGCGAGCCGGGGACGACGCGCACCGCCGGAGGGCTGGACAGCGGTGACGTGCTGACCGCCGACCGCTCCGAGGAGGCCGTGCTCCTCTACGACGTGTTCACCCGCGCGAGCGACCTGCTGGTCTCCATCGAGCCCGGACGTCTGCAGGTCACGCTCACCGCACTCGATCGGGCCCTCGACGGCCGGGGCGAGATGCTGGGGAGGGTCATCGGGGACGTGGACCGAGCGGGCGAGCACCTGTCGCCCGCGTGGGAGGAGACCGCCGGTGCCTCCTCCGCCATCGCCTACCTCGCCGAGGACCTGGCCGCGGCCGGCCCGGTCATCCTCGAGACCCTGCAGGAGGCGACGCGGCTCTCGCAGATCGTGGTGGACCGACCCGATTCGCTCGCTCGGCTGCTCGACGCGGGCCTGGCGGTCACCGGGTCGGGAGCGCACATGGCGGACCGGACCGTGACGGGCGCGATCCGACTGGTCGACGACACCGGGGTGGTGTTCGACCGGACCGCCCGGAACCCGCACGGGGTCATCCGGACCCTCTACGCCATGCGCCCCATGGGGGAGGCCGGGGAGGCGGCGTTCTCCACCGGCCGGTTCACCATCACCGCGGTCCCCTCGTTCTCCGACCCCATGCCGTACGGACCCGAGGACTGCCCCCGCTACCCGGACCTGGCCGGGTCGACGTGTTCGGGTGCCGCGTCCCCCGATCGCGGCGCCGGTCGCGGGCCGGGCCGCACGGTGGCGGCCGCATCCGAACGGGACCTGATCAGGGAACTCCAGGCGGCCGCCGCGTCCGAACCCGGGTCGCCCGTGCCGCCCCCGGCCGATCCCGCGGCCGCGCCCGACGCCGCCGCGTGGACCATGCTCGGTCCGCTCGTGCGGGGCACCGAGGTGACGATCCGATGACGAGTCATCGCGGTCTGCGACCGGCCCTGGGACTCTTCGTCTACTGCCTGGTCGGGGTCCTGTGCACGGTGCTGGTGGTCAACACGCTCCGGGTGCCGATCGGCTGGGGGGCACGGGCGTACGGCGCCGAGTTCACCGACGTCGGCGGGCTCGGCCCGGGCTCCGAGGTCACGGTCGCCGGCGTCCGCGTGGGCAGGGTGCTCGGCGTCGAGCGGGCGGTCGGACCCCTGGGCCGGACGATCGCCGTCGTCGACTTCGAGGTCGAGCGCTCGACGCCGGTCGCGAGGGGCGCGCGCGCGTCGGTCCGCTACGGGGACATGCTGGGCATCCGCTATCTCTCCCTCGATCCCCCACAGGACGGCGGACCGGCCGTCGGGGGCCCCGATCCCCTGCCGGAGGGCACGCGTATCCCGCTGGAGGCCACCACCGATCCCGTGGACCTCACCGCGCTCGTCAACGGGTTCAAGCCGCTGTTCGAGGCGGTGCGGCCGGAGGAGGTCAACACCCTCTCGCGCACCGTGGTCGCCGCGTTCCAGGGCGAACCGGGTGCCATGGACGTCCTGCTCGCCCGCCTGGCGCTGCTGAGCCGGGACATCGTCGGCAGACAGGACGTATACGCCCGGCTCGCGGACAACATCGTGGCGCTCAACACCACGCTCACCGACCGGGAGGAGGACCTCCAGCGGCTGGTCAGGGGACTCGACACCGTCTCCGGGGCGCTCGCGGACGGTGGCGGGAACGACCTCGCGCTGCTCATCGAGCGCGGGGACTCGGCCACCGCGACACTGGCCTCGATGCTCCGCGAGACCGAGCCGGATCTCCGCGCGAGCGTGGACTCCGCCCGTCACACGACCGACGGGTGGATCCCCAACACCCCGGCGTTCGACACCGCCATGGGCAAGGCGCCGCTGTTCGCCCGGGAGGTCAACGCCCAGGCCCAGAAGGGTGGCTTCCTGGCCCTCTACATGTGCAACTTCACGGTCAAGTGGGATGACTGGGAGACCAGCCTGTTCGGCTACCGGAACTCGGGGGCGTGCAGATGAGTCCGATCACGATGATGAGGGAGAGTCTGATCGACCTCGTCCGCGACCCGAGGCACGCCCGTCGCGGCAACACCGTCTTCGTGGGAGCCGCGTCGATCCTGCTGGTCATCGCGGTCTTCGCGGCGAGCATGGCCCTTCCCCGTCTGTGGTACGTCCTGCGCACCGACCACTACGCGGCCGAGTTCGCCAACGCCGGGGGACTCCGGACGGGGGACCCGGTCCTGGTGGCCGGCGTGCCCAGTGGCCGCGTGGACTCCCTGACGTTGGAGGACGGGCTCGCGGTGGTGGGGTTCCGGCTCGACCGGGGCCAGCACCTGGGTGAGGCGAGCACCGCCACGATCGGTCTAAAGTCGATTCTCGGCAACAGGTTCCTCGAGGTCACGCCGGCGGGCGGCGGGGACCTGGGCCCGCGACAGCGGATCGGGGTGGAGCGCACCACGTCGCCCTACATGATCGACGACATCGGGGGAGCGGTCACGGACCTGGCCGAGGGACTCGACACGAGGGCCGTCAGCGCGATGATCGACAGCCTGGACAGCATCCTGCCGCAGGACGCCGAGGCCACCGGACAGTCGATCGACGACGTCTCCGCGGCCCTGGGTCTCCTCGCCCGCGAGGACGCGCGGATGTCCGGCGTGGTCACCACGACCCGTGAACTGACCGGGGTCCTCGTCTCGCAGGAGGCGAGTATCCGGGCGCTCACCGACCAGTCACTCGTCCTGGTCACCGTGCTCACCCAGCGTCGTGAGGCGCTCAGTTCGCTCGTGTCGTCCCTGGAGGAGCTCGCGACCCGGGTGCGGGTGCTGCTCGACGAGGAGGCCGAGGACGTGGACCGGTTGCTGAGAAACATGCGCTCGATCAGCGCGACCTACCAACGGAACATCGACGCGATGGACGAGGTGCTCACCCGGATGCCACCCGGACTCCGCGCGGTCACGGACGCGACCGGTAACGGCCCGTGGACGGACGTCGCCACACCGACCGGCCCGATCCCGGATTCGGCGCTCTGCGCGTTGGGGGTGATGGACGGATGCAACTGAGACGCGTGAGCCGGGCCAGGGTCGTCGCGATCCTCGCCGTCGCCCTCGCCGCCGTCCTGGCACTGACCTATCTGCTCTCCGGCGCCAGGGGAGACGGCGGCCGCCAGGTGATCACGGCCGAGTTCACCTCCGCCGAGGGCGTGTACGTCGGTTCGCAGGTCCGGATCGTGGGGGTCGAGGTGGGGATCGTCGAGAAGGTCGAACCGACGGGGGACGTCGCACGGGTGCAGCTCTCGCTGGATCCCGGCACGCGGCTGCCCGCGGATGTGGGCGCGGTGGTGATGAACCCGGCCGTCATCGCCGACCGGTTCGTCGAGCTCACCCCCGCCTACGTGGGCGGTCCGACGTTCCCGGACGACGGGGTGATCCCGGCCGAGCGGACGCGGGCACCCCTGGACTTCGACGAGTTCGTCTCCAGCCTGGACACCCTGAGCTCGGCGTTCTCGCCCGGAGCCGACGAGGTGGCGCGGGGTCTCGACCGGGGCGCCGAGGCCCTCGACGGCCGGGGGGAGACGCTGAGCCGGGCCATCAGGGACCTGTCCACGGTCTCGGCGGTGGGCGGGGACCGGGCCCGGGATCTCGACGCGATCGTCACCGAGCTCGCGGTGCTGATGGACGCGGCGGGCGGTCGCGACAAGACCATGCGCGACCTCGTACTGGGACTCGACGACCTGGGCCGGCAGCTCCGGGACGACCAGATCGACGTGGCGGCCCCGGCGGAGGACCTCCGTGTGATCCTCGACGAGCTCGACGCGATCGTCGCCGCGCGCGGGGACGACATCACCGCGACGACCGCGGCGACCCGCGAGGTGACGGCGCTGTACGCCCGCCACCGTGCGGACTTCGCCGAGTTCCTGGATCTGTACCCGGTGATGATGGAGAACCTCGCGGCCGGGATCGGACCCGACGGCCGGGCGCGCATCCGCCTCAACGTCTCGTCCAACATCACCCACTTCGCCCGTGGCCGCGAACTCTGCCGACGCGAGCCGCTCCCACTGTGCACGGGCGCCGGCCTGACCAACCCGCTCATGTTCCCGGTCGAACAGAGTGACCCGATCGGCCTCCTCGGGGCGTTCGACCGGGTCGCGGGGGGTGGGTGAGCGCCATGCGTGAGACCAGAACCCGTCCGCACCTGGTGCGCGGACTCGTGGCCCTCCTCGGGGTGGTGTTGCTCGGGGGTGCGGCGATGGTGGCCGTGAACACCCCGCAACTCGCACTCCAGTCCGTTCCCCTGGGGATGGACACCGGTGAGGGTTCGGCGGACGTGGAGATGCGATTCGAGCGCGCCGACCGGCTCGCTCCCGGTGCGGAGGTCCGCTACGGCGGACGCCTCGTCGGCCGGGTCCGCAGTGTCGGCACCGACGGCATCGAGGCCGTGATCGGTGTCCGCCTGGAGGGCGACTCCGGCGTCCCGGCGGGCGTGTTCGCCGAGATCCGCCTTCCCACCGCCCTCGGCAGCCCGTTCATCGCGCTCACCCCGCCCCGGGTGCCCGGGACCGGCGCGCTGCTCGAGGACACGGGGCTCGTTCCACGGGCGCACACCGGCGTCGGTCCGGATCTCGAGTCCAGCCTCGCCTCGCTGGGCCTGTTGCTCAACGGGAGCGGGATCGCGCAGCTCGGCTCGGTGATGGAGGAACTCACCGTGGCCCTGGACGGGCGCGGTGAGGAGATCGGGCGAATCCGGGAACGTGGGGATCGCGCCCTGGAGCTGTACGAGGCGAACCGTGACGACATCGACCGGACGATCTTCGCCCTGGACCGGGTCAACGCCTCGCTCGCCGGTCGCCGCGAGCTCATCGACCGCGGCATGCGGGTGTCCGCTGACCTCGTCTCGGAGGCGGCGGCCAGTCGGGAGACGATCACCGCACTCATGGACACCACCACAGCCCTGACCGTGCAGGTCGAGCAGTTCACCTCGGCCACGGACGGGCGCCTGACTCCGTCACTGCGCACACTGACCGTCCTGCTCGAGGACATGGAGGGCTTCGGGGACGAGGTCGCCCCGACCCTGGACGCCCTGCAGCGCTTCGTCACGAACTTCGACGTCGCGATCCGCGGGGACCACATGATGTTCGACGGCGCGCTCGACCTCCCCGGGTCGCTGGATGCCCTGGGCACCGGCGGCGAGGCGCGCGCCGGCCGACCTCTGCCGCCCGGTGCCACCGGTCCCCCCGACGCCCAACCTCCCGTGGGGGGTGCGAGGTGAACCGGCACATCGTCACGCAGGCCCTGCTCTTCGCCCTCATCTCGGTGGTGGCCATCGGCTACGGCATCAGGTACATCGGGGAGGACGCCGACGTGGCGAGTGGTTTCCGGGTGGTGGCCCACGTCGAGGACGCGCGGGGCGTCGGACCCGGGGTGCGCGTGACCTACCGCGGAGTAGACGTGGGCGAGGTCCAGGACGCCGTGCTCGACGGGGTCGGCGGGGTCCAGCTCCGCCTGAGGATCATCGACGGCACCCGGATCCCCGTCAACGCCCACGCCCGGGTGGTGACCAGCACGGCCCTGGGAGACAACCGGCTCGATGTCCGACCGGCGAGCGGCGGCGGCCCCTACCTGGGAGAAGGTGGTGAGTTGCTGGTACCCGAGGACGAGCAGCCCGCGTCGATCGAGCACCTCATCGCGGACATCGACACCTCCCTTCGGGCGCTCGACCCGGAGTCACTGGCCTCGTTCGGGGACAGCGTGGCCACCGCGCTCGAGGGCAACGGGCCGCGGCTGGGCGCGATCCTCGAGGACACCGCGCTGCTCACGGCGGTGTTGTCCGAGCGGGCACCCACGTTCCGCGGACTCGTCGGCGACGGGCTCGTGACCGTACGCGCCCTGGCGGCCCGCCCGGCTCCCCTGAGCGGCTCGGCCTCGGCGGCCCGCGACGTCACCGGCCAGCTGGCCCGCCGGGAGGACACGCTCGTGTACCTCCTCGACCGCTCACCCGACGCGATGATCCGCGCGCAGCAACTCCTCGACGCCAACCGGGAGGACGCCGCCGGTCTGCTCGCCAACACCCTCGTCGTCACACCCGTGTTCCGCGATCGGGGACCCGCCTGGGAGGCCGGCCTCACGCAGGGCGAGCGGGGACTGCGGGCCCTGGCTGGCACCGTGCGGAACGGGCGCGCGGACTTCCAACTGGTCGCCACCCAGGGGCCGGTGTGCGTCTACCCGTACGAGCCCCGCGACGTCGTGGACCACTCCCCGCGGGAGCCGAACCTGCGGTTGTACTGCCCGCCGGGCGAGGACCTGGAGCAGCGGGGATCGCGGGCGGCTCCCCGACCGAACGACGAGGGACTGGTGGGCGCGACCGAACCCGGCACCAGGATCGGCCCGGACATGGCCGTCGACCCCCTGCTCGTCCCGACCGGCAAGGAGATCGCCGCGTACTGGGCGACGATGATGGAAGGACTGCGACATGGCGGCTGAGGCCTCCCCGGAAGACAACGCCCCGGAAGACAACGCCCAGGGAGACAGCGCCCCGGAAGACAACGCCCGGGAGGACGCCTCCACGGTCGACGACGACCCCGTGGAGGGACCGATCCCCCCTCGGAGGAGCGCCGCGCTCATCGTGGGCGCCCTGGTCGTGGTGGCACTGGTGGCCGCGTGTGCCTGGTTGGGCTACCTCGTGTGGTCGGACCACCGGGAGGACGAGCTCCGGCGCAGCGCGACCGAGGACGCCACCCGTCTTGTCGCGCAACTCGCGTCCTACGACCACACCGACGTGGACGCCAACATCGAGGCGGTCGTGGCGGAGGCCACCCCCGAGTTCGCCGAACGCTATCGCGAGGTGTCCGAGGGGCTGCGCGAGTTGCTCACCAGCGGACAGGGCACCTCGACCGGAACCGTCACCCACGCGGGGGTCCAGAGCGTGGACACCAATAGCGCCGTGGTGCTGGTCTTCCTGGACCAGGAGATCACCAACGTCACCGTCCCCGAGGGCCGGGTCGACGCGAGCCGCATGGTCGTGACCCTGGTCCGCGACGGAAACCGCTGGTTGCTCGACTCCGCCGAACTGGCCTGATCCGTCACCGCCGCCCGCCCGAACGTCACCGATACCCGAGGAGAACCGTCACGTGATCACAGAACTGCACCGTAATCCCGCCCCGCCCACCCCGCGCCGTCGACCGCCCGTCCTCCCCGACGCCCTCGATTCGATCGGTGCTGCCGGCGGGGTCGCCAACGTCATCATGCAGTTGTCCTGGCCCGAGGTGGGTTGGGGTGTGCGCGAGAGCCGCGTGGACACCGGCAACGTCTACAAGCGGCCGTTGAAGCGGGCCCGGACGACGTTCCAGTATCTGGCGGTGGCCACGTTGGGCAGCGACGACGACAAGCGGGTCTATCGCGAGGAGGTCACCCGCATCCACCGCCGGGTGCACTCGACACCCGACAGCCCGGTGAAGTACAGCGCCGTGGACCCGAAGCTGCAGATGTGGGTGGCCGCGTGTCTGTACGTGGGATTCGAGGACGTCTTCGAGTGGCTGAACGGCCCCATGACCGAGTCCGACCGTGAGGCCTTCTACCGCTCCGCCCCGTCTCTGGGGACGACGCTCCAGGTGCGCGCCGACCAGTGGCCGGCGACGCGGGCGGAGTTCGACGACTACTGGCGCGAGGGCAAGTCCCGGATCCGTTTCGACGACTCGGTACGCGAGCACCTGGTGGGTCTGACGGAGCTCCGGATGCTGCCGCAGCCCACGACGTTTCTGTTCGGGCGCCTGAACAAGTGGGTGACGACCGGATTCCTCCACCGCGAGTTCCGCGACGCGCTGGGACTGGCATGGGACCCGCGGGACCAGCGGCGCTTCGAGCGGTTCCTGGCGGTCACCGCGGCGGCCAACCGACGGCTCCCGTACCCGGTCCGGACGCTCACCTACCGGGTGCTGCTCCTGGACCTGAAGTGGCGTCTGCGGACCGGGCGGCCGCTGATGTGACTTCCGACCCTCACGTCAGCGAGGAGATGGCGGAGGCCGGGGCGGTATCGCCCCGGTCCTCGTCGCGATCCTCGTCGCGCTCGTCGTCCCACACGCCGGCGCGCTGAAGATGCGCGACGAGCAGGTCGGCACCGTTGGTGTACTCCCTGTCGACCACGGCGTGGGCCGTTTCCACGTCGCCGGTGCGCAGCGCGTCGAGCATCCGCCTGTTGTCCTCGAGCGCGGTGGACCGCCAGCCGGGGTCCTCGGCGTAGAGCCGGTAGGGCATGTAGCGCGCCGCGTTGTTAAGGAATCGGGAGAGCTTGTCCGACCGCGACGCCCGGTTGATCGAGCGGTGGATGGCGTACTGCGAGCTCACCACACGGTCCGGATCGCCCATCACGGCCGCCGCCTCGAAGTCCTCCACCAGGCGGGCGTGGTGGTCGAGGGCCGCCTCGTCGAACCGGGTGATGGCACGGTCGACGATCCGCTTGGACAGCTGTGCCTGCAGCCAGAAAATGTCCTCGACGTCCTGCCTGCTCATCGGCGAGACCAGGTAGCCGCGTCTCGGGACCAGATCGACCAGCCCCTCCCCGCGCAGGGTCAGCAGGGCCTCGCGCACCGGGGTCACGCTCACCCCGAGAGCGGCCGCGGTCTCGTCCAGACGGATGAAGTCCCCGGGGCGTACCTCACCGCTCATGATCCGGGTCCGGACGTGGTCCGCGACCTCCTCGGAGAGCTGCGGACGCTGCGCGAGTCGTGTTGCGGCCATATCCGCCACCTCATCTCCGGGGATCACGAACGACCGAGGGGCCCCGGCCGAGATTTGAAATCAAATATATCCGAGGTGTGGGCGATTGCCCAGCAGGGGTGAGCGCGTCTCCCCCGCTTGCATGAGCTCGGTGGAGAGTCGCGCGCATCGCACGAGACCGGGGGAGGTGGGCGTTTCGCCCGCGGGGGTCGGTGGGCCGCGCGAGACTGAGGGCATGACCTCATCCGAGACCCGACCAGCCGTCCGCACCGAGCGCCGCGATCACATCCTGCTCGTCACCCTCGACCGCCCCGAGGCCCGCAACGCCGTCAACGGCGAGGTGAGCACCCTGCTCGGCCGGGCCCTTCACGAGGCGGACACGGACCCGGAGATCCGGGTGGTCGTACTCACCGGGTCGGGAGAGCAGTCGTTCTGCGCGGGCGCGGACCTCAAGGCGATCTCCCGGGGCGAGGACATCTTCCCGGCCGAGAACCGCCAGTGGGGATTCGCGGGAATGATGCAGCATCACGTCTCCGTGCCCGTGATCGCCGCGGTCAACGGCACCGCGCTGGGCGGGGGCTGCGAGATCGCGCTGGCGTGCGATCTCGTGGTGGCCGCCGATCACGCGATCTTCGGACTGCCGGAGGTCAGGCGGGGTCTCATCGCGGCGGCGGGCGGTGCGTTCCGGCTGCCGGCCCAGCTGCCCCACCGGGTGGCGATGGAGATGATCCTCACCGGCGAGCCGGTCACGGCAGAGCGCGCCCTGGAGCTGCATCTGATCAACCGGGTCGTCCCCGCAGGCGAACTCCTCGACGCGGCGCTCGAGCTGGCCGGCGTGATCGCCGCCAACGCCCCGTTGGCCGTCCAGGCCAGCAAGCGCGTCGCGCTGGGGATCAGCGACGGGACCCGCGCGGCGGAGGACGACCGCTGGAAGGTCAGTGACACGGAGATGATCACCGTCATGACGTCGGAGGACGCCATGGAGGGCCCGCGTGCGTTCTCGGAGAAGCGGGCTCCGGTCTGGAAGGCGCGGTGAGACCCATCCCACATCCCGACCGGATGTGCACCCCGCCCGCCCGAACTACATTTCCTTCATGGAAGCCCAGTTCAGGTCAGCGGTGATCGAGGAGGACCTCCAGGTCCTCGACTCCGAGAGTCGGGAGCTCACGCCCAGGGCGTCTGAGCTGCTGGCCCACCGGTCCGGGGACGTCGCGGCCGAGGAGGTCCGCAACTGTGTGATCCGGACGCGCACCCGTCCGGCCCACACGGCGTCGGGCCTGCGCTCCGGGATCCACGAGGTGCGCGAGGAGATGCGCCGGGTGGGCGAGAGCCGCGGCCTCACGGTGGCGGCCGCGGGAGCGGTCCCGCTGGTCCCCCCGGGATCGGCGCTGGTCGACGAGAGCCTGCGGATGCGCCGGCTGCTGGCGGACTACGAATTCCTGGCCCGGGGTCAGATCTACTGCGGTACCCGGATCCGGGTGGACGCCGTGGACACCGACGAGGCGGTCGCCCTGGCGTGCCGGATCGCCCCACACCTCCCGGTCTTCCTGGCGCTCACCGCGAGCTCGCCGTTCCTCCGCGACGGATCGGACTCCGGGTACGCCAGCTGCCGCTCGGTCGCCGCGTCCCAGTGGCCGACCACCGCGCCGGTGGCGGGCGTGTGCTCGGCGCAGGACTACCACGCACTCGTCGACGACCTCGTCGGCAGCGGGGTGATCGCCGACGCCTCGATGGTGGGCTTCGGGATCCAACCCGGCGCGGACGGGCGGTCGGTGGAGATCCTGGTGTGCGACGCGTGCCCCTCCGCCGATGCAACGGCGCTGGTGGCCACCCTGTTCCGCGCGCTGGTCGAGCGCGAGGCCGCGGCCCTGGCGCGGGGTGCGGAACCGTCCGCACCCGTGGAGACCAGGCTCCGGGCCGCGTTGTGGCGAGCCGCCCGGTCCGGTCTCGAGGGCGCCCTGGTGGACCCGGTCACCTTCCGGCCCCGTCCGGCGGCCGACGTCATCACCGACCTGGTCGACTCCCTGGCCGAGCAGTTGTCGGGCACGGGGGACCTGGACACGGTGCGCGCGCTGGTCGACGACGCGCTCTACAACGGCAGCAGCTCGTTCCGTCAGCGGCAGACCCTGCGCCGCCGGGCCCACGTCCAGGACGTCGTGGACCTGCTGGTGGTGGAGACCGGCGGCACCAGCGGCTCCCGTTCGCCCGTGCCGGACGCGCACTCGCGACTGTTCGGTGTCTACCTGCCGATCGAGGGCCTGGAAGAGGACCCGAGTTGGGACGAGGCGGTCGAGGCCGGTGGGCGGCCGCGGGCGCAGTACGACCCCGTCCTGACGGCGCTGCAGCAGATCGGGACCGTCAGGCTCCGGGCGCGGCAGGTGCGGGCCGAGCAGGAGGCCTCGGTCGCCGGGGTCACGTTCCGGGTCACGGGTCAGGAACGACCCCACGCGTTCCCGATGGACTTCGTCCCCCGGATCATCACCTCGGAGACCTGGGGGAGGCTCGCGGCGGGGATCGAGCAGCGCGCCCGCGCCCTCGACGCGTTCCTGGACGACGTCTACGGCGAGCAGGAGTTCCTCGCCTCCGGGCACCTCGCCCCCGAGGCCCTCGATCGGGCACCGGGGTTCCGCGGGAGCACCGGGCGCGCGCTGGGCGCGGACCGGATCCGGGCGCACATCTGCGGGATCGACCTGGTGTGCGCGGACGACGGTCGGTGGTTGGTCCTCGAGGACAACGTCCGCGTGCCGTCCGGTGTCGCCTTCTCCTCCGCCCACCGCGAGATGACATCGGCGTTGTTCGGCGACCTGGTCGACGAGTTCGACCTCCACTCGCCCGACCAGGCCTTCCCCATGATCCGGGAGACCCTCGTGGCCGCGGCGCCGCCGGCGGCGGGCGACACCCCGAACGTCGTGGTGATGTCCTCCGGTTCGGCGGACTCGGCGTGGTTCGAGCACCGCCTCATCGCCGACCGGACCGGTCTGCCACTCGTCACTCCCGACGAGGTTGTCTTCCGGGACGGGATCCTGCACCGCAGGACCCGCGACGGGCTCCAGCGCGTCGACGTGGTGTACGCGCGGATCGACGAGGACATGCTGCTCAGCTCCCCCGGGCTCGACGGCGAGCCGCTGCGGGACGGGCTGCTGGACGCCCTCGCCGGGGGGCGGCTGACGGTGGCCAACGCCCTCGGGAACGGGGTGGCGGACGACAAGGCCGTGTACGCCTCCGTGCCCGCGATGATCGACTTCTACCTGGGGGAGGCCCCGGTCCTCGAGCAGGTGCCGACCTACCTGTGCGCGGACCGCACCCAGCGTGACCTCGTGCTTGACCGGCTGGGGGAGCTGGTGGTCAAGCCGATCGACGGGTACGGCGGCCTGGGGATCACCATCGGGCCCGAGTGCTCCGAGGCCGAGTTGGCCGCACGACGCGAGGAGCTGCTCACCCGTCCCGAGGGCTTCATCGCCCAGGAGGTGGTGGCCCTGTCGACGCTCCCGACCTTCGACGGCACCCGCATGCAGAGGCGGCACGTCGACCTGCGCGCGTTCGCCCACCTGAGGCGCGAGGGGGGCCGGACGACGGCCCACGCGGTCCCGGCCGGCCTCACCCGGGTGGCCCCCGCCGGGTCGCTGATCGTCAACTCCTCCCGCGGGGGCGGCGGCAAGGACACGTGGATCATGCGCTGACCCCGGGCGCCCCCCGCCGCGGGTGCGGACCCCGACCGGTTCCCCTACCGTGTCTCCGATGACCGATGGACAGCGATGGATCAGGATCGAAGAGGAACTCCACCTCGTCGATCTGCGGACCCGACGACCGGTACGGCGTGCCCCCCAGGTGCTCGAGGCCGCCGGTGGGGAGAGCGGTGGCGCGGCCGGCGACGCCACCGACGCCCACGCGGCCTCCGCCCGCCACGGTGCGATCGTGGTCTCGGACGTCGGCGCCCACACCGGACTCGCCGAGCTCGCCGAGGCACTCCGACTGACCCGGTCGCAGCTGGCCAGGGCCGGTGGCGGGATCCGCACCGGGGTGGTCGCGGCGGGTTCGCTCGCGTCCCCGGGGGTCGAGTTCGACCCCACCCCCGAGGAACCCCACCCCGCGCCCGGTCGCGAGTCCCAGACCCGGGCGGCGGCGAGGTTCCGCGTGGTGGTGGAGGTCGCCGACGCCGACGAGGCGCAGTACGTCGCGCGGCGCGCGGTCGCCGTGGCCCCCGTGCTGCTGGCCATGGCCGCCAGCTCCCCCTACTGGGCCGACGGCGGGGACTCCGGGTACGCCTCCACGCGGACGTTCGAGGCGAGGTGGTCTCCCGCGCACTTCACGGTGATCCCCACCGACACGGCGGACGGGGTGCAGTCGGCGGAGGACGAACTACTCGGCACCGGCGTGGTGGTGGACCGGGAGTCGATCGACATCGACCTCCGCCCGACCCGGGACGGCAGAGGGGTGGAACTGGGGGTCTGTGACTCGTGTAGCACTGTGGACACCCTCGTCGTCGTCGCCGCCCTGTTCCGCGCCACGGTCGACCGCATCCTCTCCGGGCGGGACGCCGACGGCGACTGGGTGGACCCCTCGCCCACCGTCCTCGACGCGGCGTTCTGGCGGGCGGCCCGATCCGGGATGGAAGGCGATCTGGTGGACATGACCAACGGACGCCCGCGACCCGCGTCCGAGCTGGTGAACGACATGGTGGAGGGGCTGACCGATCAGCTCCGCGCCAGCGGCGAACTCGAGCTGGTCCACGATCTCCTCGACGGCATCCGCGGGGCGGGCACCTCGGCGGCCCGCCAACGCGCGGCCCACCGCCGTCGCGGGAGGCGCGGGGACGTCGTGTCCGTGCTGCTGGCGGAGACCGTCGACCGGATCCGGCCCCGCGACGTGGCGGACGACCGCGACATGCGGTCGATGCTCGCCTCCTACTCGCCGCTGGGTGAGGCCGTCACCGAGGAGGTGCACGACGAGGCGATCACCGAGGACGGTGTGCCGCGGCCGGAGTACGTGGACGTGCTCAAGGCCGTCTCTGACCTGGGCCCCGACACGCTGTGCGAGCGCAAGGGCGAGGTCGACGACAGTCTCCGCGACCTCGGGGTGACGCTCAAGGTCTACGGCAGGGACGAGCCGCAGGTGTTCCCCCTCGACGCGGTCCCGCGGATCATCCCGGCAGACCAGTGGGCGCGGATCTCGGCGGGGATCGAACAGCGTGCACGCGCGATGGAGCTGTTCCTCCGGGACATCTACGGCCCCGGCGAGATCACCCGCGCCGGCGTGGTCCCCGCCGAGGCCCTCGAGCGGGCACCGGGTTTCCGCCCCACCGGCCGGTCGGTCCCGGCGGGGGCGCTGCACGCCCCGGTGTGCGGGGTCGACCTCGTCTCCACCGCGCCGGGCGAGTGGGTCGTCCTTGAGGACAACCTGCGGATGGCGGGCGGGCTGGCCATGGCGGTCGCGTTGCGCGACCGGATCAGCGAGGGCTTCCCCGAGTTCGGCGCACGTTCGGAGATCCACGATCCCCGGGTCGGCCTGGACATGCTGACGCAGACGCTGCACGCCGCCGCCCCGGACGGCGTCGACGATCCCGCGATCGCGGTGGTGATCGCCGAGGACGAGCGGGAGGCCTTTGACCTCAACCAGGCCGCCGAGGCGATCGGCGGCCCGATCGTCACCCCCGATCACCTGGTGGTCGAGGACAGTCGACTGTGGCGTGTCGACGGCGGCGAGCGCGTCCCGGTCGACGTGCTCTACGTCCGTATGGACGAGGAGATGCTGCTGTCCTCCGAGGGGGCCGACGGATCCGTTCTGCGGCGTGGTCTGCTCGGCGCGATGGCGGAGGGCGGGGTGGCCGTGGTCAACGCGCCCGGCAACGGCGCGGCGGACGACAAGGCGATCTACGCGCGAGTGCCGCAGATCATCGACTTCTACCTCGGCGAGAAGCCCCTCATCGGCCAGGTGGACACCTACCTCTGCTCCGACCCCGAGCAGCGGAAGCAGGTCCTCGACCGGCTCGGGGAACTCGTGGTCAAGCCGATCGACGGGTACGGCGGCTCCGGCATCACCGTCGGCCCCGAGTGCTCACCCCGCGAGCTCGACGAGCGCCGCGACGAGTTGCGGCGGCACGGGGAGCGATTCGTCGCCCAGGAGGTCCAGGCCCTGTCCACCCTGCCGACGTTCGACGGGCACGAACTGCAGCGCCGGCACGTCGACATGCGGGCGTTCGTCATGCTCCGACCCGGGGCCTCGGGCGAGATCCTCGCCTCCGCCCCGCCCGTCGCACTGACACGAGTGGCTCCGGCGGGCACGATGGTCGTCAACGCCTCGAGCGGGGGCGGGGGAAAGGACACCTGGATCCACCGTGCATGACACGACCGAGATCACCGAGGAGGCCGAGTCCCTGGACGTCGCCGGCCCGCCCGACGACGCCGCTGGGGGGCCGGGGGAGATCAGGCACACCACCTCGCCGTGCCTGTCCCCTGACGGGTCGATGCTGGCCTGCGTGGTCACCGAGCGCACCGGATACCCGCGCGCGGTGCAGCGGCCACTGGGGCTGGGGGGCCTCGACGGCGCCGGGCCCGAGCGCGATGTCGTGCTGCCCGTCAACGGCCCCGTCCGTCGAGTCGCCTACTCGCCCAACGGCAGGTGGCTGGCCTGCGAGGTGGCACCCGACGGTGGTGAGCGCGAGAGGATCTGGCTGGTCACGACCGACCCCGCGGACAGGGACGTCTATCCGATCGACACCCACCACGACGCCACCGAGCAGATCGTCTGCTGGGACGGCGACCTGCTGGCCCTGACCGCCTTCGACTCCGAGGGACTCGCCGAGGGGAGGCTGGTGGACCCGGAGACGGGCGAGAGCACGGTGGTCGACCGCCGGATGGGCGGCGCGCTCGTCCACGCCCGCGACGGGGCCGCCCTGTTCCGGGTGGGCGCACGCGGTCACCGCGAGTTGCTCCGCATCGTCCCGGACGGCCGGTGGTGGCCGCTGCTGCCGGTCGACACCGGGTCCACCACGGATGCCGGCGTGATCCTCGACGCCGGGGGTGAGAACCGGCCGATGAAGATGCTCGTGCGCAGCGACCACTCCGCGGAGCGCATGGGCCTGCTCGCCGTGGAGGCGGACGAGGAGAGCACCGAGTCCTGGACGGTGGCCTACCGGGAGGATGCCGACCTCGACCGGGTGGAGGTGAGCCTGGACCGTTCGACGGCGGTACTGCTGTGGAACGTGCGGGGCGGACTGTCCGAGATCGAGGTGCTGGATCTGCGGAAGAGTCGTCCCCGGACCATCGCCCGTCCCCCGCTGCCGGAGGTGGTCGCGTCCGCCCCCACTCTCACGGCAGACGGCCGGTTGCTCGCACTCACCGTGCAGAGCCTCGACCAGCCGCCGCGCATCGTCATGTACGACGTCGAGCGACGGAGGTGGACGGGAGAGCCGCCGCGGCAACCGGATCCGGCCCCGGTGCTGGTCCACTTCACTGCCCGTGACGGGCTGGAGCTGTCGGGGTGGCTGTACCGCGCAGACCCCGCCGAGGAACCGACGCCCACGGTCGTGCACCTCCACGGTGGTCCCGAGGGGCAGTCCCGGCCGGGGTACAACGACCTCGCCCGCCGGTACCTCGACATCGGCGTGACCTACTTCGCGCCCAACGTGCGCGGTTCGACGGGGTCCGGCCGCTTCTTCAGCCACGCCGACGATCGCTACGGGCGCTTCGCGGGGATCGACGACGTCGAGGACGCGCTGTTGCACCTGGTCGAGGAGGGGATCGCCGACCCCGACCGGGCCGTGGTCTCTGGCCGCTCGTACGGCGGGTACCTGGTCAACGCGACCCTGGTCCGTCATCCCGGGAGGTGGCGCGGGGGCATCGCCGCGTGCGGGATGAGCGATCTCCAGACCTTCTATCGCACCACCGAGCCGTGGATCGCCGCCGCCGCGTACCCCAAGTACGGGAACCCGCTGCAGGAGCGTGAGCTGCTCAGGGAGGCCTCGCCGCTACATCTGTATCACCATGTCGACGTCCCCGTGCTCTTCGTCCACGGGGCACACGACACCAATGTGCCGCTCAGCGAGACGGAGCAGGCCGTGGAGGCGTTGCGTCGCCGCGGTGTACCGGTGGACGTGCTGCTCTTCGAGGACGAGGGTCACGAGTTCGTGAAACTGGCCAACAGGCAGCTGCTCGGAGACCGGGTGGTCGAATTCTGTCAGGAGGTGTTCGGTGTTCGGACGCAAGAAGAGTGAACCCGGCGACGCGAACGGGTTCGAGGGACGACTGATCGGGTGGCGGCGCCATATCCACGCCCACCCCGAGTTGTCCTACGAGGAGACCGAGACCACCGACTACATCGAGGGTGAGCTCCGTTCGATGGGGCTGGAGCCGACGCGGTTCCGGATCGGCACCGGCCTGTGGTGCGACGTCCCGGCCGCCGACGGCGCCACCGCCACGGACGTCGTGGCCCTGCGCGCGGACATCGACGCGCTGGCCATGGGCGAGGACTCCGGCGAGTCCTTCGCCTCGGAGGTCGACGGAGTCGCCCACACGTGCGGCCACGACGGCCACACCGCCATGCTCCTGGGCGCGGCCGAGCTGCTGGTCGCCGACCCGCCGCCGCGCCCCGTGCGCCTGATCTTCCAGCCGGCGGAGGAGACCATGCCGGGCGGCGCCAAGGACTGCGTCGAGGAGGGCGTGGTGGAGGGCGTGGACCGCATCCTCGCGTTGCACTGCGACCCGCACCGCCGCGTCGGCGAGGTGGGCGTCACCGGTGGCGCCATCACGTCGTCCAACGCCAAGATCGGCATCACGGTCCACTCGGACGGCGGGCACACCGCCCGGCCGCACGAGACCCAGGACACGGTCTTCGCCCTGGCGCAGATCGTCACGGGGGTGACCGCCGTGGTGGACCGGACGATCGACCCGCGCTCGGGCACCGTCCTGACCTGGGCCTCGGTCAGGGCCGGGGGGACCGCACCTAACGTCATCCCCGACTCGGGCCAGCTGTGGGGCACGCTGCGCAGCGCCGACCGCGACGTCTGGGCCACGGCGGAGCCCGTCGTCCGCGAGGCCGTCGAGTCGATCGCCGCGACGTACGGGGTCCGCGCCGAGGTGGACTACGTCCAGGGCGTGCCGCCGGTCGTCAACGACGACACCTGTGCGGACCTGGCCGCGTCGGCCGTCGAGCAGGTGCTCGGCCCGGACGGGGTGGGCACCGCCGTTCAGTCCAGCGGCGGCGAGGACTTCGCCTGGTACACCGAGGAGATCCCCGGCGTCTACCTTCGGCTGGGGG
This sequence comes from Dietzia sp. 2505, assembly GCF_040546785.1. Taxonomy (NCBI): domain Bacteria; kingdom Bacillati; phylum Actinomycetota; class Actinomycetes; order Mycobacteriales; family Dietziaceae; genus Dietzia; species Dietzia sp. 2505. The sequence continues at coordinate 32,259 of NZ_JBEPON010000003.1, read as the reverse complement.
TGTGGGACGGCGAGTCCGAGGAGACCGACCTGCACCACCCCGGGTTCGTCCTGGACGAGGCCGCGCTGCCCCACGGCGCCCGGATCTTCGACGCCTTCGCGAGGACGGGCCGACCCGCGGGGTGAGCGGCCGAACGGGGTGAGCGGCCGAACGGGGTGAGCCGCCCCTCGCGCCGGTGGAGGACCTCCGCGATCGCGGGTAGACAGAAGGGCATGACTGCCGTCCCGACCGAGATCGCCCCGACCGAGATCGCCCCGACCGTGTCCGCTCCGAGCCTGCCCGCCGCGAGCGGGCCGATCTCGGAGGCTGTGGTCACGGCGCTGGCGACGGGTCGGACCACTGGTCTCCCGAGCGTGCCGGAGGACACCGATCCGCTGGGCCGCGATCTGCAGCTCGCGTTGTACACGCTCTACGAGCTCCACTACCGGGGCTTCGCCGGGGTCGACGCCGACCTGGAGTGGGACCCCGAGCTCCTGCGGCTCCGGCGCGCACTGGAGTCGGTGTTCCTCGATCACCTCCGGGGAGCCGTCGAGCCCGGCGACGATCCGGTGGCGGAGATGGACGCCCTGTCCGTGGAGGCGACCTCCGGCACCGGCCCGTCCTGGTACTTCAAGGACGAGGGGACCTGGGACCAGCTGCGCGAGTACTTCGCCCACCGGTCGCTCTACCACCTCAAGGAGGGCGACCCCCACGCGTTCGCCATCCCCCGACTGCAGGGGCAGGCCAAGGCCTCGTTCGTCGCCGTGGAGTTCGACGAGTTCGGCGGTGGCCGCGGCGAGCGGGTGCACCAGCAGCTGTGGGCCGACCTCATGAGGGCCGCCGAGTTGGACCCCACCTACCTGGGATACCTGGACCGGGTGTCGGCGGCGACGCTGTCGACGGTCAACCTGATGTCGCTGTTCGGGCTGCACCGGTCCCTGCGCGGCGCCGCGATCGGGCACTTCGCCGCCATCGAGATCACCTCGTCCCCAGGATCGGCGCGGCTCGTCGCAGGTCTACGGCGGATGGGGGCCCCGGAGGAGTGTGTGCATTTCTACGCCGAGCACGTGGAGGCCGATGCCGTGCACGAGCAGGTGATGCGCCACGACGTCGTGGGAGATCTGGTGAACCGGGAGCCGCAGCTGGCGGCCGACGTGGTGTTCGGGATGCGCACGCTGGACTACCTCGACGAGCTGGCGGCGGGCGAGATGCTCGCCGCGTGGGGTCGAGGGGACTCCTCGCTGCTGAGCTGACGCCCGATCCGCTACCGGATTCCCGCAGAAGTGCAGTAGGGGTATCGAATTCCGGGGGATCGGGGTCAGTGTGTGGGGTCAGTCCGAATCGGTGGCCCGGATCTTGCGCCGGTGGCTGGTGTCGCACAGCGGGTAGTTCTTGCTGCGCCGGCACGTGCATACGGCCACCATGAACCGGTCGGAGCACACGCGGGCGCCGTCGTCGGTCACTAGGTCGACAGGCCCCTCCACCAGCATCGGGCCGCCGGGAACTATGCGGACGACCCGCGCCTGGCGGTCACCCGCGGTCGACACGGACCACCACCAGTTCCTCCACCCGTCGACCGGGCTCGAGCAGGCCCGCCGCCTCGAGTCGCTCGGCGTACGCGAGCATCACGGGGCCGAACTCGACCACCCGGCTGGCGACCTGCCGGGCGTCGAACCCGGCGCTCTGGAGTCTGCTGATGGTCTGCGGCGGGTCGGAGAACTCCGAGTGGACGATGAGCATGCTGCCGCCGGGGGCCACCAGGTCCGGGGCCAGATCGCACAGCTCGTCCAGGACCACCCTCCCGTTGGCGCCGGCGTCCCAGGCCCGGTTGGGGCCGGTTCCGCGCAGGGGCGCGTCGGAGGGGACGTAGGGCGGGTTCGACACCACCACGTCGAACGGCCCGGCCCGGCGGGCGTCGGCGAGAGTCCCCACGCGGGCGTCCACCCGCACCCCTGCGCGCTCGGCGTTGCGGGTGGCGCAGGCGACGGCGGCCGGGGAGATGTCGAAGGCGAGGACCTCCCGCGCACCCTTCAGTGCCGTCTCGATGGCGAGGATCCCGCTACCTGTACAGATGTCGAGGACCCGCTTGCCGGAGACCAGATCGAGCTGGTCCAGGGTCTCACAGAGGAGCCACGAGTCGTCCTGCGGCGCGTAGACACCGTCGTCGACCTCGATATGGGCGAACCGTGTCTGGGTCATCGGGGCCTCCGGTGAGGGGTCGGGCGGACGGAGACCAGTCAATCCACGGACCCGGCACCCTGCAACCGCTAGCGCTCGGACCCGGTCGGAACCGGGGATCCTAACGCTGCCAGTACAGTCCGCCGGGGACGTCGCCGCCACCGGTCAGACGGCAGGTCAGGATGGTGCCGTCCGGGGCGGTGACCGCGATGTCCTGCTGCATACAGGGCTTGCCCAGCAGGGCCGGGCCGGTGCCGTCCGGCCCCGATCCCTCCGGCTGCGGCAGCCACAGCGGGCCGGCCCCACCCGGGTCCTCCATGCAGAACAGCGGCGACCCGTCCTCGGCCTGGGCCAGCTCGCCGACAAGGTGGCAGGGTCCGCCGGCGCCCACGACGTTGGCGGGAAGCTGGGTGGATGCCGGCGGAGCCGGTGCGGCGGGGGCCGCGGACGCCGTGGGTGCGGAGACGGGATCGGCGGTCTCGGCCACGGGCGAGGGGGACGGGGGAGTCGACGACGACGACGAGGTGGCCGCCTGCGTCGTCGGCGAGGCGGGGGCTGCGGACTCCTCCGTCCCCGAACACGCGGCGAGCGCGACCCCGGCCGCCATCGCGAGTGCGATGACGGCCGGGACACGGCGACGCCCGGTGGGGGAGAGCGGGTGGTTCGTCGCGGTGTGGGTCATGCGTTCCTGTTCTTCCGGCGGGGGTCAGGCTCCGATGATGAAGGCCTCGAGCTCGGCGCGGGCCTTGTCGTCGGCCATCTGCTCCGGCGGGGACTTCATGAGGTACGCCGACGCAGGCAGGATCGGCCCGCCGATGCCGCGGTCCTTGGCGATCTTGGCCGCCCGGACGGCGTCGATGATGATGCCGGCCGAGTTGGGCGAGTCCCACACCTCGAGCTTGTACTCGAGGTTGATCGGAGCATCGCCGAACGCGCGTCCCTCGAGGCGAACGTACGCCCACTTGCGGTCGTCGAGCCACTCCACGTAGTCGGAGGGGCCGATGTGCACGTTGCGGTCGTGGATCTTGCCGGCGAGGGAGCCCTCCAGGTTGGAGGTCACGGCCTGGGTCTTGGAGACCTTCTTGGACTCCAGGCGTTCGCGCTCGAGCATGTTCTTGAAGTCCATGTTGCCGCCCACGTTGAGCTGGTACGTGCGGTCCAGGGCGACACCGCGGTCCTCGAACAGCTTGGCCATCACGCGGTGCGTGATGGTGGCGCCGACCTGCGACTTGATGTCGTCACCGACGATCGGGACGCCGGCGGAGCGGAACTTCTCGGCCCACTCGGGATCGGAGGCGATGAAGACGGGCAGGGCGTTGACAAAGGCGACGCCGGCGTCGATGCAGCACTGGGCGTAGAACTTGTCCGCCTCCTCGGATCCCACCGGCAGGTAGCTGACAAGCACGTCGACCTCGGCGTCCCGAAGAGCCCGGACCATGTCCACGGGCTCGGCGTCGGACTCCTCGATGGTCTGGCGGTAGTACTTGCCCAGCCCGTCGAGGGTGGGTCCGCGCTGGACGCTGATGCCGGTCGGCGGCACGTCGCAGAGCTTGAGGGTGTTGTTCTCCGAAGCGTTGATCGCCTCGGCGAGGTCCATGCCGACCTTCTTGCCGTCGACGTCGAACGCGGCGACGAACTCGACGTCGCGGACGTGGTAGTCGCCGAACTTGACGTGCATGAGGCCGGGGACGGTCTGGTCGATCGCCGCGTCCTTGTAGAACTCGACGCCCTGCACGAGCGAGGACGCGCAGTTGCCGACGCCGACGATCGCGACGCGCACCTTCTTGTCGGTCATGGGGATTCTCCTTGTGATGGGTTCTCTGTCTGGATGAGCTCGTTGATCCAGCGCAGCTCGCGCTCACTGGTCTCGAGGCCGAGCAGGGTGAGCTGCCGGGCGTAGCGCAGTTCGGTCGGGCCGGTCCGTGTGGCCGCGTCCCGTTGGCCCTCGCGCCGCTCCTCGAGGACCCGCCGCCGGCCCTCCAGGAGCCGCACCCGGGCGGGCCCGGGGGTGCGGTCGAAGAAGGCCAGGTGGACGCCGAAACCGTCGTCGTTGAACGACGCGGCCCCGGGCTCGTCGAGCAGGGCGGCCAACGTCTCCTTGCCCCCGGCGGTGATGCGGTAGGTCTTGCGTCCGCGTCGCGCGGTGGCCGGCGGACGCGTGGCGGTGGCCGCGGTGGCGTCCTCGACGATGTCTCCCTGTTGCCGGAGGCGACGCAGGGTGGGGTAGAGCGAACCGAAGGACACGGTCCGGACGGTGCCCAGCATCTCGGACAGGCGCTTGCGCAGCTCGTAGCCGTGCATGGGCCGCTCGTCGAGCAGTCCCAGGATCGCCAGTTCGAGCACTAACACCCCCTCCCCTCGACGTCTCATGCCAGCGGGTTTCCGCGACGGTCACCGAGAGTACACCTTCGGATGTATCGCGCCGATATACCCGTCCGTGACATCGGTCGGACGGGTCGACACAGACACGCTCCCCGGACCCCCCGGTACTCGTGCTCCGTGCTCGTGCCCCGGAGTCGCACAGGCGTCCGGCGCGGGTCGTAGGCTGATCCCGTGGACCACGCCGACTTCCGCCCCCGGCGACCCGGCCCCCCGCCGGGACCGGAGGATCCCACCGGCCGCGACGCTCTCAGGCGTCGACGGGTGGTGGACTTCGCCCTGCGGCGTCGTGGGGTGTTGGCCGATCTCCGTGAGGGTGTCTCGGCACTTCGCGAGGTGTGCGACGCGGACGTCTATCTCCTGCGTGCGGCGAGTTTCCACGGCGTGGAGACCGGGACGGTGTGTCCCGTGTGTCGCAAGGAGAACCTCACCGAGGTGTCCTGGGTGTTCGGCGACGACCTGGGCGCGGCGTCCGGATCGGCGCGGAGCGCGGACGAGATCGAGCAGCTGGCACTGACCCATGACGCGTTCACCGTGCACGTGGTGGAGGTGTGTCGCAGCTGCTCGTGGAACCACCTGGTGGAGTCCTACGAGGTGGGCCTCGCCTCCGGTGAGGGCAGGCGCGTGCGCCGGGCGGCGCGGGAGCTCCGCAGGCACCGCTGAGCGCCCTCGCCGGGTGCGCCGACTTCCGAGTGGAGCGCGATTTCGTACACAATGGACGGCATTGCACCGTCAGCGGGGGTCGCCCGTACCGGTCGGAGCTGCTCGCAGGAGGGTAGAAGATGTCGCAAAGTGACAGGACGCGTGGGAGATCTGACGGGGATCGGGACGACTCCTCGCACCGGCGCGGCTGGTTCCGACGTCACCCGGCCTGGACGACGCTGATCCTCGTCGTCGTCGTCCTGTTGGTGATCCCGCTGGTGATCGTCGGGGTGACCTACAACCGCACCGAGGTCCCCCGCCCCGGCAGCGTGGCCACCAACCAGATCTCCGAGATCTACACCAACGACGGTACGACCATGATCGGGCGCATCGTCCCACCGGAGGGCAACCGCACGCTGGTTGAGGTCGACGCGATCCCCGTGCACGTGCGCAACGCCGTCATCGCCGCGGAGGACCGCAGCTTCTACACCAACGAGGGCTACGACCCCACGGGAATCGGTCGCGCGGTGATCGGGCAGGTCACCGGCGAGTCGAGCGCCGGCGGCGGGTCCACGATCACGCAGCAGTACGTCAAGAACACCATGGTCGGCGACGCTCCCACCTATGAGCGCAAGGCCAAAGAGATCATCATCGCGGCCAAGATGACCAACGAGTGGTCCAAGGACCAGATCCTCGGGGCCTACCTCAACACCATCTACTTCGGCCGCGGCGCCTACGGCATCGCCGCCGCCTCGACCGCCTACTTCAACAAGCCGGTGGAGAGCCTCACCGTGGAGGAGGGCGCGCTGCTCGCGGGCGTCATCCAGTCGCCGTCCGCGCTGGACCCGCTCACCAACGCCGCCGCCTCCGAGGGCCGCTGGAACTACGTGATGGACGGCATGCGGGACATGGGCGCCATCGACGCCCAGCAGCGTGGCATGGCGGTGTTCCCCCAGGTCGTGGAGGACCCCCAGGCGGTGGACCAGAACGTCGGCGACCCCACCAACGGGGCGATCCGTCGGCAGGTGCTGGCGGAGCTGGCGATGGCCGGCCTGGACGAGCAGATGCTCAACACCCGCGGGCTCAAGATCACCACGACGATCGACCCGTCCACCCAGGAGGCGGTGGTCGAGGCCGCCCGCAGCAACATGCAGGGGGAGAGGCCGGAGAACCGGACCGCGGTGGTCTCCATCAACCCGCGCACGGGCGGCGTGATCGGCTACTACGGCGGCGAGGACGCAGAGGGCTGGGACTACGCCAACGCCCCGCTGCAGACCGGCTCCACCTTCAAGATCTTCGGCGTGGCCGCCGCCCTCGAGCAGGGGATCGGGTTGGGTACCCAGATCTCCTCGTCGCCCGTGACCACCGGAAACGTCACCGTCACCAACGTCGACGGCCAGTCCTGCGGGTCGTGCTCGGTCGCGATGGCGCTCAAGATGTCCCTCAACACCTCGTTCATCCGCCTGCAGCGGATGTTGGACAACGGGGCGAACGACGTCCGGGACATGGCGCACCGCGCGGGCGTCGCCAAGGAGATCCCCGGCCTGCCGTGGGAGACCCTCACCGAGCAGGGCGAGGACCCCTACGACGGCCTGATCCTGGGTCAGTACCCGATCCGGGTGCGCGACATGGCCACGGGCCTGGCCACCTTCGCCGCCGAGGGCGTCCACCGGCCGACCCACTTCATCGAGAAGGTCGAGACGGCCGACGGCGAGGTCCTGCTGGACAACTCGGCCCCCGAGGGCGAGCGGGTGGTCGAGGCGGACGTGGCCAACAACCTCACCTCCGCGATGGAGCCGATCGCCGCCTACTCCAACGGCCACTCGCTGGCGGGCGGCCGCCCCTCGGCCGCCAAGTCCGGCACCACCCAGCTCGGTGACACCGGATACAACAAGGACGCCTGGTTCGTGGGTTACACCCCGTCCATCGCCACGGCGGTGTGGGTGGGGACCGACGACAACCAGCCTCTGCTCAACGCGTGGGGCGGGACGATGTACGGATCCGGGCTCCCCGCGGACATCTGGAAGTCGGCGATGGACGGCGCGCTGTCCGGCACCGACTGGGAGAGCTTCCCGTCCCCCGGGTACATCGGTGGACAGGCCGGCGTGTCCCAGTGGGAGTCCTCCGGAACGGGGACCGGCACCACCGGTGGGACCGGGGGTGCCCAGCAGGCGGTTCCCCAGCCCAGCGTCGCCCCCGCCCCGGCGGAGCCCGCTCCGGCTCCCGGGGCGCCGGGTCCGCTCACGCTCAACGTCCCGGGCCTGCCCGAGATCGTGATCCCGGGAGCCGGTGCGCCCGCGCCCGCTCCTGCACCGGCCCCCGCTCCCGCTCCCGCGCCGGCCCCGGCACCCGGTGGGGGCGGGAACGGCGGAGGCACCGGTGGAGGCGACGGGGGAGGCACGGGAGGCGGCGGCGACGCCGGAGACGGCGGGGCCTGACCCGGATACGGTGCACTAGGGTGTGGTCGTGCAGAGCAACGGCCACCTCTCCCCGCTGCCGCTCGACAGGGATCTCCGATCGCTCGGCCCGCAGGACCGGGTGCGACCCGGGGACGGGGCCGCCAGGACGGTGCTGGACGCCTGGGGCGGGCCGGTGGGCCGGCACGCGGTCGTAGGGCGGCAGCGGTTCTGGACGCCGCTGCGCGTGATCATGATGTTCGCGGTGCTGTTCCTGGCCCTCGGGTTCTTCTCCAAGGCCGCGTGCCTGGTCACCACCAGCCCCACCGACGGCTCCGCGCCGGGGCTCAACTGGACCGGCCAGCAGTACTACAAGGCCTGCTACGCCGACCCGCTCCCGCTCTACGCGGTGCAGGGTCTGGACGCCGGTGAGCTGCCGTACCGGTACATGTGGGTGGGCGACGACGGCGGTGCCCGCTACATGGAGTACCCGGTGGTGTCCGGGATGTTCCAGTACGTCACCGCGCAGGCCGCCCAGGCCTGGCACGCGGTGGCCCCCGGCGGTCCCATCGAGGTGGTCAAGTACTTCGTCCTGGGCTGCGTGATCCTGGCGTTCCTCTGGATGATCGCCGTGTGGGCCACCTACCTGTCGGCCGGGCGTCGGCCGTGGGACACGCTGCTCATGGCGGCCAGTCCGCTGATCATCTTCCAGGCCTTCACCAACTACGACCTGATGGCGGTCGCGTTCGCGTCCGTGGCGCTCCTGCTGTGGGCGCGCAGCAGGCCGGTCTGGGCGGGGGTCGTCCTGGGGATCGGCGTGGCGGCCAAGCTGTACCCGCTGTTCCTGTTCGGCGCCCTGCTCGTGGTGGCCCTCCGCCGCAGGCGCTTCGTGGACCTGGGCAAGGCGGCCGCGGCCGCGGTGGCGGCGTGGTTGGCGGTCAACCTGCCGATCATGATCCCGTTCCCGGAGGGCTGGCGGGAGTTCTTCCGGCTCAACTCGGACCGCCCCGCCAACCCGGAGAGCATCTACGCCGTCATGCAGACCCTGACGGGCTGGCAGGGCTTCGACGCCGGCCGCGCCGCGGGCGAGGCCCCGGCCACGCTCAACATGGTGTCCCTGGTCCTGTTCGCCCTCGGCTGCGTGGCCGTGCTGGTCATCGGTCTCACCGCCGCCACCACCCCGCGGATCGCCCAGCTGGCGTTCCTCATCGTGGCGGTGTTCCTGCTCACCAACAAGGTGTGGAGCCCGCAGTACTCGCTGTGGCTGGTCCCGCTGGCGGTGCTCGCGGTGCCCCGGGCCAGACTGCTGGTGCCGTGGATGGTCTTCGACGCCCTGCTGTGGGTGGCCCACATGTCGTACTTCCACGGGGTGGCCAACAAGGGCATCGGGCCGGAGACGTTCCATCCGCTCGTCCTGGTGCGCGACCTGATGGTCGTGGCCATCTGCGTGGTGGTGATCCGCGAGATCTACCGGCCGCACCTGGACCTGGTCCGGATGGCGCACCAGGGCACACCCGAGGGGCCGGACCCCCTGGCCGGGGTCCTCGCCGACCCCGGGGAACCGCTGGTCGGACCGCCGACCGTCCGGGGGAACGGCGACCACGGCCACGACGACGACCACGACCACGACGACGACGAGGCCCGCGGGCTCCGACAGAGGGAGGGCACCACCGGATGAGCACCAGTGCGATGATCTGGATGTTCCTGTGCATCCTCGTCGGATTCGTCTGCATGGTCACCGCCGCCGGCGGGCACCGCGCGGGGTGGCGCCAGCCCGTGTGGATCTCCTGGACCGTGGCGGCGTTCCTCTTCCTCACCGTGGTGCCCGTGGTCCTGGCGCTGACGATCGGTCTGCGGCACGGCTGAGGCGGCCCGATCCGGTTTGAGGGATTTCGTCCACCGAGCTCAAGCGGGGTAGCCTTACCGGGTTGCTGACGCAACGACCCTCCTGCCACGGAAATTCCGTGGCCGAATCTGTAGTCCACAGGAGGTGATGAGGTCCCATGCGTCAATACGAAGTGATGGTCATCCTCGATCCGAGTCTCGACGAGCGCACCGTGGCGCCGTCGCTGGACACGTTCCTCAACGTGATCCGGCAAGAGGGCGGTTCGGTCGACAAGGTCGATGTCTGGGGAAAGCGCCGCTTTGCCTACGAGATCAACAAGCAGACCGAGGGCATCTACGCCGTCGTGCAGATCAAGTCCGAGCCGGACGCGGTCAAGGAGCTGGATCGTCAGCTCGGTCTGAACGAGAACGTGCTCCGCACCAAGGTGCTCCGCGCCGACAAGTGACCCGGGCCCGCCGGCTCGCCCGCTAATCTGGGCGTGGTCGGTCGAGCTCCGATCACAACCACCTGAGCGTCAACACGGAGGACAAGCGCATGGCACAGGGCGACACCCCCATCACCGTGGTCGGGAACATCGTCGCGGACCCCGAGCTGCGGTTCACGCCGTCGGGTGCCGCGGTGGCGAATTTCCGGATCGCCTCGACGCCGCGCCGCTTCAACTCCCAGACCAACCAGTGGGAGGACGGCGAAGGCCTGTTCCTCACCTGCAACGTGTGGCGCCAGGCCGCCGAGAACGTGGCGGAGTCCCTGCAGAAGGGGATGCGCGTCGTCGTCACCGGTCGCCTGCGCCAACGGTCGTACGAAACCCGTGAGGGCGAGAAGCGCACGGTGTACGAGGTGGAGGTCGACGAGGTCGGCCCGTCGCTCAAGTACGCCACGGCCAAGGTGACCCGCACCAACCGCGAGGGCGGCGGGGGCGGTTTCCAGGGTGGTGGCCAGCAGGGCGGCGGTCAACAGGGCGGCGGATTCCAGTCCGGCGGCCAGCCGCAGGGCGGTTTCGGTGGCGGCCAGGGCGGCGGCCAGCAGAACGACGATCCGTGGGGCAGCGCTCCCCGGGCCGGCGGTTCCGGTGGTTTCGGCGGCATGGACGACGAGCCCCCGTTCTGATCCCAGGGTCTTTTCCCTCGGGGCGCGCGAAGCGCCCCACCCCATAAGCATGAGACATGACCTCGCGAGAGTCCGGCCCCGGTCGGCTCGTCGGAGGAAAGAAAGGTAGACGGATCATGAAGCTGATCCTCACCGCCGACGTCGACAAGCTCGGTGCGCCGGGCGACATCGTCGAGGTCAAGGGCGGATACGGTCGTAACTTCCTGCTCCCGCGCGGGCTGGCCATCGTGGCCACCCCGGGCGCCGAGCGCCAGATCGAGTCGATCAAGCGGGTCCAGGAGGCCCGTGAGGTGCGCGACTCGGACCACGCCAACGAGCTCAAGCAGAAGCTCGAGTCGCTCGCCGACGTCAAGGTCGCGGTCAAGACCTCCGACACCGGCAAGCTGTTCGGCTCGGTCACCGCGGGCGACGTCGCCTCCGCGATCAAGTCCGCCGGGGGGCCGGCGCTCGACAAGCGCGCCGTCCACATGCCCAAGGACCACATCAAGTCGACCGGCGCCCAGAGCGTCGTCGTCGAACTGGGGCATGACACGACCGCCAAGGTCGAGTTCGAGGTCGTTCCCGCCTGATCTCCCACGTAGGGCCCCGGTCGTCGTCCGCGACGGCCGGGGCCCTCGTCGTGGGCACGACGGGGTTGTGGATCGCCTGTGGATAAACGCCACTGCGAAATACAACGATGTCGGTTCCGATATCGAAACTGTTCATCTTTCGTTATCTATTGCGTCGTCGAACCGAGCGTGCTACGAGAGGTTCTCCACCGACGGGATGATGGACAAAGAGGCTGATGACCAGCGCTTTTGTTCAGAAACGACCAAGTAGTCCACTGGTTGTCCACAGCGGGTCCGGCATCGGCCCTGCGAATCGGGGATTCATCCACAGTTGTCCACAGGTGGCCACCAACGATTGTGGATAACCCTGTGGATAACTTGAAAGGTAGTTGCCGGGCGTGTCGCTCCGGTGGCCTACAGTGAACTGGTTACGCGGCGCAGGCGAGGCGACTCGGGAGTGCCGAACGCGTGAGGCGGAGAGGAGAGGTCATGGCGCAGGGGGGATTCGACGGATCCGACGAGATGCCGCCTCCGCCTGACGAAGGCGGACGCTCCGAGTTCGGCCGTACACCTCCGCAGGACCTCACCGCGGAACAGTCGGTGCTCGGCGGCATGCTCCTCAGCAAGGACGCGATCGCGGACGTGGTGGAGGAGATCCAGCCGGGTGACTTCTACAAGCCGTCGCACCAGGCCGTCTATGACGTGATCCTTGACCTGTACGCCCGTGGCGAGCCCGCGGACGCCGTCACCGTCGCCGCCGAGCTGGACCGCCGTGGTGACCTCCGGCGCGCCGGCGGGGCCACGTACCTCCACACCCTCATCTCGACGGTGCCCACGGCGGCCAACGCGGGGTACTACGCGCAGATCGTCTCGGAGAAGGCGATCCTGCGCCGCCTGGTCGACGCGGGGACGCGGATCGTGCAGTTCGGTTATTCGGGCTCCGAGGGGGCCGACGTGGCCGAGGTAGTGGACCGGGCGCAGGCCGAGATCTTCGAGGTGACCGAGCGCCGGACCACCGAGGACTACGTGATCATCGAGGAGCTCCTGCAGCCCACGATGGACGAGATCGACGCCATCCACACGGCCGGCGGGCTGAGCAATGGCGTCCCCACGGGCTTCGCCGACCTCGACGCCGTGACCAACGGGCTCCACGGCGGCCAGATGATCATCATCGCCGCCCGACCCGGCGTCGGTAAGGCGCTGGCCCTGGACACCGTGCTCCCGACCCCGGGCGGCGTGACCACCATGGGCAAGGTGCGCGTCGGCGACAGGGTGCTCGGCGCCGACGGGCAGCCGACCGAGGTCGTGGCCGTGACCGAGGTATGGGAGGACCGTCCCTGCTACACCCTGCGGTTCAACGACGGCGCGGAGATCGTGGCGGACGCCGAGCACGAGTGGCGGATCGAGATGGGCGGCACCCACCAGACCGTCACCACCAAGTCGCTCGAGACACTGATGCTGGTGAGCGACTTCGGGATCCTGGTGCCCGAGAACGCCGGTTCGGGGCGCCCCGACCGCCTGATCATCGACGTCCGCGGCGCGCAGAGCGTCCCGGTCCGGTGCATCGAGGTCGCCGCCGACGATCACCTGTACCTGGCCGGCCCCACCGGGATCCCCACGCACAACTCCACCATCGGCCTGGACATCATGCGTTCGTGCTCGATCAAGAACGGCCTCTCCTCCGTGCTGTTCTCCCTGGAGATGAGCAAGACCGAGATCGTCATGCGCCTGATGAGCGCCGAGGCACGCGTCAAGCTCTCCGACATGAAGTCCGGAAAGATGAGCGACGAGGACTGGACCCGCATGGCCCGGCGGATGGGTGAGATCTCCGAGGCCCCGCTGTTCATCGACGACTCGCCCAACCTCACCATGATGGAGATCCGGGCCAAGGCCCGCCGGCTCAAGCAGAAGCACGACCTCCGGCTGATCGTGGTGGACTACCTGCAGCTGATGTCCAGCGGTAAGAAGGTCGAGTCCCGTCAGCAGGAGGTCTCCGAGTTCTCCCGCCAGCTCAAGCTGCTGGCCAAGGAGCTCGACGTACCGTTGATCGCCATCTCCCAGCTGAACCGTGGCCCCGAGCAGCGCACCGACAAGCGCCCCCAGGTCTCCGACCTCCGCGAGTCCGGCTCACTCGAGCAGGACGCCGACATCGTCATGCTGCTTCACCGCCCCGACTCCACCGAGCGCGACGACCCCCGCGCCGGCGAGGCCGACCTGATCCTGGGCAAGCACCGCGGTGGTCCGACCTCCACCATCACCGTGGCGCACCAGCTGCACTACTCGCGGTTCGTCGATATGGCGCGGGGGTTGTAGGTGCCGCGCAAGGCGAAACTTGGGATTCTGGGCCGAAATCTTGGGATTCTGGGATTTCGGGCCGGTTTTGATGGGATCAGTTGGGACTGCTGAGAATCGTCTGAAAGTGCAAGATTCCTACCTCTGTTGCGGTATGCGTTTGGTCCCGGCACTTATCCGAGCAGGGCATCGTGTACCCACCGGTGCAGGGGCGCATCCGTGGCGCAGCACCTGGTTTCCGACCAGCGGGGGGTTGGCCTCAAGGCCCCATCGGCTTCCGTATCGCAGCCGGCGAAACAAGCCCTGCGACACAGCGGGAATGCTGTGCCATTAGCCGTGCCGTACGGGTGTTCCCCAACCACACCTATCTAGTTCATCGGCCACCTTGTCGATTCACACGTCGTTTAACCCGGTCCAGTCTGTGTATCGGATACACTTGACATATCGGAGTCAGTTCAATAAGTTCAATGCCATGACCCGGACACGATCCCCGCGCTTCCACGCCACCACCGGAACCCCCGCCTCCGAGAACCACGACACAATGCGCCCTCCGTCACTGAGTGGAAGGCGGCTCATTCTGATCGACATCGAGAACATCTCTGGAGGAGCGATCCGGACACTCGCCGAAGCGAGATGGGCACAGAGGATGCTCAACTCCGCACTCAAACTCGGACACTATGAGCAGGTGATCGTCGGAGCGAGCAGGGCGGGCGCCGTCAACACCGGGCCCGTGTGGCCGGCCGCCCGCCTCGTCGTCGGAAGCGGAGTCGACGGCGCAGACCAAGCCCTCCTGGACGTCCTCCACAACGAGAACATCGTCGACCGATTCGAAGAGGTCGTCCTCGTCTCCGGAGATGGGATTTTCGCAGACACAGTCGCCGCCCTCGGCGGCCACGGCGTGAAGGTCACCGTCGTGGCACACCAGCGATCTCTAGCCAAGAGTCTTCAGATGGCCGCCTCCCGCACCGTGACCTTTACCCCCAGCCAGATCAACATCGAAGGTGCGGCATGAGCAGCCCGTCCATGTCCCTCGTCGCCGCAAGCGACATCGCCGAGCTCGCCGGAGTGTCCCGCGCAGCAGTGAGCAACTGGCGTCAACGCCACGACGACTTCCCCCCGCAGGTCGCCGGCACCAAGACCAAGCCGCTATACGCCGTTCCCGACGTGACGACCTGGCTCGCCAAGCAGGGCTACACCGTGAACCAGGTGCCAGCCGGAGCGAAGGTCTGGGCCGCACTCAACACCCTTCGTGGCCGCTACACGCCCGACCAGGCAGCCACCATCGTCATCGCGCTCATTAGCGAGCGGGCGATGGGAGACAACGCCCCAGCGACACTCGCGCTGTCGCGTCAGATGTCCTCCCCAAACACCGACCAGAACCTGACTGACCAGGTCCGGGCAGAGATCGATTCGGTCGACGAGTCCGAGTTGGCATCGGTCGTGGACTTCGTTCTCGAGCGGACCGCACGCGCCAATGGACGAATGGGCGCCGAGCACGGATTCATCGGATCACGCACCAGTCACATCCTCGCCTCCGTGGCCGCGAATCGTCCCGGTGGCGTGGTGTACGACCCCGCGTGCGGAATCGCAACCGCCTTACTAAAACTTGCCAAGACCGGCGGGTTCGACAGCTACATCGGCCACGAAATGAACGAGTACGCCCTCGCCGTCGCCGAGGTTCGAGCCGCACTGCACGGGGTGCCGCTCCACTTGGAGGAAGCTGACGTCGTTCGCGCTGACCCGGATCCATACCTCCGAGCCGATGTCATCATCGCCGAACCACCGTTCGGTGTGCACATGGACTTCGACACGCGGCTGACTGACCCGAGGTTCATCTTCGGCGTGCCGCCAAAAGGCTCCACCGAAACAGCCTGGATTCAACACGCCATCGCGCACCTCACCGAAAACGGACGTGCATTCGTCATCACGTCCCAAGGTCAGCTCTTCAGCGGTGGGGCTGCAGAGCGGATCCGTGCAGAACTCCTGCGCCAGGGCTGCGTCGAAACCGTCGTCGGTCTGCCGGGCCGTATGCTTCCCCACACTGCAATTCCGCTGGCACTGTGGGTGCTTCGCAGGCCGAACGACGAGCACTCTGACGTGCTGCTCATCGACGCGTCGAAAGACG
This sequence comes from Dietzia sp. 2505, assembly GCF_040546785.1. Taxonomy (NCBI): domain Bacteria; kingdom Bacillati; phylum Actinomycetota; class Actinomycetes; order Mycobacteriales; family Dietziaceae; genus Dietzia; species Dietzia sp. 2505. The sequence goes on along the minus strand of NZ_JBEPON010000003.1, from coordinate 16,767 downwards.
AGGCCGCGGAAAAGCACGTCGCACGATGGCTGTCGGATGCCTCTGCACTGGCAACCGTTCCGCATGTTCGAGTTTCGGTGAACGACCTGGTCAACGATGAGTCCAAGCTGAACCCGCAGCGCTGGCTCGCCACTGATGAGCCTTCTGCCGACGAGGTGCACGCCGACTTCGCCAGCGCCACCACCGCGATCAGAGAGGCCATCCAGACCTTGGGAGGGGCTTCCGGGCGCATCGCGTTCACGACGAACGCACCCTCGCGCACCCTCACCGTCGGGGAACTCATCCGCGAGGGCGTCCTCCAGCGGGGTAGAAGCCGCGCGTCGCGCAATGCCAGCGACGAACTCAAAGCAGCAATGGTGGGCGCAAGGGCAATCACCTCCAAGACGCTTCCCGACCCGCTCGCTGCAGACCTGATCGAAGACGGCATGGAACTGACCAGACCGTCAGACATCCTGGTCCTCGCACAGACCGGCATCCGCGCCCTGGTCGACGATGACGGTGGGCATCTCCTGTCACCGGTCGTCGAGCAGATCAGAGTGCTCAAGCCCGAGGTCGTGGATCCCCACTACCTGGCAGCGGTGATCAGTGGCACCTGGAACACCCGGTTCCTCGTCGGCACCACGATCCAGCGTGCCAAGCTCACCGACCTCGAGATCCCCCTGGTCCCGATGGACGATCAGCAACGCCTGGTCGCAGCACTCACCGAAGTCGAGCACCTCAGACACACCGCGCAAACAATAGCCGAAGCGGGCGAGGCTCTCTCGGCCAGCCTCTTGGACGCCGTCCGCCTCAACATCACCCTCGACGCCGCCCTCAAGAGGTAAGGCGAATCCTGCTGTGGAGCAGACACAGTTCTTGGTCTGTCCCACAGCAGTTCGACCACTTTAATACACCTCCCACATCCGTTCTCTGATCAGCCAGAACACGCAGAATCTGCGTCCGAACTGCCCGTGTCTGACCCAGCCGGTAAAGATGCACACACGTAGGACAAGATTCTCTGCGATCCAGTGCCACTAACGCAGCGCAGCCGCGGTAGGTGAGTACAAGGCCGAGTGAACGGCCCTAATTTCAACTCTGAGTACGCCTCGCAAGGAGCGACATGAGCACCCTCGGTAGTTTCATCTGGTCCATAGCCGACCAACTTCGTGGCCCCTACCGCCCGAACCAGTACGGAAACGTGATCCTCCCGCTCACGATCCTGCGTCGCCTCGACTGCATCCTCGAGCCTGACCGGGAAACAATGCGCAATCTCGCGGCGAAGTACGACAACCCGAACCGGCTCAAGGTCGAGGTCAAGAAGGCCACTGGGCGGCCGTTCTACAACACGTCGAACTACTCGTTCGCCAACCTCCTCCAAGACGCCGATGGATTGGCGGACAACCTGGCCGACTACATCGACCGGTTCTCACCCGACGTTGACGTGTTCGAGTACTTCGACTTCAAGAAGGAGATCCTCGCCCTTGAGAAGGCAGAGCTGCTGCGCGAGGTCATCTCATCATTCAAGGCTGTTGACCTGCATCCCGACGTCGTTTCTAACGCCGACATGGGGGATGCGTTCGAGTACATCATCCGCAAGTTTAACGAGGCCGCGAACGAGACGTCCGGTGACCACTACACCCCGCGGGATGCGATCCGGCTGCTGGTCGACCTGCTGTTCGCTGAGAAGGGTGCCGATCTGAGCGACGCCGGCATCATCCGAACGATCTACGATCCCACTGCAGGCACCGGTGGCATGCTCTCCCTAGCTGAGGAACACCTCCTCGAACAGAACCCCGACGCAAAGCTAAGCCTGTACGGGCAGGAGTACAACGGGCAGTCGTACGCGATCTGTAAGTCTGACCTGCTCGCCAAGGGCCATGACGCCACCAATATCGCGTTCGGCAACACCCTCACCGACGACGCATTCGCAGGTCGCCACTTCGACTTTTGCATGTCAAACCCACCGTACGGCGTTGACTGGAAGCAGTACGCTAAGGCGATTAAGAATGAGCGCGAGGAAGCAGGCCCGTACGGCCGGTTCGCCGCGGGGCTGCCGTCGACCTCCGATGGCCAGATGCTGTTCCTGCTCCACTTGGCTCACAAAATGCGTGCCCCGGAGGACGGTGGCGGTCGCGTCGGCATCGTCATGAATGGCTCGCCACTGTTTAACGGCGCCGCCGAGTCCGGCCCCTCGAACATCCGTAGGTGGCTCCTGGAGAACGATCTGGTCGACGCTATCGTCGCGCTGCCGACCAACATGTTCTTCAATACCGGCATCGCCACTTACATTTGGATCCTCGACAACACCAAGCACGCCGACCGCAAGGGGCTAGTCCAGCTCATCGACGGCACCTCGTTCTGGACGAAGATGCGTAAGAACCTTGGAGACAAGGGCCGTGAGATCAGCGACACCGACCGCGCCGAGGTGGTCAAGCTTTATGCCGACTTCACCGACGCCGACCCGGACTACTCCAAGGTGCTGCGCGCCGATGAGTTCGGTTACTGGACCATCACCGTCGAGCGTCCTCTCCTCGACGTGGCTGGCAACCCTGTCGTTGACCGCAAAGGCAAGCCCAAGCCGGACCCTAAGAAGCGGGATACCGAGAACGTGCCCTTCACCTACGGCGGCTCGACCGCCGGCGCTGCAGGCAAGGTCGAGGTCATTGCCGCCTACTTCGACACCGAAGTGAAGCCGTATGTTCCAGACGGATGGATCGACTGGGCCAAAGTCAAGACCGGTTACGAGATCCCGTTCAGCCGCCATTTCTACAAGTACGTTCGGCCCCGCCCCCTTGTGGAGATCGACGCAGACTTGGAGAAGCAGGTTGCCAAGATCCTCGAATTGCTGCGAGAGGTCGAAGGATGACCCGTGTGGAGGATGTCACCACTACTCCGTGGTTCCGCGGCGTGCCTCTTGATTGGGAGGCCGTGGCTCTCGGCCGACTGGCATCGCCTGTGAAGCGAACGAACATTTCGGACGCTCCGCTGCTATCTCTCTACCTTGGAGAGGGCGTCGTACCTTATAAGACAGACCGGGTAGTTCATGCGACCAGTGAGGACACCTCTGCCTACCAGTTGGTCCTTCCTGGCGATTTGGTGATGAATAACCAGCAGGCATGGCGGGGATCCGTCGCAGTTTCTGAATTGCGGGGAATTATCAGCCCTGCCTACGTTGTCTGCCAGTTGTCGTGCCGACTGGATCGGCGCTTCGCTGGCTACCTGTTTGCATCGACTGGCGCCCGATTTCCATACGTGAACTCTTCTCGTGGCGTCGGAGATATCCAGCGCGGCTTGTCGTGGCCACTTCTTAAGACACGGAAGTTCCCGGTTCCTCCGATCGAGGTGCAGCGGCAGCTTGCCGACTACCTCGACGGTGAGACTGCCCGCCTTGACACGCTTATCAAGGAGCAGCAACACCTGATCGAGATGCTCCGCGAGCGTCTGGACGCAGAGGTCGATTCGCTTCTAGGGGATCCTGCTGATGCACGAAGTACCACGATTAAGCGGGTTATTCAACCGCTCACGCGTCCTGCCCGCCCTGGTCTTGGCGTCGTAACAGCATTCCGAGATGGCGTCGTTACACTCCGAAGCAACAGGCGGGAAGGGGGTTACACGTTCTCCGATACCGAGAGCGGGTATCAGGAGATCCGTCCTGGCGATCTCGTGTTTCACGCACTCGACGGCTTCGCTGGTGCTGTCGGGGTATCCGACAGCCATGGAAATGCAACGCCGGCCTACCACGTCTGTGAAGCGATCGCGGGCGATGACCTAGCCTACGTCGCGGCGCTGCTCCGCTACCTTGGCCGCAGTGGCTTTCTTGCAACGCAGGCGCCGAATGTGCGTCAGCGCAGTGTCGACTTCCGAAATTGGTCCACGTTCGGTCGTCTGCCACTGAAGTTGCCGCCAGTGAAAGAGCAACACCGGGTCGCAACCCGCATTGCCGAGCAATCAGCCAAAGTTGACAGGTTGATCAGGGAGAGTGAGCGCTTCGTCGAGTTGTCTCGTGAGAGGCGGTCGGCGCTAATCACAGCTTCGGTGACGGGCCAGATCGACGTGCGAGGAATGGTGTAATGGCTGACCACAATGAGGTCGTCTTTGAGTCCGAGATTTGCACGTACCTGGAGTCTCATGGGTGGCTGTACTCGGCGAACGACACCGGCTACGACCGGGAGCGGGCATTGTTCCCCGAAGACCTGTTCGCCTGGCTGCAGGAAACTCAGCAGAGGGCGTACGAGAAGGCGTTGAAAGCCGCGGGGACGCCCGCGAAGTTTCTCGACGTGCTGACCACTGCTCTCGGCAAGCCTCTCGAGCACGGTGGCGGGACGCTGAATATCCTCCGCAATGGAGTTCAGTACATCGGCGGTGGCCGGTTGAAGATGGCGCAGTTCCGCCCCGAAACCAGCCTAAACTCGACCACCAATGAGCAATACGCGGCGATGCGGGTCCGGGTGATGCGGCAAGTGCATTTCTCCACCGCCGACCAGCGCTGCATCGACCTAGTCTTCTTCGTCAACGGGCTCCCGGTCGCCACGGTTGAGCTCAAGACCGACTTCACCCAGTCTCTCGATGAGGCGATCAACCAGTACCGCAAGGACCGCAATCCGCTGACCAATGGGCGCCCGGAGCCGCTGCTGTCGTTCGGACACCGGGCACTGGTGCACTTCGCGGTCTCCAACGATCTGGCCGCGATGACCACTCGGTTGGAGGGCGAGAAGACCCACTTCCTGCCATTCAACACCGGCTACGAGGGCGGCGCGGGAAATCCGCCGGCCGAGGGCGGGCGATCGGCCACCGCGTACCTGTGGGAGCGGGTCTGGGACAAGGAATCCTGGTTGACCATCATCGGCCGGCTGATGATCGTGGAGACCAAGGAGGAGTGGGACGTCACCACCGGGACGTCGGTATCCCGGACGAGCATGCTGTTCCCTCGGTTCCACCAGTGGGAGGCCATGACGAACGTCGTCGCTGCCATTCGCGAAGAAGGGGTCGGCCACCGATACCTGATCGAGCACTCGGCCGGGTCGGGAAAGACGAACACCATCGCCTGGACCGCGCACCGGCTCGCCCGTATGCACATCGACGACAAGAAGGTCTTCGACTCGGTGCTTGTGGTCGTGGACCGCACCGTGCTCGACGGGCAGCTCCAAGACGCGATCCGGCAAATCGACGGATCCGGGAAAATCGTCGCCACGATCAGTGCCGAAGACGTCCGCAAAGCGGGCGCGATGTCGAAATCCGATCTGCTGGCGACCACGCTGAAGGACGGGGCGCTGATCATCGCGGTGACGGTCCAGACCTTCCCCTTCGCCCTCGACGCAATCCGGGCAGACTCGTCGATGAAGGGCCGACGGTTCGCAGTGATCGCCGACGAAGCTCACTCCTCGCAGTCCGGTCAGATCTCCTCCAAGCTCAAAGCCGTTCTGACCGCCGAAGAGGTCAAAGAGATCGAGGAGGGCGGCACCCTCGACGTCGAGTCGATCCTGGCCTCGGAGATGGCCGAGCGGGCCGAATCGGAGAACATCTCCTACCTCGCCTTCACCGCAACGCCGAAGAACAAGACCCTCGATTTGTTCGGTCGCGAGGGCATCGACGGGAAGCCGACCTCATTCCATCTCTACTCGATGCGGCAGGCGATCGAGGAGGGTTACATCCTCGACGTTCTCACCGGGTACCAGACCTACGACACTGCGTTGAAGATCGCCGGCAATGCCACGAACGGCAGCGGCAGTGAGGTGGAGGAGTCCGCGGCGCACAAGGGGTTGATGCGCTGGGTAAAGCTGCATCCAACGAACATCAGCCAGAAGGTACGGATCATCGTGGAGCACTTCCACATCAACGTCGCTCACCTGCTCGAGAGCAAAGCGAAGGCAATGGTCGTGACCGACTCGCGTAAGGCCGCGGTGAAGTACAAGAAGGCGATCGATGCCTACATCACCAAACGAGCGGCGCTGGATGCCTCGTACAACTACCGCACCCTAGTCGCCTTCTCTGGATCGGTGACGATGGACGAACACGAGCAATGGGCATCGGAGTGGGGTCCACAGCCGAGCAAGGACGACGAGTTCACAGAGGCCAACATGAACCCGGGGGCCGGCTCAGACCTTGCCGCAGCGTTCAAGGGCACCACGTACACGATCATGCTGGTCGCCAATAAGTTCCAGACCGGGTTCGACCAACCGCTGTTGTCGGCGATGTATGTCGACAAGAAGCTCTCCGGGGTCACCGCCGTGCAAACGCTCTCCAGACTGAACCGCACCCACCGCACCGCAAGCGGGGAGCGCAAGCGCAAGACGTTCGTCATCGACTTCGTCAACAAGCCCGAGGACATCCGAGCCGCGTTCGAGCCGTACTTCACCGGTGCCACCATCGAAACCGAAACCGACCCGTATGTTGTCGCCCACCTGGCGACCAAGCTCGCCCAGCCTGGGATTTACACCCCAGAGCAGGTGCGCGATGTCGCCGAGTTGTGGGTCTCCCGCAAGGGCAATAACGCGCTTTCGGCCGCGATTAGCCCGGCCAAGCACGAGTTCGCCCGCCGGTATGCCGCCGCGCTCGAGGCCGACGACAAGGTCACGCTCAACTCGCTCGATCTGTTCCGCAAGGATGTGTCCACCTACGTCCGACTGTATGACTTCATGAGCCAGATAGTTGATTACGGCGACCCATACATGGAGATGCTGTCGATCTTCCTGCGGCTTCTGGACAGGGTCATCGCGGACTCTGCCTGGGCCGCGGAGGTAGATCTCTCTGACGTGGTCCTGGTCGGGGTCAAACACACCAAGGGCGATGCCGTCGACATCTCACTCACCGGTGACGGCCAGCTCAAGGGAATCAGCGCTGCCGGCACCGGCACCAGGAAAGAGCCAAAATTCGTTGCCCTGCAAGTCGTCATCGACAAAATGAACGATCTGTTCGGCGCCGAAGCGTTCACTCAGTCCCAGGTCCGCGAGTTCGTCCAAGGACTAGTGCAACGCTTGCTCGCGTACCCTGACCTGATCAAACAGACCACGGTCAACTCCAAGAAGCAGTTCATGGAGTCGCAGGACTTCCAGTCAGCGGTCATCGAAGCCGTGGTCGAAAACCAGGAAGCCCACAACACCATGGCCGACTACTTCTTCAGCGACGGCCCCGCCATTAACGCCGTCATCACAACACTCGCAGACGCCTTCTATGAAGCAGCACTCGACCAATAGGTGCTGTTGATGACGCCTGATAGTAGTGCCGAATGGGCCACGTGCGACGACTGTGGCCAGCACTCACCACTTGGAACAAACGGCAAGCTGGTGCCTCACTTCGACCGGCCCAACAAGCGCCGCCAGTGCGTGGGGTCTGTGCAGCGTGTGCGGAAATCACAGCTGTTGGAGCGGCCCCCCTCTGACAACATCGCCCCAGCGGTTGCCGTCCCTCCGCCTCGCCCCAAACCCGTCAGCGTCGAGTATCCCGACACCCCAAGTGGAAGTTCGATACGAACAATCAGCGGCGGCGCGATTGAGTCCAAGCGTCGATAGCTTCCAAGTGGCTCCCCCATCACAGGTCGCATACCGTCGGGCTACCCGATTCGGGGTCGCCAAAGGCGCCTGCAACAGGCTCTGCATCCGGTGGCGACCGAGAGGCACCGGACTACGAAAAGACGAACTCGCTCAATCTGATCAGGAACGGGAAGACCTCAAGTGCCGATAATGTGCGCTCCGGCAACCTGCCGCAGGACTTTCTTCCACCCCGCGCCAAGCGCCGGTGAGAGCAATTGCCTCCCGAGTCTTGATCATCAACAACGGGCAGCCCCACTGCTAACATCACGATTCACTCGCTAGCGGCGCTTGACCGGGGGCGGGTCGAGAAGCGACAAATCGGGTGGCAAAGCAGCGGGACCAGCGACGCGTTGCAGGTCCGCCAGGTAGGGACGTGCGATCGCAGCGAGTTCGCGACCTGCAGGTGTGAGCTGACGGGGTCGACGAGGCTGGCGGAAGAACAGCTCCTCGCCGAGTGCGGATTCGATTCGTGTGGTTTCTCGGCTTATCTGAGCTATCGAGAGCCCGAGAGCGATTCGGGCTTCTTTTGCTGGCAGATTGTGGGTGAGAACGAATCGATAAATCCGCAGGGCGAGATGGTGTTCGCCTGCCAAAGCTAGGTGGATTAGTTCTTCGGGATCACCGGCTGTTGAGGCGGCGATTTGAACAGACAGGCTGGAGCGTCGTAGATCGGTGCGGCCTGTGTCCTGCAGGAAGTGGGTCGGTTCGCCGCTTTCCGACCATGTGCCAACCGCATCGTTCCAGACCAGGTCGTAGGCGACGGGTTCTCCGATGCGGTGACGCAGTAGCAGCTGTTCGGCGACCTCACCGGCCGCTTGCTGAAGATCTGGGGGCATGCTCTGGACGAACTTGCGGTACTCGTAGGCTGCGGGCCCATGGAGGAGCTGCGCTCCTTGGGTGACGAACGGGTCGTAGCCGGTAAGCACCTGCCACACGTAGCGGTTGATCTTCCAGATGAAAGCCTCGGTCTTGTAGTAGCCTCCGGCCCGAGCGAGCCGGCGTAGTCGCGTGGATCCGAGCTCGCTCTCGTTGCGATCGAGGTGTGCGGGTGCGGGGAAGAGTCTTCGGCGTCGCCGGTAGTCAATTGGTGGCGGACACTCGCGGAGGTGGTCGTGTAGGTTCGCGAGGTATTCGACAGCTTCCACACCGGCCTCGTTGGAAACGAGATGGTTCAGCGCGGTTCGTATCGAGTCTTCGTCGGCTTCGATTCCGAACTGAATGGCGAGGTTTTCGAGATCCGGTTTTCGGCCCATTGCCGCCAATGCGATGGGGGCGAGGTAGGGGTAGCCGCGGGCGACGCGTGCGGGCATCTCGGGTGCGCGTCGCACGGCCTCTGGCCAGAGGCAAGATGGTAGGGACATGGCGTCGATCGAGTGCGAACGTGCCTTGGTGAGCGCGATGGCCGAGTGCGCTGCCTTTCGATGCCCGTGAGAATCAGATATCGAGGAGCCACCTTTGGCTTTGCGTGGGTGCCTGCTTTCGAGCAGCCGCTCTAGGTATCGACTGTGAAGAGAGGCGCCGATTCTGCGCATTTTGTCGACGATGACCTTGCTTCGTTGCTCCGTTAGCCAGTGGCCATCCGGCAGAGCGAAGTTGTTTTCGCGGGTGCGGGGGTCGGCCAGGACCTCCAGTGCCATTGTGGCGGCCAGTGCCATCGGGGCTGGCCTTGGTTGATCGTCAAGCCGAAGGTTGCCACGGTACGGCGGTGCGAAGGCGTCACTGACGTCAACTGAGAACGAGAGTCTCGACAAACCTGAGTCTTCAACAGTTCGAGAGTTGATTTCATTCGCCTTGATCGCGGTGAGCGCGGACCGCGTCAGTAGCGTCATATCGGAGAAGAAGTGTCTGGCCGGGAGTGGTGCCCCATCGGTGTACTGGAGTTCGGCCTGCCCCGTCCCTAGAACCTGGGACAGGGTCCGTTCTGTGCGCAGAAGGGAGGAGGCGGCAGGCAGAATCTCGGGCACGCACGATGAGAGAAATTCTGTGGCGCAGGCCCACGTGCATTTTGTGCCGCGTGCGGTGCCGGTGGAATCGGTGAGAGTGCGTGGGTGTGGGTGGGCGGAATCTCGTGGAGGGGTTCCGCACGCGGGGCAGTGAGCCATTAGGATGCAGTTGTGCGCGAGGCACACGTTTCTCCAGCTCAGGTGCCACGAAAGGGTCCATCTCAACCCCCTTTCTTTGAGGCACTCTGGACAGAACTTCGTTCCCGGATAGTTTGCCCACGTGCCCTCTGCGACACGCCGACCGTGGGTGGGTTGCAGGCCTGCAACTTGGTAGCGATTGAGAGTCGCCCGCATGATTTCCGCGTGATGGACGCCTGTAGTCGTCTCGAGCGCTTGGGCAGTCTCTATCCGAAGCGATCGGGTCAGCGGGGCCGCATTGCCGCCGTTGTTGAGAGTTGATTGGGTCGCGATGTCGCGAGGCGCGCATCCATTCAGACTCGCGAGTGTCTCGATCCAACTGTCGACTGATTCGTCGGGCCACAGCGGGATGGTGAGGGGGAGAGTCACGGCGCTATCCCTCTCGCGACCGCCAAGAGATGATCTGCTGTTGGGGTTTCTCCTTTGCTGATGGCGGTGGTCATTGTTTCTTTGACGAGGTAGAACGTCAGGCCGGTAGAGCCTTTGCTAATTGTAAAGAGGTTCTGACGAAACGTGTGATCACGTAGGACTGACCAGTCCCAGCTGGGAACCTTTTCAATTTCGGTAACGAGATTGTTGACTCGATTGTTCCAGGCCGGTTGTTGCTTTTCTGTGGTCAGCGGAGTGAGCTGAATATTCTTGATGCGTCGTGCGAGCTGTGTCGCCGCCGAGTATTCGCCTGGTTCTCCACTGGTCTTGAACAGTGCAGACTTCTGCAATCCGGCTCCAACGAATACGAAGCTGACGGGGAGCCGGTCCACGGCTCGTTTTAGATTGTCGGTGAGGTCTCTGCCTGCCCCGATTCGGCGGAGCATGTGAGCGTCATCGATGACGATGAGCTTGGTGCCTAAGTTGGGAAGCAAGCGGGCGAGGTGCTCAAGGACTTCATCGGCGCTAGTCGATGATTTGAGTGGCAATGCCGACTGCACGAACCGAGCGATCGCCTTAACTAGTCTTGGAAAGCTCGCCCCTTGATCGGCGATGTAGACCACCGGGCAATGGCGCACCTGCGCCTCGGGCAGCGCGGGGATCGGGGCGTCTTGGATCAAGACGTCGTGAACGCGCAGGAGTGCGGTGGTGACTGCCTCAGTTTTGCCGAGCGCGGCTTCGCCGTCGACGGCCAGGATCTGCCGGCCCCCTTGGTACTGGTGGCCGTTGCGCTTGAGCTGGTGCCACATCGAGTCCTCGATGGTCTTGATGTCCGACGTCTCGATGGGTTTGAGCTGGTTTATCCAGGCGCAGACAGTGTCGCGATCGTGATGATCAAATGCCGACGGCAGAGTGGGGCAGCGTCGAGGGAGGAATGGCCAATCTTCTGGCTCTTGAACGGAAAGTGGCCGGGCGAAGAGGGGAGCGTTCACCACAGGTCCCCTTCCTCGATCGGGTAGTTGACGCAGTCGTCGAGCCGGAGAACTAGGGGATCGACCACGTCGTCCGCCTCGTCTTCGTCGTCGAGGACACTGGGCACGCCGACCGGGTCGGGGACGGTGTCAAGGATCCGCATCCGGTCAACATCGAGATTGTGGGAATGGGTTCGAGCTAGCTTGTCGATGACCTCTACGAAGGCGGTGCGATTACGCACGTCCGCCTCATCGGAGGGCAGTTTTCGTGCGTCCATCGCGGCGATCTCGGAAGCGATCGAGTCGCTGAATGGCGGAAAAGTACTGCCGTTTCGGTCAATGGCATGCAGCACATGCCACCTACCCTCATCGTCGCGGAAGAACACCCGTGAGCGGTCATTGGGGTCGAATCTCACGGTCTTCCGGCGACTCAGCGACATCTGTGGGGAGACCTTCCCGCTCTTGATGCTGCTCAGCGCGGGCCCGTCGTAGCGCAGCCCTCTACAACGGACGCCGTCGGAGGAGACGGTGACTCTGGCGCTATCGAGGACGGTGTAGATGTCGTCGGCAGTCAGGGGGCAGTCCAGCACTGCGCCGCGTCGTATCGCCAGCGCGTATGCCTGGGCCGGCGAGAAGTATGACTTTCCATCGCCACTTCGAGCAGGCAGGCCAGAGTGTGGACGATGCATGTACACGCTCATCAGCCACGCCTTCAAAATCGCATCTAACGCTCGGAACGACAGTGCTCCGTCGATACTTTCGCCGCGGTGCTCAGGTCCCTGACCGACATAGCCTTCTAAGTCCTGCTGGAACAGGTCCAACGTCCGGTTCATCGATTCGACGTACGGCTTGTCAGAGCCAGTGCGCGTGCGGGCGTAAGCGATGTCGCATCCCCAACGCCCGAGTAACTCGACTACCGAGGTGTTCTCGAACTCTTTTCCGTGGTCCATGACCACGGTGCCGATGTTCATTCGGAACGGATGCCCTGAGACGGTCACTGATTCGGGGACGCCCAGCGGCAGCGCCCCGTCTTCGGGACCGTGTTCGGTGACGGTGGGCCCGTAGATGTCCCACAGCAGCATCCGTACATCGCGGCTGGTGGGAGGTTGCGGTGTGATCCGCATGAACACCACGCGGGTCAGGATGCAGATTGCCACGATGACCCAAGGGCGAAGCGGTTTTCCGCCTGACGGCGATTCGACCATCACATTGAGCTGGGTGGAGTCGATCTCGATCTGCTCGCCCGGATACGACGGAGGCGGCCGCCGCCGACCCCTGGTTGAACGCGATTGGAGACTGCGGCGACTGCGTGCCGTGTGGCGGAGTTTGAGCTGCTGGTGGATCTGCTCCACGATGGACTTGATGCGGTGGTGAGTCAGGTCCGAGACGTCGAGCCCCGCCTTGCCCAGATCGGTACGGACACGCACCAGACAGGCTTTAAGGGTCATAGTCGAACGGTTGCGGGCTATCTCGTTCAGCGTTTTGTAGATCTGGTCGAGTACCTCGTCATCCACACCGTCGGTGGGTCGCGCCGGCTCGGACGCGTTCCGGGAGTGCGGAGCGAGCCCTCGCGTGCCGTGTACTTCGTACGTCGACACCATGCGATGCAGGGAACTTCTCGAGTAGCCCCGCGCGCCAGCCAACTGTTCGGCTTTGAGGGCGATCCGCGTCATCAGTGGCGAGCGGGCCGGGTCAAACAGTGCGTCAGAATCAGCGCTGATCATGCCGCTGGGATCGCCGTAGAGGATCTCGCGGACATGGCCGGCCCGCTCACACGCGGTCTTCTGCTGCTTCTGGGTTAATCCCTCCAGCGAATCAGCCAGGTGCGACTTCGAATCGTCAAGCGCCGGACCGTTGTGGACGGCTTCCTCATTAAAGAGTCGTATCGCCTCGTACAGTGGCACTTCGTGACGCTCGCCGGTCTCGTCGATGAGTATCGCGATCGGTGGCGAGGCGTCGGTGTTGATCGAGTGCACCGAGACGCGCAAGGCCCCGTAGGTGAACTCGGAGGACAGTCCGAACCAGTTGCGCTCACTCATCGCCACACCCCGATCGTCGAAGTGCGAATCGGCTGATCGAGGTCTATATCCAGGTGGTTCTGCGCCAGCGCCAGCAGTGCCCGACCCCGTCCGAGTTCTGCGCCGCCGAGCTGGCGGGCCAAGCGTGCCACCGAAATGGTGGCGCCCGGCGTTCCCGGACGCCACCATTCCTCGCGTTCAACCGGCTGCTTCCAGCGCCATGCCGCTAGCGCACGCAGATTGACGCGACACTGGTCAGAGAGAGATCCCAGCAACTCGTAACCGACCCCATGCGCACGGCACGAGTCGGGGAGGAGCTCCTCAAGCACGAGCCCGTTGAAACCGGTCAGCAGATGGCCGGGCTTGACCGACAGCAGGGTCATCCCATCGTCGGTATCGGCCAGGATGTCGATGAAATGATGGAGGTAGCCGAGATCGCTAATTGGCCAGGTCACCGCACATCCCTGACCCAGATAGCCGTGCACATCATCTCGACGATCCAAGACCGACATCCAGGCACCCTCGAGCAGGGACTCTGCAAACACGAGATGAGTGCGGCCATCGAGGCGGGTGGAGTGAGTAGCCAACGTCGATCGTGCGCCGTGGTGCGAACCCAGCCGGCGCACCCCGACTAGTTGACGCACCGAGATCGTCGACAACCAACGCAGTGAATTGACCTGGACCTTCTTCCCGTCGACCGAGGTGATCACACGGCACCCAGCGATCGCGCGCGCCAGAACTTCTGGATCGTCAAGCAGCTCCATCGCAAGGCCCCGATCAACCGTGGGCTGCAACAGGCTCTGCAACTGCGCGGGGCTTCGCCGCACACCGCGCCGCGCGGTGACTACTGACACGGGAGTGGGTCGAATCTGCGCCGACTGATTCGCGGCAAGCCCAGCGCTACGGCTTCGGGGCTTGACGGATAACAGGGGTAGGGGTGATGATGACATGCGAAAGCTCCATATCGCTCGGTAAGCGGTGGGGTAGGACGGCGACTGCAATCGCCGAACAAAATCTCTGAGTGTGGGCCGAGTTAGCGCTCGGCCCACAGTCATGTCCGGGGTGTGTCTGTCGTTCTAGGGACCTCCGTTCTCAAAAAAAAAGGAACCATGCCCCCGCATTGGGAGGCAATGATTCCGATGTCGGTGATTCTTGCCTACTTTTCCCGAACCGGCAAGGCGGAGATGCCGATTTCCTCGCTGCGAATCTTGCGGTAAGCCGAACGGGAGCGCTACCAAAGAGGGCCACTGACGTGCACGCACGCTCCCAGGTGGGGCGGTCTGGTCCGCGCAACGAGAGCTGGGCAAAGATGTGTGATTCGCCCTGGGGCTCGTGGAGCCCGGGGACACACCATTTGTTCCAAGGGGTGTTCCAGTGGCGCGATGCGCAGGACAATGTCGGTATGGACCCTTCGCCGGCGCGAACCATCTCCGGCGCCGCCGCCGACACGCAGTTGGACGCTGCGGTGGGCCCCTTCTACACACCCGCCTCAGTGGCGGAAGTTCTCGGCGAATCGCGGTCCTCGATCTATCGCCGAATAGCCGCGGGCACCGTGCTCGCTGCCCGCTTGCAGAACGAGCGATGGGTCTGTCCGACCTGGCAGGTCGTAGGCGACGACGTGCACCCGGCCCTCGTTGCCCTTTGGCGAAAACTCACCGAATCCGCAGACGAGTGGACAGCGCTGTTGTGGTTGAGCTCCCCCAATGAGGACCTGCGTGGACTCTCGCCCGTTCAATGGTGCACCCGCGGCCACGACGCTGCTGCCGCACTGGAATCCGCTTCGCGGACGGCATCACGCTGGGCGTAACGAGCTGAACACTCACGCTGGAAGCAGCCTAGATTTCCCAGCTGCAGCGAGGGGTGACAATCCCGACGCGCAGTCTTTTCGTAGTTCTCGATCGATGAGTGTCTCGCCGGATGGAACCTTCGTTGGCGGCGTGAGTCGCGCTAGGTCTATCGGTTGCTGGCGAGTTCCAGGTCCTATCCGCCGTGCTCGTCGGCTACGCGCACGGCACGCCCCATCCACGCATCGACGTCGCCTGTGTCCGGGCCGAAGACCGCGCCGTACGCCAGACGCACCTGCTCGGTGTGGATCATGGTGTCGTTGGTGGCGTGGTCGAAGATGGCCATGGTCCCGTGGCTGGTGTTGTCGGGGTGGCGGGTGACTTCGACCTGGTAGCGGCCATCGAGACGGGCCCACCAGACGACCCAGTCGCCGTCGGATTCCTGGTTGCTGTCCCAATCCATGACAGGTCCAACCGGAGCTGCCCGGACGGGTTGTGGGAGACCCACAACAGCCCCGTCGAGGCTGATTAGCCCTGCTTCGACTGCAGCTGCGGCTAGCTGCCACGGCATCGGCACATCAAGCACCGCGGATACTGTTTGCAGATACAGGTTCGAGCCCCACAGTCGATCGCCACTGCGTTGCCCAAGCCACTGGCCGGCCAGGGCGGCATCGACCATCTCCCGCAACGCGGCTGGAGTCCTCTCGGGATAGTCCCGCTGGCAGGACAGTGCCCGCAGGTAGGCCGCGGCGGTCCGGTACACGCAGGTTTCGTCGTTGCCGAAGCGGGTCCTTTGGCCCCGAGAATCGATCACGTACTGCAGGGCGCACTCACACAACAGGAACGGCATGCTGGCATCGCCGAGGTCCTGACCGATCCAGGCGACGCGATGCCAGCCGTCGCCCGGTGGGACGTGCTGAACAAGACGCGCCCCAGCATCGTCGACCAAGTACCGGTTCACGGTCTCTGCCGGTGTTCCGCCGAAGTCAGCTGGCCACCCCGGCTCCCGCGGCACCTCGTTTCTAGACGGGAATGGAAACCGCTCGGCTTTGACCTCGCGCAGCGAGGGGTAGCGGGGTGCGGTGCGAACCCTCACCCACACCAGGGGCGTCAGAGTCGACTCCGACTCGGCATCAGCGATTGCCCTGAAGAACGCCGCGTCCTCGCTAGGCCATTGGCTGCGATCCGCCGTGGGATCATCGATAAACACCGCTGATGCTGAGGTCAAACCCGCTCGGTGCAACGCGGTCACCTGATCCAGCGGTGCGAAATGACGGGGGTCGGGCAGCGGTAGCGAGACGGTGACCTGAGTGGCGGCCCCGAGAGGATCACTGATCGGTTGGAGTTCCATTGTTGGCCTTTCATCATGGTGGGCCCTCGTGCCGCTGCACCGCCGGTTACAGCGGGTCTCTTGCTTCGCGGCGGCAGTCCGCCCTGATGCCAGCTGTGGATGAATCCAATCAGACGACTACGACATCAATGGATCCCTGAGGTCAAGCGTGGACCCGCACCAACGGCGCTGCAAGAACCGGCCGCGAGGGACCAGAGCGGGCATTGGGATGGCGACGTCCGCAACTCTGCTGTTATGCAGCTGGTGTGGCTTCTCTGCGGGTAGCAAAAGACCCTCCGGTGGGGAGGGTCAACTTTCCAGCTCCCGGTGAACGCTGCCATGGAGCTTCCGCTGCGGTGTGTTTCCTAGGAGGTCGAGTCCGGAGATAAACTCCCCAATTCTCAAAGTGACGCTGTGAGACGCTGCAGTGTTGTCGCAAGGTTCCCTGGCGTGACTCGAACATCTGGGCTACCGGGAGTCCGGCGCTTTGTATCAGCGATTCGCGCTCTGACTTCAATCGCGCGCGGGTCGATCTGGGTACAGCAGACTTCGGGACTGCTGCACCCATAGGTGACATCTGATCTGCGTCGATATGTGTCGACGCTGGAAGGATGTGCACCATGCCGAAGGCGTTTCCTAAGGAGTT